>NZ_CP061008.1:5453792-5780688 GCF_014490035.1 Achromobacter xylosoxidans | reverse complement strand
GCGCCGGGTGCTGGCGGACTGGGCGCCGCAAGTGCCCTGGGAAGCGCTGGACATCGCGCCCACGGCGCGCGCCGAGGATATTTCGGTGGACCGGTATATCCGCCTGGCCGATGCGCTGGTGGCGGCCGGCGTGCTGCAGGCCGAGTGACGTCGGACCTCGAAATCAAAAAGCCCGCGCAAGCGGGCTTTTTTACGTGGATGCCTACAGCATGCGTTTCTGCGCGCTCATCCATAGCTGCATGACGTCGCGGGCGCGGTCGGCCAGCAATTTTTCGGCGTCGGTGAGCGCCTGCTGCAGCGTGATGGGGCCCGGCGCCAGGCTGAAGGCGGCGCTGATGCCGCAGGCGTGCAGCGCTTCGTAGCCTTCGCCGAGCGAGCCGGCCAGCGCCACCACGGGCACGCCGGCGCGCTGCGCGATTTTTGCCACGCCGGCAGGGGTCTTGCCGCGCAGGGTCTGCGCGTCCATGCGGCCTTCGCCCGTGAACACCAGGGTCGCACCCTCGACCGCCTGGGCCAGGCCGCCCAGTTCCGCCACGATCTCAACGCCGGGCCGGAATTGCGCATTGAGGAAAGCCTTGGCCGCGAACCCCAGACCGCCCGCCGCGCCCGCGCCCGGGTGGTCGCGGTGATCGGCCCCCAGGTGCCTGGCGCACACGTCGGCGAAATTCGTCAGCATCTGATCCAGGACCAGCACCTGTTCAGGCGTCGCGCCCTTTTGCGGGCCGAATACATGCGAGGCGCCCTGCGGACCGCACAAAGGGTTGTCCACGTCGGAGGCGATGTCGATGCGGATCCCGGCCAGGCGCGGGTCGAGGCCGCGGGTGTCGATGCTGGCCAGCTTGCCCAGCGCGCCGCCGCCGGGCGGCAGGCTGCGGCCATCCGCGTCCAGCAGGCGCACGCCCAGGGCCGTCAGCATGCCCGCGCCCGCGTCGTTGGTGGCAGAGCCGCCCAGGCCCAGGATGATGCGCGTGGCGCCCGCGTTCAGGGCGGCCAGCATCAGTTCGCCCACGCCGTGGCTGCTGGCGCGCATGGGATCGCGCTTGGAAGGCGCGATCAGTTCCAGACCCGCTGCCGCAGCCATCTCGATCACCGCCGTGCCGTCCTCCAGCAAGCCCCAGACGGCGTCGACCTTGTAGCCCAAGGCATCGTTCACCGTCAGCTGGCATTCCTTGCCGCCGGTCGCAGCGAGCACGGCTTCGACCGTGCCTTCGCCGCCGTCGGCCATCGGAATGCATACCGTGTGGGCGCCGGGAACAGCGGCCTTCACGCCGCGGGCAATCGCTGCTGCGGCATCGGGAGCGGACACGCTTTCTTTGAAAGAGTCGGGGGCGATGACGATTTTCACGGGTTCAGTCGAGCTCGTTTTTCGGTTGAGGTGATGCCCATGATACCTGCGCGGGCGCGGCCGGCGTACCATAGCGTTTTTGTTGTTTTAGCGAGAGTGGATCGTCATGCCCGTATTGCGCCGCACCAAAATTGTCGCCACCCTGGGACCTTCGACTTCGACGCCTGAACGCATAGAAGCGCTGATCCGCGCGGGCCTGGACGTGGCCCGCCTGAACTTCTCGCACGGCAGCGCTGACGACCATCGCGAGCGCGCCCGCATGGTGCGCGAGATCGCCGCCAAGCAGGGCCGCTTCGTCGCCATCATGGGCGACCTGCAAGGCCCCAAGATCCGTATCGCGCGCTTCAAGGACAAACTGGTCCAGCTGCAGATCGGCCAGCCGTTCACGCTGTCGCGCGTGCATCCCAAGGAAGAGGGCACGGCCAGCATCGTGGGCATCGATTACCCCGAACTGGTGCAGGACTGCCGCGTTGGCGACGAGCTGCTGCTGGATGACGGCCGCGTGGTGCTGGTGGTGGACAGCGTCGAAGGCGACGAGGTCCACACCACCGTGACGGTGGGCGGTCCGCTGTCGAACAACAAGGGCATCAACCGCCGCGGCGGCGGCCTGTCGGCGCCCAGCCTGACCGACAAGGACCGTGTCGACATCAAGCTGGCCGCCGAGATGGAACTTGACTACGTGGCCGTGTCGTTTCCGCGCTATGGCAGCGATATCGACGAGGCGCGCACGCTGCTGGCGGCCGCCGGCAGCCAGGCCTGGATCATCGCCAAGATCGAACGCGCCGAAGCCGTGGCCGACGACGAAGCGCTGGACGCGCTGATCCGCGCCAGCGACGGCGTGATGGTGGCGCGCGGCGACCTGGGCGTGGAAGTGGGCGATGCCGAACTCGTCGGCATCCAGAAGCGCATCATCCAGCACGCGCGCACCCTGAACAAGGTCGTCATCACCGCGACGCAGATGATGGAGTCGATGATCTCCAGCCCCATGCCCACGCGCGCCGAAGTGTCCGACGTGGCCAACGCGGTGCTGGACTACACCGACGCCGTCATGCTGTCGGCGGAAAGCGCGTCGGGCCAGTATCCCGTGGAAACCGTGCAGGCCATGGCCCGCGTCTGCCTGGGCGCGGAAAAGCACCCGACCTCGACCAAGTCGCATCACCGCCTGGGCGAGACCTTCACGCGCTGCGACGAGACCATCGCGCTTGCGGCCATGTACGCGGCCAACCATTTCCCCGGCGTCAAGGCCATCATCTCGCTGACCGAAAGCGGCCACACGCCGCTGATCATGTCGCGCATCCGCTCGGGCGTGCCGATCTACTGCTACAGCCCGCACAGCATCACGCAAAACCGCGTGGCCATGTTCCGCGGCGTCTACACGATTCCGTTCGCGCCGTCGGACTACGAGCCTGCCGATTTGAGCAACGCCGCCATCGATGAACTGCGCAAGCGCAACCTGGTGCAGACCGGCGACTGGGTGATCCTGACCAAGGGCGACTTCTACCGCGACAGCGGCGGCACCAACGGCATGAAGATCCTGCTGGTGGATTGATACGGGGCGGGTAGCGCCACCCTGGCGCTACCCGCCGCCGCGCGGCGGCTTTCAGCCGAAGAACCAGTAGCACACGCCGATGGCCGCCAGCACGCCGGCCAGATCGGCGATCAGGGCGCAGCCCACCGCGTGGCGCGCCCGCAATATGCCCACCGATCCGAAATACACCGCCAGCACGTAGAAGGTGGTTTCGGTGCTGCCTTGCACCACCGCGGCCAGCAGCGCGGGGAAGCTGTCCACGCCGAAATGCGTCATGGTTTCCAGCATCATGGCGCGCGCCGCGCTGCCCGAGAAGGGTTTGACCAGGGCCGTCGGCAAGGCGTCCACGAAGCGCGTGTCCCAGCCCGCCTGCACCGCCAGCCAGCGGATGCCGTCCAGCAGGAAATCCAGCGCGCCCGAGGCGCGCAGCACGCCCACCGCGCACAGCATCGCGACCAGATAGGGCAGCAGGCTCTTGGCAATGTCGAAGCCTTCCTTGGCGCCTTCGATGAAGGCCTCGTAGACCGGCACCTTCTTCCAGGCGCCCGTCACCAGGAAGGCTATCAGGATGCCGAACAGGACCAGGTTGCCCAGCAGCGACGACAGCGAGGCGATGGCCGCCGCCGACATGCTCGCCAGCAAGGCCATGAATCCGCCCATGAGCAGCGCCGCGCCGCCCAGCCAAAGCATGACCACGGGATCGATGAGGCGCAGCCGCTGGCAGGCCGCCACGGCCAGGAACCCGGCCAGGGTCGATGCGCTGGTGGCCAGCAGAATGGGCAGGAACACCAGCGTCGGGTCCGGCGCGCCTTGCTGCGCGCGGAACATGAACAGCGTCACCGGCAGCAGGGTCAGTGATGAAGCATTCAGCACCAGGAACAGGATCTGCGCGTTGCTGGCGGTTTCGGGCGTGGGATTGAGCGACTGCAATTCGCGCATGGCGCGCAACCCGATGGGCGTGGCGGCGTTGTCCAGGCCCAGTCCGTTGGCGGCGAAGTTCAGCGTGATCAAGCCGATGGCCGGGTGGTTGCGCGGCACGCCCGGCATCAGGCGCGCGAACAGCGGTCCCAGCACGTGCGCCAGCTTTTCCACCAGGCCCGCGCCTTCGGCGATGCGCAGAAAGCCCAGCCACAGCGTCAGCGTGCCGAACAGCAGCACCATCACTTCCACGGACACGCGGGCCATGTCGAACAGGCTGGCGACCATCATGCGGAAGACTTCGGGATCGCCGATGACCAGCCAGCGGTACAGCGCCGCCGCGGCCGCGGTAAGGAAAAAGCCCAGCCAGAGTTTGTTCAGCATGCGGAGACTGCCCGGATAGCGATGGATTGCGCGCTGCGCGCCGAGGCCCATTGTCGCAGAGTCGGCAGGCCGCAGCTTGGCCCGGCGCCGCCAATTCTGGTACTTTGACCTGATACGCCCTGGGGCCTGGGGCCATAACAGTGAGGAACACTCATGGACTTCAATGCGTGGCGCCGGCGCCGCATCTCGGAACCTGCTTACCGCTGGGCGCGCAACGCGCTGCCCGCCATGTCGGCGACGGAGCGCGAAGCCATCGAGGCCGGGGACACCTGGTGGGATGCGGATCTGTTCACCGGCAATCCCGACTGGCGCAAGCTGCTGGACGTGCCGGCAGCCACGTTGACCGCGGACGAGCAGCGCTTCATAGATGGCCCGCTGGCACGGCTTTGCGCCATGCTGGACGAATGGGACATCACCTGGAACCGGCGCGACCTGCCGCCCGAGGTATGGGACTTCCTGAAGGCCGAACGCTTCTTCGGCATGATCATTCCGCGGCGCTACGGCGGCCTGGGCTTTTCACCCTACGCGCACTCCGAGGTCGTGCGGCGCATCTCGGCCTATTCCATTACCGCGGGCGTTACCGTGATGGTGCCCAACTCACTGGGGCCGGGCGAACTGCTGATGCAGTTCGGCACCCCGGCGCAGCGCGACTACTGGCTGCCGCGGCTGGCGGACGGGCGCGAGGTGCCTTGCTTCGGCCTGACCAGCCCCGAGGCTGGCTCGGACGCCGCGTCCATGGTGGACACGGGCGTGGTCTGCCGCCAGGTGGTCGACGGGCGCGAACTGATCGGCATCCGGCTCAACTGGCACAAGCGCTACATCACGCTTGGGCCGGTGGCGACCGTGCTGGGCCTGGCTTTCAAGCTGTCGGACCCCGACGGCATCCTGGGCGGCGCCAAGGACATCGGCATATCGGTCGCGCTGGTGCCGACCGAAGCGCCCGGCGTGGAGATCGGGCGCCGCCACCTGCCCGCCATGCAGGTCTTCCAGAACGGCCCCAACCGCGGACGCGACGTGTTCGTGCCGCTGGATGCGCTGATCGGCGGCGCAGAACGCGCCGGCCATGGCTGGCAGATGCTGATGAGCGCGCTGGCGGCGGGGCGGGGCATTTCCCTGCCTTCGCTATCGGCCGCCGCCGCCGCGATGTGCGCGCACACCACGGGCATGTATGCCCGAGTGCGCGAACAGTTCGGCATTCCCGTGGGCAAGTTCGAAGGCGTGCAGGAAGGGCTGGCCCGGCTGGCTGGCAATGCCTATCTGGTCGAAGCCGCCCGGCGCCTGACCTGCGCCGCGCTGAACCAGGGCGTCAAGCCGGCGGTGGTCTCGGGCATCATGAAGTACCACGCCACCGAGCGCATGCGCGGCTCGGTCAACGACGCGATGGACATCCATGCCGGCCGCGCCGTCATCGACGGTCCCAGCAACTACCTGGGCGCGCTGTACCGCGCCGTGCCCATCGCCATCACGGTCGAGGGCGCCAACATCCTGACGCGCAACCTGATCATCTTCGGCCAGGGCGCGATCCGCGCCCACCCTTACCTGATGCCGGAAATCCTGGCGCTGGGCAACCCCGACGAAGACCGCGGCATGGAGGTCTTCCACGACGTGTTCTGGCGCCATCTGCGCCACACGGGCATCAACGCGCTGCGGGCCATCGGCCGCGCCTGGACTGGCGGAGTGCTGGCGCCTGCGCCTTCATCCGGCCCCGTGGCCGGCCACTACCGGCGGCTGGGCCGCCATGCCTCGGGCTTCGCGCTGCTGGCCGATGCCACGCTGGCGCAACTGGGCGGGGGGCTGAAGCGCCGCGAGATGATCTCCGCCCGTCTGGGCGACATCCTGTCCGAGCTGTATCTGCAGTCGGCGGTGCTCAAACGCTGGGAAGACGAGGGCCGCAAGCACGACGACCTGCCGCTGGTGCATTGGTGCCTGGAGCAGGGCTACGCCAGCATCGAGAAAAGCATGGACCAGGTCTTGCGCAACCTGCCGGGCCGCGTGTTGTCATGGGGGCTGCGCGCCGCCATCCTGCCGTTGCGCCTGGCCAAGGGGCCGAGCGACGCCTTGACGCGGGAATGCGCGGAACTGCTGCTCAAGCCTTCGCCCACGCATGTGCGCCTGGCGGCCGACCTGCATCGCGAGGCCGGCGCCGCCGGCGACGATCCGGTGGGTCTCCTGACCCGCGCCTTCGCGCTGGCGGACGCGGTGCAGCCGCTGCGCGACCGCCTGCGCCAGTCCGGCGTGCGCGATTGGCGTGAAGCCCACCAGCGCGGCGCCATTACCGACGCGCAGGCGGCCTCGCTGCAAGAGGCCGAAGCGCTGGTGTCGCGGGTGTTGCAGGTGGATGATTTCGCGCCTGAAGAGCTGTCGCCGCAGGCCGCCAAGGCGGGTTCGGGAGAGGCGTAGGGAAGAGACGCAAGCTCCCGCAAGGCGGGAGCAAGGTCTTAGTCGTCCTGGTTCGGATCCATGTCGGGGAACAGGATTTCAGTGAACCCGAATTTGCTGAAGTCCTGGATGCGCGACGGGTAGAGCCGGCCGATCAGGTGGTCGCATTCGTGCTGCACCACCCGGGCGTGAAACCCCTCGGCCTCGCGCTCGATGAGCTGGCCGTAGGGATCGCGCCCGCTGTAGCGGATGTGGCGGTAGCGCGGCACCACGCCGCGTAGGCCCGGCACCGACAGGCAGCCTTCCCAGCCGTCTTCCATTTCGTCAGACAGCGGCGTGATGACCGGATTGCACAGAATGGTCTGCGGGACGGCGGGCGCGTCCGGATAGCGCTCGTTGCGGTCGAAGCCGAAGATCACCAGCTGCAGGTCCACGCCGATCTGCGGCGCGGCCAGGCCCACCCCTTGCGCGGCGGCCATGGTTTCGAACATGTCGTCGATCAGCGCGTGCAGTTCGGGCGTGTCGTAGCGTTCCACGGGCGCGGCCACGCGCAACAGCCGCGGATCGCCCATTTTCAGGATGGTGTGGATCATGGAATGTCTTCCTGGCGTCGGCCGCGCGGGGGGCTCAGTCCTGGCGGCCCTTTTTCTGGATGAACTCGATCTTGTAGCCATCGGGGTCTTCGACAAAGGCGATGACGGTCTTGCCGTGCTTCATCGGGCCGGCTTCGCGCGTGACCTTGCCGCCTTTTTCCTTGACCTTGTCACAGGCCTCGTAGGCGTTGTCGACTTCCAGGGCGATGTGGCCGTAGCCGGTGCCCAGGTCGTATTTGTCCGTGTCCCAGTTGTGGGTCAGTTCGATGACGGCGCCTTCGGATTCGTCCTGGTAGCCGACGAAGGCCAGCGTGAACTTGCCCTCGGGGTAGTCATTGCGGCGCAGCACGCGCATGCCGAGCACGTTGGTGTAGAAGTCGATGGACTTGTCGAGGTTGCCGACTCGCAGCATGGTGTGGAGCATACGCATGGGATGTTTTCCTTAAGCGGTGAGGGGGAGCGGGAAGAATCCGCCGTTGCCGGCGGCTTCCCGGGTGATGCCGATGTCGCGCAGCGCGCCGCCCATGGCGTCGACTGCCTGCCGCATCTGGTCGGGCCCGAAGGCGCCGATGCAGCCGACCCGGAACGAAGGTTGTTCGGTGTTGTAGAAGTTGCTGAGCACGTAGCCGCGGCGCTTGAGGGCGTCCACGAACAATTGCAGGTTCCAGGTCGGCGCGTCAGGGGCGCGGACGTTGACGACGATTGGGCCCTGCAGGGCAGGCGTCAGGTAAGGCGCCAGGCCCAGCTCCCTGACGCCATCATATAGCGTGCGCATGTTGGCTGTGTAGCGTGCCAGGCGGGCCTCGCGGCCTTCTTCGCGGTGCAGTTCCAGCGCCACGGCCAGCGCCGCCAGCGTGGGGGCGGGCGGCGTGAAACGCGGGCCGGCATTGGGCTGCAGGCTTTGCTGGTAGATGTCGGCCAGGTCCAGCGACCAGCTGCCGGCGACGCCGCGCGCCGCTTCCAGGCTGTCGCGCCGCGCCACCACGAAGGCGGCGCCGGGCATGCCTTCCAGGCACTTGTTGGCGGTCAACACCACCGCTTCCACGGCGGGCAGGGCGCGCAGTTCCAGGGGCAGCGCGCCGAAGGCGGACACGGCGTCGACGATGACGCGGCGGCCGAGTCCGTGCGCGATGCGCGCGAGTTCAGGCACGTCATGGCAGATGCCGCTGCCGGTTTCGCTGTAGACCAGCGCCAGGTGGGTGAGCGTGGGATCCTGTTCCAGGGCGTGGGCGACCGCCAGCGGATCGATCCGCTCGGTGGGGCCGACGGGCAGCGGCACGGCGACGCGGCCGGCATCGCCGGCCAGCTTTTGCAGGCGGGCGGCGTAGGCGCCGGTGGAGGGGGCCAGCAGGCGACCGCCGGCGGGGATGAAGCTGCGGATCGCGGCTTCCACCGCGAAGTGGCCGCAGCCCGGCAGCGCCAGCGCGGCGTGCTCGTCGGGCGACGCCAGCGCCGTGCGCAGCACGCCATCGCAGACCTGCCGGTAGGTCTGGCGGAAATCGTTGTCCCACGGCGCATAGTCTTGCGCCATGGCGGCCTTCACCCGCGCGTCGGTCGTGACCGGGCCCGGAATCAGCAGCAACATTTTCGTGTCTCCAGAATGCCTCAGAACTGAGGCAAGGATGCGGGGTCGTGACGCCGCAGGATGTTCTTGGCGTCTTCGAAGTCGGGCAGGATTTGCCCCACTTCGCGCCAGAAGTCCTGACTGTGGTTCATTTCGCGCAAATGGGCAAGCTCGTGCGCGATGACGTAGTCGATGATGGCGGGCGCGAAATGGATCAGGCGCCAGTTCAGCATGATGTTGCCGTCGCTGGTGCAGGAGCCCCAGCGGGTGGCGGCCGAGGATAGGCGCCAGCGTTGGATCTTCAGGCCGCTGACCTGCAGGAAGTGGGCCAGGCGCGCGCCGAACCAGGCGCCGGCGCGCTGTTGCAGCCAGGCCTGGGCCGAATCGCGGATGCGGCCCTGGTCCGCCGAGGACGGCAGCGCCAGCCACAAGGTGTCGCCATCCTGCGGGGCGTCGGCGTCGCCCGACAGGTTGGCCTGGCGGCTGTCGCCGCCTACGCCGATCACAATGCGCTTGCCCAGGTACGGCAGTTCGCCGCCCGCCTGCCAGCGCGTGTGCGCCATGGCAAGCTGCTGCTTGCGGGCGTGCCATTCGCGCAGCTTGGTGAGGATCCAGCGGGCTTTCTCGCGCACGGCGTCGTCCACCTGCGTCAGCGTGACCCAGTTCGGGGCGGTGACGCGCAAGCCGTCGTCGGTGATCACGAAGCCGATGCTGCGGCGGCGCGAGCGCAGCAGCACGAAGCCGATGGGCTGCTGCTCGGTCGAGACTTCGCGCCAGCGCGCGCCGGGCGGCAGCGGGTCGGGGCAGGGCGTGGGGACGAGCGAGGCCGCGTTGGGCGACAGCGTCAGCAGCGGTTCGCCCGCAGGGGCGGCAGCCGGGGGCAGATCGGGGAAGAGGGGCTTGGGCGCGGCCGGCTTAGGCGCGGCCGGCTTAGGTGCGGCCGGAGCCTTCGGCGCGGCGTTCAGCGGCGGCGCGCCCGTGGGCGCGTCGTGCTGCTGTTCGTCGAACAGGAGTTCGAGCTGATCAGTGCTGGCCATACCTTTCTGGATTGAGACGCCGCATTTCCCCTTCGATCCAGTCCTGAACCTTTTTGTTCAGTTCCTCGGGGGAGAGTCCCTTGGATTCTATCGCGGGACCGATGGACACGGTAACCATGCCCGGATACTTCACAAAGGCGTTGCGGCGCCAGCATTCGCCGGCATTGTGCGCCACCGGGATGACGGCGGCGCCGGTGCGCGAGGCCAGCAGCGCGCCGCCCATCTTGAAGCGGCCGGTCTTGCCGGGCGGCACGCGGGTGCCCTCGGGAAACAGCAGGGGCCAGCGGCCTTCGTCCAGGCGGGTCTGGCCTTGCTTGACCACCTGGTCGAAGGCATCGCGACCCTTGGCGCGGTCGATCGGGATCATGCGCAGCAGCGCCAGGCCCCAGCCGAAGAACGGCACCATGTGCAGTTCCTTCTTGTAGACGAAGCAGACTTCGCGCGGCATGTGGGCGGGGAAGAACAGCGTTTCCCAGGCTGATTGATGCTTGGACAGCAGCACCGCCGGGCCGTCGGGCAGATTTTCCCAGCCCTTGACCTGCCAGCGGATGCCGCAGAAGAAGCGCGCGCCCCAGATGGCCAGGCGCGGCCAGCCCACGGTCAACTTATAGCGCCAGTGCAGCGGCAGCGGCGCCCACAGGATGCAAGCGAACGCGTAGGGGATGACCGTGACGGCCAGGAACAGGAAGTACAGCAGCGAACGTAGGCGGGCCATCGGATCAATGGTCCTGCAGCAGCGCGTCGACCACGGCCGACAGGTCGTCGCAGACGCGGGTATTGTCCGGCAAGCCGCCCTTGGCCAGCGTCTTCTTGCCATTGCCGCTCAGCACCAGCCAGGGCGAGCAGCCGACCGACGACGAGGCCTGCAGGTCGCGCAGCGAATCGCCCACCGCCGGCACGCCGGCCAGGTCGACGTCGTAGCGGTGCCCGATCTGTTCGAACATGCCGGGCTTGGGCTTGCGGCAGGCGCAGTTGTCATCGGGGCCGTGCGGGCACATGAAGACCGCGTCGATACTGCCGCCTGCGGCGGCCAGTTCGCGGCGCATCTTGGTATGGATGGCCGTCAGCGTGTCCATGTCGAACAGGCCGCGCGCCAGGCCCGACTGGTTGGTGGCGACCACCACCTTCCAGCCCGCCTGCGTCAGCCGGGCGATGGCGTGCAGGCTGCCGGGCAGGGCGATCCATTCGTCGGGATTCTTGACGAACGAATCGCTGTCCTGGTTGATGACGCCGTCGCGGTCTAGGATGATGAGCTTCACTGTGCCAGCCTGGAGATGTCAGCGACCTGGTTCATCAGGCCATGCAACTGGCCCAGCAGGGCCAGCCGGTTGGCGCGCACGGCCGGGTCCTCGGCCATGACCATGACGTCGGCAAAGAAGGCGTCCACGGGTTCGCGGACCTGGGCCAGCGTGCTCAGGCTGCCGGCGAAGTCGCCCGCGGCCAGTTGCGCCTCGGCCTTGGGGCGCAGCGCGGACACGGCGGCGGCCAGCGCCTTTTCGGCCGGTTCCACCAGCGCGGCGTCGTTCACCGCGCCGATCTCGCCTTCGGCCTTCTTGAGCAGGTTGCCGATGCGCTTGTTGGCGGCGGCCAGGCTGGCGGCCTCGGGCAGCAGCGCGAAGGCGGCGGCAGCGCGCACGCGCTCGGCCACCTGGTGCAGCGGCGGGGTCAGCGCGATCACGGCTTCGACGGCGTTGCGGTCGAAGTCGTTGATCAGCTGGTTACGGTAGCGTTCGTAGATGAAGGCGCGGACCTCGGCCAGCGTGTCGGCGGGAATCTTGCCGGCGGGGAAGGTCCCTGCGGCCAGTTGCAGCAGGCCGTCCAGCGACAGGGGGCCGGCCGAGCTGATCTTGAGCCAGCCGCCTGCGGCCAATTGCTCGAACGCGCTGATCAGGCCCAGCGCGGCGCGGCGCAGGCCGAAGGGGTCGCGTTCGCCGGTGGGCGCCAGGCCGATGGCCCAGATGCCGACCATGGTTTCCACGCGCTCGGCGATGAACAGGATGGCGGCGGTCAGCGATTCAGCGGTGACGGGCGCGTCGTAGCGGTTGCGGTACTGCGTGCGCAGGGCTTGCACCACGCTGTCGGGCTCGCCGTCGCCGGCCGCGTAGTAGGCGCCCATGACGCCTTGCAGCTCGGGGAATTCGCCCACCATGTTCGAGCCCAGGTCGGCCTTGGCCAGCATGGCTGCGCGGTCGGCGGCGGATACGTCGCCGCCCAGTTGTTCGGCCACGCCGCGGGCGATGGC
The DNA here is from genome assembly GCF_014490035.1 of Achromobacter xylosoxidans. Classification (NCBI taxonomy): domain Bacteria; kingdom Pseudomonadati; phylum Pseudomonadota; class Betaproteobacteria; order Burkholderiales; family Alcaligenaceae; genus Achromobacter; species Achromobacter xylosoxidans. Next base: position 5,768,698 of record NZ_CP061008.1, on the reverse strand, counting down.
GCGCACGCGCTCCACGCGTTCGAGCTGGGTGCCCAGCTTGTTGTGGTAGACGATCGAGCCCAGTTGTTCGACGCGCGCCGCCAGCGGGGTCTTGCGGTCGGTTTCAAAGAAGAACTGCGCGTCCGCCAGGCGCGGGCGCACCACGCGCTGGTTGCCTTCGACGATGTTCACCGGATTGTCGGTGCGCATGTTGCTGACGATAAGGAAGCGGTGCGTCAGGCGGCCGCTGGCCGGATCGAACAGCGGGAAGTACTTCTGGTTCAGCCGCATGGTCAGGATCAGGCATTCCTGCGGCACTTGCAGGAACTGCTCTTCGAACTGGCCCACGTAGACGGTGGGGTGTTCGACCAGGGCCGTGACTTCGTCCAGCAGCGCGGCCACTTCGGGATCATCGCCCAGGGTGGCGTTCAGGCGGCCGGCATGGTCGAGCAGCTGGCGCTGGATCTCGTCGCGGCGGCCTTCGAACGAGGCCATCACGCGGCCCTTTTCGGCCAGGGTGGCGGCATAGGCGTCGGCGTCGGCGATGGACACGGGACCCGCGCTCATGAAGCGGTGGCCCAGCGTGTCGCGGCCGGCGGCCAGGCCCAGCGCGGATACCGGCACCACGTCGGCGCCGAACAGCGCGACCAGGCCGTGCGCCGGACGCACGAACTTGACGGTGGTGACGCCGTCGGCCAATTGGTAGCGCATGACCTTGGGAATGGGCAGGCCGTTGATGGCGGCGTCGATGCCTTCCTGCAGGCCGGCTGCCAGTTGGGCGCCGGGAGCGGTGCCGCGGGCGACCAGGTAGTCCTGCTTGCCGTCGGATTCGCGTTCCAGGGTAGCCAGGTCGATGTTTTCCAGGCCCTTGGCGGCCAGCTTCTTCTGCAGCGCGGGGGTAGCCTTGCCGTCTTCGGTCAGGCCGATCTTTACCGGCATCAGCTTTTCGGCATAGGGCTGGTCGGGCGCCTGCGCCAGCACGGCGGACAGGTGCACGGCCAGGCGGCGCGGCGTGGAATACGCGGTGGCGGCGCAGCCGGCGGCCAGCAGGCCGTGGCGCTCCAGCGTGGCGCGCACGCCTTCGGCGAAGGCCTGGCCCAGCTTCTGCAGGGCCTTGGGCGGAAGTTCTTCGGTCAGCAGTTCGACCAGCAGCGGGCGGATGTTCGTCGTCATTTATGCAGCCTCCCCGGCGGCCTTGTCGCGGCCCAGCATGGGAAAGCCCAGTCGTTCGCGGGAATCGTAATAGGCCTGCGCGACGGCGCGCGACAGGTTGCGGATGCGGCCGATGTAGGCGGCGCGCTCGGTGACGCTGATCGCGCCGCGCGCGTCCAGCATGTTGAACGTATGCGCGGCCTTCAGCGCGGCCTCGTAGGCGGGCAGCGCCAGCGGCACGTCCATCAGGCGCTTGGCCTCGGCTTCATAGTCGTTGAAGTGCGAGAACAGCATCTCGGCCGACGAATGCTCGAAGTTATAGGTCGACTGCTCCACCTCGTTCTGGTGAAACACGTCGCGATACAGCACGCGGTTGCCGTTGGCGCCTTCGGTCCAGACCAGGTCGTACACGCTTTGCACGTCCTGCAGGTACATGGCCAGGCGCTCCAGGCCGTAGGTGATTTCACCGGTGGTCGGCGTGCAGTCCAGGCCGCCCACTTGCTGGAAGTAGGTGAACTGGGTGACTTCCATGCCGTTCAGCCAGACTTCCCAGCCCAGGCCCCAGGCGCCGAGGGTGGGGTTTTCCCAGTCGTCCTCGACGAAGCGGATGTCATGCTGGGCCGGGTCGATGCCCAGCGCCTTGAGCGAGCCGATGTACAGGTCCAGAATTTCTGGGGGCGCGGGCTTCAGCACCACCTGGTATTGGTAGTAGTGCTGCAGGCGGTTGGGGTTTTCGCCGTAGCGGCCGTCCTTGGGGCGGCGCGAGGGCTGCACGTAGGCGGCGCGCCAGGGCTCCGGACCGATCGCGCGCAGGAATGTGGCGGTATGCGAGGTGCCGGCGCCGACTTCCATGTCGTAGGGCTGCAGCAGGGCGCAACCCTGCTTGTCCCAGTATTCCTGGAGCGTAAGGATGATTTGCTGAAAGGTGAGCATAGGATTCTTGGAATTCGGCCGCCGGGCAAGGCTTGCCCTGGGCGTGGGAAACCCGACATTTTAACTGGCCCGGGGCGGTCCGGTTCCCGAATGCCGGGCGGACGGTTACATCTAGGACTTCTGGGCGGTTCACAAGGGGGACAGTGTGCCGCTGGTGGACGCCACGCGGGCCTGTCGCTGCGCCTGGAAACCAATGATCGTATGATTCCAGGTTGCGTACCAAGTCTTATATAAAACCCGGAACCCGATTCCGAGAATTCCCGGAAGGAGCAGTCCCATGTCAGACCTGATCAAGGTAGAAGTCACCGACGGCATCCAGATCATCACGATCAACCGTCCCGAGGCCAAGAACGCCATCAACCTGGAAACCGCGCAGGCCATGGCCGCGGCGCTGGACCAGCTGGACAGCCGCGACGACATCCGCATCGGCATCCTGACGGGCGGCGGCGGCACGTTCTCCTCGGGCATGGACCTGAAGGCCTTCGCCAAGTCGGGGCAGCGTCCCTACGTGGAAGGCCGCGGCTTCGCCGGCCTGAACGAGCGGCCCCCCAAGAAGCCGCTGATCGCGGCGGTGGAAGGCTACGCACTGGCTGGCGGCTGCGAAATGGCGCTGGCTTCCGACCTGATCGTGGCCGCCAGCAACGCCAAGTTCGGCCTGCCTGAAGTCAAGCGCGGCCTGGTGGCCGGCGCCGGCGGCATGCTGCGCCTGCCGCGCCGTCTGCCGTACCACATCGCCATGGAAGTGATCCTGACGGGCGAAATGTTGACGGCCGAGCGCGCCTACTCCTTCGGCCTGGTCAACCGCATCACCGAGCCGGGCGCCGCCCTGGCCGGCGCGCTGGAACTGGCCCGCGCCATCGTCGAGAACGGCCCGCTGGCGGTACAGACCGCCAAGAGCATCGTGGCGCAGTCGGGCGATTGGGACCAGGCCAGCATGTTCGACCAGCAGCGTCCGCTGATTGCGCACATCTTTTCGTCGGCCGACGCGAAGGAAGGCGCGACCGCCTTCGCCGAGAAGCGCAAGCCCGTGTGGCAAGGCAAATAGGAAATGCCCCCACGCCGCGCCCCTGCGGGGCTTGCTGCCCCCCGAGGGGGGGCGCATTTTGCCTTGGGGCGGCCCGGCGGCAAAATGGTAGCCCCCACGCCGCGCCCCTGCGGGGCTTGCTGCCCCCCGAGGGGGGCGCATTTTGCCTTGGGGCGGCCCGGCGGCAAAATAGTTCTTTCTCCATTGCGCCGCGCTAGTCCTGCCGGCCGCGTTTTCACGTTTTCATCATCTACACCCGCATATCGCCATGTCAGTCATCATTAAAGAAGAAGACTTCATCCAGTCGATAGCCGATGGCATCCAGTTCATCAGCTACTACCATCCCGTCGACTACATCCGCCACCTGGCCCGCGCCTATGAGCGCGAGGAAAGCCCCGCCGCGCGCGACGCGATGGCGCAGATCCTGACCAACTCGCGCATGTGCGCCGAGGGTAAGCGTCCGCTGTGCCAGGACACGGGCATTGTCAACGTCTTCCTGAAGGTCGGCATGGGCGTGCGCTTCGAGACCAAGCGCACCCTGCAGGAACTCTGTGACGAAGGCGTGCGCCGCGGTTATCTGAACCCGGACAATCCGCTGCGCGCTTCGGTGCTGGACGATCCGCTGTTCGCGCGCAAGAACACGCGCGACAACACGCCCTGTATCCTGCACGTCGAGCTTGTCCCGGGCGACAAGGTCGACGTGCAAGTCGCTTCGAAGGGCGGCGGTTCGGAAAACAAGTCGAAGTTCGCGATGCTGAATCCGAGCGATTCGCTGGTGGACTGGGTGCTCAAGACGGTGCCGACGATGGGCGCGGGCTGGTGCCCGCCGGGCATGCTGGGCATTGGCGTCGGCGGCACGGCCGAGAAGGCCATGCTGATGGCCAAGCAGTCGTTGATGGAAGACATCGACATGTACGAGCTGCTGGCCCGCGGTCCGCAGAACAAGCTGGAAGAGCTGCGTATCGAGCTGTATGAGAAGGTCAATGCGCTGGGTATCGGCGCGCAGGGCCTGGGCGGCCTGACGACGGTGCTGGACGTGAAGATCAGCACGTTCCCCACGCACGCGGCTTCCAAGCCGGTGGCGATGATCCCGAACTGCGCGGCGACGCGTCATGCGCACTTCGAGCTGGACGGCTCGGGTCCGGCGCGCCTGGATCCGCCGTCGCTGTCGGAGTGGCCGGAAGTGCATTGGGCGCCGGACTACAACAAGTCCAAGCAGGTGGACCTGAATACGCTGACCAAGGAAGAAGTGGCCAGCTGGAAGCCGGGTCAGACGCTGCTGCTGTCGGGCAAGATGTTGACGGGCCGCGATGCGGCGCACAAGCGCATCCAGGACATGCTGGCCAAGGGCGAGCCGCTGCCGGTGGATTTCAAGAATCGCGTCATTTACTACGTGGGTCCGGTGGATCCGGTGCGCGACGAAGTGGTCGGCCCGGCGGGTCCCACGACCGCTACGCGCATGGACAAGTTCACCGACATGATGCTGGAGCAGACGGGCTTGATCGCGATGATCGGCAAGTCGGAACGCGGTCCGGTGGCGATCGAATCCATCAAGAAGCACAACTCGGCTTACCTGATGGCGGTGGGCGGCGCGGCCTACCTGGTGTCGAAGGCTATCCGTGGCGCCAAGGTGCTGGGTTTTGCGGACCTGGGCATGGAAGCCATCTATGAGTTCGACGTGAAGGACATGCCGGTGACCGTGGCGGTTGATGCTCAGGGTACCTCTGTCCATACCACGGGGCCCAAGGAATGGCAGGCCAAGATCGGGAAGATTCCTGTCGCTGTGGCTTGATTCCGTAGGTTGTGAGAAAAACGGCTGCCAGGGGACTGGCGGCCGTTTTTTTTTGGCTTTAGTGCCTGGTGCTTCGTAGGCCGCCCGGGCGGCCGATAAAGACATACGTGATTTATTTGATTGTGATGGTGTTCGCTTGCGCGAACGCCCACATCTCCAGCCTCCGCTACACGGCAGCCAAACCTCCGCCTCACCCCGCGCGCAACCTGCTCATCCCTCCTTCCTCAATCCCGCGCAAAACGCTGCAATCGCTTCTGGCGTCTTCCCCAACACCTCCCGCAGCACTTCCTCCGTATGCTCCCCAAGCAGCGGCGGCGCGCGGCGGTACTCGACCGGCGAGGCCGACAGCCGCAGCGGGCTTGCCGTCACCGCCGCCACGCCGCCCGCCGGATGCGGCATGTCGCGGCGCAGCTGCCGCGCCTGCGCTTGCGGATGCGCCTGGGCCTGCGCGATATCGTTGATCGGCCCGCAAGGCACGCCCACGGCCTCCAGCCTGGCGATCCAGTCGTCGCGTTTGCCCTGGCGCATGATCTCGGTCAGCAGGCCGACCAGCAGTTCGCGGTTGGCCAGGCGCATGCGGTTGGTGGCGAAGCGCGGGTCGTCGCCCAGTTCGGGTGCGCCGATGGCGCGGCAGTATGCGCGGTACTGCGATTCATTGCCCGTGGCCACGATCAGGTGGCCGTCGCTGGCGGCGAACACCTGGTAGGGCACGACGTTCTGGTGGGCGTTGCCGGCGCGCTGGGGTGCCACGCCGGAGTTGAAGTAGTTCGAGTTCTGGTTGGCCAGCAGGGCGACGTGGCTGTCCAGCAGGGCGATGTCCAGGTGTTGGCCCAGGCCGCTGTTGTGGCGTTCCTGCAAGGCGGCCAGGATCGCGACGGTGGCGTACATGCCGGTGATGATGTCGGTCACCGCCACGCCGGCCTTCTGCGGCCCGCCGCCGGGCAGGTCGTCGCGTTCCCCGGTGATGCTCATGAGGCCGCCCATGCCCTGGATCATGAAGTCGTAGCCAGGATGCTGCGCGTAGGGGCCGTCCTGGCCGAAGCCGGTGACCGAGCAATAGATCAGGCGCGGGTTGATCTGCTTCAGGCTGTCGTAGTCCAGGCCGTACTTGGCCAGCCCGCCGACCTTGAAGTTCTCGACCAGGATGTCGCTGGCGGCCGCCAGTTCGCGGATCAGCGCGGCGCCTGCGGGCGTGGCCATGTCGGCTTCCACCGAGCGCTTGTTGCGGTTGGCGCTGAGGTAATAGGCGGATTCCTCGGTGTCCTGGCCGTTGCCGTCCTTGAGGAACGGCGGACCCCAGGCGCGGGTGTCGTCGCCCACGCGGGGGCGTTCGATCTTGATGACGTCGGCGCCCAGGTCGGCCAGGTTCTGCGTGCACCAGGGGCCGGCCAGGATGCGCGATAGATCCAGTACGCGGATGCCGGTCAATGCGGGCGCGCGGGTCATGGCTTCAGCTCCGCGGTGCCGTGGCTCATGACCACCACGCCGCGTTCTTGCGCGCGGGCCTGGAAGCGGAGCTGGCCGCCGGGCAGGCGCCAGATGTCGCACTGCAGGGTTTCGCCGGGATACACCGGCGCCGAGAAGCGCGTGTTCAGGCTGACCAGGCGTGAGGCGTCGTAGCCGCAGCAGCTTTTGACGATGGCGTGCGCGACTACGCCGTAGGAGCACAGTCCGTGCAGGATGGGTTTGGGGTAGCCGGCCGCGCGTGCGACTTCGGGGTCTGCGTGCAGCGGGTTGCGGTCGGCGTTCAGCCGGTACAGCAGGGCGGCGCTGGCGGGAATGCGGATCTCGCAGCGCAGGTCCGGTTCGCCGTCGGGCGCCGCGGGCAGGGCGGCAGGGCTGTCGTCTCCCTGGCCGAAGCCGCCGTCGCCGCGGCAGAAGGTGCTTTGGCGCAAGGTGGCGAGGCAGGCGCCGTCTTCGCCATGCAGGGTGCGCTCGGTGATGATGATGGCGCCCTTGTCGGCGCCCTTGTCGATCACGTGCGTGTTGCGGCTCCTGCCGGTGACCACGCCGGCTGCGGGCAGGGGCGCATGCATGGTCAGCCGCTGCTCGCCGTGGACCACGCGTACCCAGTCGATGCCGGCGCGCGGGTCCTGGACCCAGAAGCCCGGATAGCCCAGCACCACGCTCATGGTGGGAAAGGATTGCAAGCCTTTTTCGTACACGTAGCGCAACTGTCCGGTGTCTTCGGGGTCTTGCCCCAGGCCTATGCCCAGGGCGTACAGCATGGTGTCTTTTTCGTCGTAGCGCTGGCGCACCTCGTCGAAGCGCCAATTCTTCACGGTTGCGTAGTCCAGGGGCATGGCGGCCTCAGATGGGATCCCAGTCGATGACGTCGGGCGAGCGCTCCAACGCGTAGAAGTGCTTGCGCATGGCGGGCACGGCGATCTCGGCGATGCGCTCGGGCGTCCAGCCTTCGCCGTGGTGCACGGTGCGCAGCGGGCGCGGTTGGCTCATCAGCATGATCTCGTTGGCGCGCACCGCGAAGATCTGCGCGGTGACCTCGCTGGCGGCGTCGCTGGCCAGGTAGACGGCCATGGGCGCAACCTTGCCGGCTTCCATTTTCTTCAGCTTTTCGACGCGGGCCTTTTCTTCTTCGGTCTCGGCGGGAATGGAGCTGGTCATACGGCTCCATGCGAACGGCGCGATGCAGTTGGAGCGCACGTTGTAGCGCGCCATGTCCAGGGCGATGGATTTCGACAAGGCCACGATGCCGAGCTTGGCCGCCGCGTAGTTGGCCTGCCCAAAGTTTCCGATCAGTCCGGACGTGGAGGTCATGTGCACGAAGGCGCCGGACTCCTGTTCGCGGAAGTAGGGCGCAGCCGCGCGGCTCATGAAGAAGGAGCCGTTGAGGTGCACGCCCAGCACCTGGCTCCATTCCTCTTCGCTCATCTTGTGGAAAACCCGGTCGCGCAGATTCCCGGCGTTGTTGACCACGGCATCGATGCGGCCGAACGCGTCTATCGCCGTCTGCACGCAGCGGCTGGCGCTGTCGTACGCGGCCACGCTGTCGGTGTTGGCGACGGCCTGGCCGCCGGCCGCGACGATCTCCTTGACGACCGCTTGAGCGGGACCCTCCGCGCCGCCTTCGCCGGTGAGCGAGACGCCGATGTCGTTCACCACCACCTTGGCGCCAGCCTGCGCCATGGCCAGTGCAATGCTGCGACCGATGCCGCCGCCCGCGCCCGTCACGATCACCACTTTTCCGGAAACTATGCCGCTCATTGAAGCTGACTCCTGTGCTGCGGCGCGCGCGCCGTGTGGAAAACAGTTCCGCATCAAACGCTCTGGTTCGAGGGGATGCACCATGGTAGATTCGACGAGGCATGCGAAGAATTCAAAATTAGATATGCCCCCCTTCTGCGTGGTGGAACATGAGACACGATCTGACCGACCTGCGTTTGTTTCTGAACGTGGGGGAAACACTCAATCTGACCCGGGCTGCGGAACGCACCTTCCTGTCCCTGCCGGCGGCAAGCGCGCGGGTGAAGAACATGGAAGAGGCCTTCAAGGCCAGGCTGTTGGTGCGCATGGCCACGGGCGTGGCGCTGACGCCGGCGGGCGAAGTGCTGCTCAAGCATGCGAACGCCGTGTTCCGGCAGCTGGAATGCTTGAATGCGGACTTGCAGCCCTACGCCAGCGGCTTGAAGGGGCGTTTGCGCTTATTGGCCAACACCACGGCCACCAATTCCTTTCTGGCCGACGCGCTGTCCACGTTTCTTGCGGAAAACCCGGATGTGGACGTGGAGCTGGAAGAAAAGATTTCCGGCGATATCGTCATTGCCATACGCGCAGGTCAGGGAGACCTGGGGCTGGTGGCGGGCAATATCGACGTGTCGGGCCTGGACGTCACGCCGTTGTTCCGCGATGAACTCACCGTGGTGACGTCGCTGGACCATCCGCTGGCCGCGTCGGAGTCCGCGCATTTCGCCGACCTGCTGGACGCGTATCAGTTCGTCGGCATCCATCCGGACAGCGCCATCCAGACCTTCCTGGAAGACATCGCCAGCGGCCTGGGCAAGCGCATCTGCCAGCGCGTGCACGTGGGCAGCTTCGAAGCGGTGTGCCGCATGGTGGAGGCGGGCGCGGGGATCGCGGTGGTGCCGCGCGCCTGCGCGGCGCGCTACAGCCGTCCGGACGCGCTGCATGTGCTCAAGCTGGACGATCCCTGGGCGTTGCGCGACCGCCTGCTGTGCCGTCAGCGTGGACGCGATCTGCCCAGTTTCGCGGAGTGCTTCATCGAACACGTGCAGCGCGCGGCGCGCGGCCTGTAGCGCCTCCCGAAGAGGGGCTTTTGCAAATGTGTAGCGGCGGCTCCGCAGGTTCGGCAAATAATAAAAAAGGCGTCAGGCAGCAGTCCTAGAGCTTGGCCGCCCATAAAACCGAGAACCAGGAGACTGCCGTGACCGATCTACTACGCCGCCGCGCCGTTGCGCGGCTGGGCGCCGCATGCGCTGCCGCCGCGGTGCCCGCGCTGTTCCCCAGGCTGGCCCGCGCCGCCGCCTGGCCTGCGCATGCCGTGAATTTCATCGTGCCGTTTCCTGCGGGCGGTCCCGTGGACACGACCGCGCGCTTCACCACGCAGCCGCTGGGACAGCTGTGGTCGGTACCCACGGTGGTGGACAACAAGTCGGGCGCCGGCGGCATCGTGGGCGCGCAGTTCGCGGCCAAGTCCGAGCCCGACGGCTACAACTATTTTTTCGCCTCCATCCACCATGCGGTGCTGCCCAGCCTGCGCGGCAATCTGAGCTACGACATTACGCGGGACTTCGTGCCGGTCGGCATGGCGGCGGTGTTTCCCATCGTGCTGGTGGTGAACGCGACGCTGCCCGTGAATTCGGTGAGCGAGTTGATCGCCTATGCCAAGGCCAACCCGGGCAAGCTGTCGTTCAGCTCGTCAGGCACGGGCGGCGGCACGCACCTGGCCGGCGAATTGTTCAACGCCATGGCCGGCGTGCGCATCCAGCACGTACCCTACCGCGGCAGCGCGCCCGCCATGCAGGACCTGCTGGGCGGACAGGTGCAGGTGATGTTCGCCGATGGGCCTTCCGCCGTGCCGCATCTGAAGGGCGGCAAGGTGCGCGCGCTGGGCGTGGGAAACCCCACGCGTTCCAGCATGCTGCCCGACGTGGCGACGATCGCCGAGTCCGGCCTGCCGGGCTACGAGGCGTACTCGTGGAGCGGCGTGATGGCGCCCAAAGGAACGCCGCCCGACATCGTCAAACGCGTGAATGCGGATTTGGTGAAGGTGCTGTCGGATCAGGCCACCGCGCAGAGCATGATCGCAGCGGGCGCCGAGCCCAAGCCCGGCACTCCAGAGCAATTCGGCGAGTTCGTGCGTGATGAAATCGCCAAATGGCGCGACGTCATCAAGACGGCCAACATCAAGCTGGACTAGAACCGGCGCAGGGCGTCGCGCGCGGCGAGATATTCGGATTCCAGCTGATCCACCAGCATCGCGGCGGGCAGGATCTCCTGCGCCGCGCCCACGCCCTGGCCTGCGCTCCACACATCCTTCCAGGCCTTGGGACGCGAGCTCTTGTCCATGTTCGCGGGCGGGGCCACGCCGTTCCTGGCAAGTTCCAACGGATCCAGCCCCGCCGCCTGGATGCTGGCCGACAGGTAGTTCGCGGGCACGCCCGAGAAATAAGGCGTGTAGGTCACGTCCGCCGCCTGCGCCTGCAGCACCATTTCGCGATAGGCGTCGCCGGCCAGCGATTCCCGCGTGGCGATGAAGCGCGTACCCATGTAGGCGAAGTCGCAGCCCAGCACCTGCGCGGCCAGGATGTCCTTGCCGTGGCTGATACAGCCGGACAGCGCCAGCGGGCCGTCGTAGAAGGCGCGGATTTCGTTGATCAGCGCGAATGGACTTAGCTGTCCCGCATGGCCGCCCGCGCCTGCCGCCACCAGGATAAGGCCGTCAACGCCGGCGTCCAGCGCGCGCTTGGCATGCCGCACGTTGGTGACGTCGTGGAACACCAGCCCGCCGTAGCCGTGCACGGCGGCCACCACGGCTTCGGGGGCATGCAGCGAGGTGATGACTAGCGGCACGCGCCGCTCGGCGCAGATGGCCAGGTCGCCCTGCCAGCGCGGATTGCTGGGGTGGACGATCAGGTTGACGCCGTAGGGCGCGATCGTGGCGTCTGGCGCAGCCTGGCGTTTCGCGGCCAGGCCAAGTTCGATGCGTGTGAGCCAATCGTGCAGCTGTTCCTGCGGGCGGGCGTTGAGCGATGGAAAGGTGCCGATGATCCCCGCCGCGCATTGCGCCACCACCAGGTCCGGTCCGGAGACCAGGAACATGGGGGCGCCGATGAGGGGCAGGCGGGTCTGGGCGTGCAGCGCGAGCGGGGGATTCATCTGGATGCTCCGGTAGTACTCAATTGGCCTGGATGTTGGCGCTCTGGATGACGTCGGACCACAAGGCGTACTCACGGTCGATGCGTGATTGCAGCGCCTTGGAGTCGCCGGTGTTGATGGTGTAGCCGCCATCGGTCATGGCCTGGCGGAAGGCCGGATCGCTGGAGACTTCGTTCAACGCGCGGGTCAGGCGGGCCGCGACGGCGTCGGGCAGCTTCTTCGGCCCCACCAGCGCGTACCAGCCGACCACCTCGTAGTCCTTCATGCCGGCTTCGACCATGGTGGGCACGTCGGGCAGCTCGGGGTTGCGGGTCTTGGAGGTGACCGCCAGGGCGCGCGCCTTGCCGCTCTTGACGAAGGGGATGGCGGTGCTGGTGATGTCGAACATGAAGGTGATCTTGCCGCTGATCACGTCCACCATGGCGGGCGAGTTGCCGCGGTAGGGCACGTGCAGCATGGGTACGCCCGCCTGCTTCTTCAGCAGCTCGGCCGACAGGTGGTTGGACGCGCCGATGCCGGCGGAGCCGAAGGACACGGCGTCGGGATGGGCGCGGGCGTAGGTGACCAGTTCGCCGACGTTCTTGGCGGGGATCTGCGGGCCGATCAGCAAAACGTTGGCGTAGTCCACCACCAGTCCGATCAGCGAGAAGTCCTTGCGCGGATCGAACAGCGTGCTGCGCTGGACCAGCGGCGACATGGTGAGGGTGGGGCTGGCGGCGAAGCCCAGCATGTAGCCGTCGGGCGCAGCCTTGGCGGTGGCGTCAGAGGCGATCATGCCGCTGGCGCCGGCGCGGTTTTCCACCACCACGGACTGGCCCAGCTTGTCGCCCAGGTACTTGGCGAAGACGCGGGCGGTGGTGTCGACGGGGCCGCCGGGGGCGTAGCCGACCAGCAGCCGGATGGGGCGTTCGGGATAGGCGTCGGCCCAGGCGTTAGAAGCCGTGGCGAGCGTCGCCGTGGCGGCGGCCGCGGCGAGCAGGGTCTTGATGTTCACGCTGTAGTCTCCTTGTGGGTAAGTGGCGGGTCGTGCAGCGGAACAGCGGGTCCGCGGCTACGCCAGCCTTTCTTTCAGCGGCTGCTTGAGGATCTTGCCGCTGACGGTGGTGGGAATGGTGTCGATGGGGATGATGCGGGCGGGCCGCTTGTACGGCGCCAGCTGCGCGCGCAGATGCAGCATCAGCAGGTTGGTGTCCACGGTGGCGCCGGGCAAGGGCTCGACGAAGGCGATGACTTCTTCGTTTTGATCGGCGGTGGGGCGGCCGACCACGGCCGACAGGCGCACGCCGGGGAACGCGTTGATGACGGACTCGACTTCCAGTGGATAGACGTTGAAGCCGGAGCGGATGATCAGGTCCTTGGAACGGCCCGCGATGTACAGCGCGCCCTGTTCGTCGACGTAGCCGATGTCGCCGGTGTTGAGCCAGCCGCCGGGCAGCAGCGCCTGCGCGGTTTGTTCGGGATTGCGGTAGTAGCCCAGCATGACGCCCGGACCGCGGATCAGGATGTCGCCGCGCTCTCCCGGCGCGGGCTTGCCGCCGTCGGGGCTGCCGATGCGCATTTCCACGCCTTCGACGGCGTGGCCGGCCGAGCAGTCGCTGCGCGGCGCATCGATGCGGGTGACGAACATGGAGCCCGCGTATTCGGTGATGCCGTAGCCGTGGTGCATGGCGACGCCGAAATAGCGCTCGGCATCGCGCTTGAGCGTGGGGTCCAGCGCCGCGCCGCCCGTGTACAGGTAGCGCAGGGCCGGCGCTCGCAGTTCCGCGCGTGGAGGCGCCACCGCCATCATGCGGCTGAACATGGTGGGCACGCCCTGCAGGATGCTGACGCCCGGATGCGCCAGGGCCTTGAAGGCGTCGGCGGCGTCGAAGCGGCTGCGCAGCACCAGGCTGGCGCCGGCGTGCACCGTGGCCATCAGCACGGTGGCGATGCCGAAGATGTGCGACATGGGCAGCGCGGCGTAGCCGATGTCCTGCGGCGTCAGGCGGCGCGAGGCGGCTGACACGCGGGCAAAATGCAGCAAGCCGCGATGCGGCACGAGGACCCCCTTGGGGGCGCCCGTGGTGCCGGACGTATAGATCACGGTGGCCACTAAGGCGGCGGAATCGCCGGTCTCGGCTTGCGTGGGGCTGTCCGCACGCGCAGCCTGCACGCCGGGTCCCCAGACGTCGGGATCGGCGTCGGTGGCGCCGGCATGCTCGGCATGGACCGCGGCGGCGTGCGAGACGCCGCTGGTGTAGAGCAGCAGTTCGGGTTGCGCATGAAGACGGATGGCGTCGATCTCGCGCGTGGACAGGCGTGCGTTCACGCCCACGGGCCAGGCCCCGGCCGCGCTGCAGGCAAACAGCGCTGCGATCATGGCCGCGCAGTTTTCACCCGCGATCAGCACGCGATGCCCTGGACGCACGCCCTGTTCTTCGAGCCATGCGGCCGCGGCCTGTACGCGCCGCCAGAACTGCGCGTAGCTCAGTCTGCCGCCGCCCTCCTCGTATAGAAAGGTGGCGTCGGGCCGCTGGCCGGCTTGCTGCGCCAGCAATTGATGGATGCGGGTAAGAGGGGCTGCCGGGGACATGGTTGCGTCGTTCAAAGCGTGGCCTGGGTTCCCAGGATGGCGGTGGATTGGCTGGACAGGGTGCCGCCGTTGCCGTGCACCAGGGCGAGGTGCGCGTCGGCGATCTGGCGCGCGCCGCATTCGCCGCGCAGCTGGCGGACGGCCTCGATCATGATGAAGATGCCGTACATGCCGGGATGCACGCAGCACAGCCCGCCGCCGTTGGTGTTGACTGGCAGCGCGCCGCCCGGCGCGATGGCGCCATTGGCGATGAAGTCCTTGCTTTCGCCCTTGGCGCAGAAACCCAGGTCTTCCAGGAACAGCAGGGTGTTGATGGTGAAGGCGTCGTACAGCTCCACCACGTCGATGTCCCGGGGCGCAACACCCGCCATCTCGAAGGCCCGCTTGCCGGATTCGGCCGCGGCGGTCACGGTCAGGTCTTCCATGGATGAGATCTGCCGGTTCCAGACCGCGGTGGCGTTGCCCAGCACATAGACGGGCGGGCGCGGCAGGTCGCGGGCGCGCTCGGCGCGCACCAGCACGTAGGCGCCGGCGCCATCGGTGACCAGGCAGCAGTCGCGCACGCTCAAGGGGTCGGACACCATGCGCGCCGAGAGGATCTGCTCCAGCGTGGCGGGTTCGCGCAACTGCGCTTCGGGATTGAGCTGGGCCCATTGGTTGGCGGCCAGCGCCACCTGCGCCAGGTGTTCGCGGCGCGTGCCGTACTGATGCATGTGGCGCGCGGCCGCCAGCGCGTAGGACGACAGGGGGCTCAGCGGCTCGTAGGGCGTTTCGTACGGCTGCGGATCGAACTGCTTGCGCACCCGGCCGATCTCGGCGCGGCTCAAGCTAGAGGTGCGTTGCGTGCTGCCATAGCAGACCAGCACCGCGTTGCACTGGCCGGAAGCCAGCGCGTGCAGCGCCGGCAGCAGGTGCGCGACGAAGCTGGAGCCGCCCAGCATGGTGCTGTCGATGAAGCTGGGGCGGATGCCCAGGTGTTCGATCACCGGCATGGCCCACATCGGCGCGGCCACGCTGGCGGTGCAGATGCCGTCGATGTCGCGCATGGTGAGGCCGGCGTCCGCCACCGCGCGCTGCGCCGCCTGCACCAGGATTTCCATTTCGGTGTAGCCCGCGGCCTGGCCCAGGCCCGCGTGGCCCACGCCGGCCACCGCCACGGCGCCGCGCAGATCGTTCAGCGTCATTGCGCCTCCTTGTTGGGTACGAAGACCAGGAGGCTGCGGCCATCCTGCTGCGCCACCTGCGCGCGCACCGCCATGCCGATGCGCACGGCATCGGGCGCGACGCCCTCCACCCGGCTCATCAGCCTGACGCCCTCCCGCAGATCGATCAGCGCCACGTTGTAGTCGCCGCCCGCCTCGGGCTTGCGGCGCACCACGGTGGTGGAATAGACCTCGCCGCGCCCGTCGGGCGTGGTCCAGGCGAGTTTGTCCGCGCCGCAATGCGGGCAGATCATGCGGGGGTAGAACACGGCGCGGTCGCAGCCGGCGCAATGCTGGATGAGGAAGCGGCCTTGGTCCAGCGCCTGGCGGTACTGCGCCTCTACGCCTTGCGGCGCGCCGGCCTGCTGATCGGGAACGGTCATGATGCCTACGGGTTCCAGTGGATGACGCTTGCAAGTGTCCGCACTGGCGGCGGCTTCGGCCATTCTTCATTGCTGAAGCTGGCCTTCCGCCGGCCCGTAGTGGGACGCCCTATGTCCTGCGCGAAGCCCGTCTTCGGAAGAGGCAGATTGTCCGGCGTGCCGGACCGTGGCTAGATACCGCAAAAGGAGCCCGACCATGAACCTGACCTGGACGCCGCAGGAGCGGCTATTCCGCGAAGAAGTGCGCGCCTTCGCCACGGACAAGCTGCCGCAGGACATACGCGACAAGGTGCTGCGCCACCAGCGGCTGGAGCGCGAGGACTACGTGCGCTGGCACAACATCCTGGCCGACCAGGGCTGGGGCGCGCCGAACTGGCCGGTCGAGCACGGCGGCACCGGCTGGAACGCATTGCAGCGGCTGATCTTCGAGGTGGAATGCTTCAAGGCCGGCGCCCCGCGCCTGTTGCCTTTTGGCCTGTCCATGATCGGCCCGGTCCTGATGAAGTACGGCAGCGCCGAGCAGCAGGCGCGCCTCCTGCCGCGCATCATCCGCGTGGAGGACTGGTGGTGCCAGGGCTACTCCGAGCCGGGTTCGGGGTCCGACCTGGCTTCGCTGTCGACCCGCGCGGTGCGCGATGGCGACGAGTACGTCGTCAACGGCCAGAAGACCTGGACCACGCTGGCCCAGTACGCCGACTGGATGTTCTGCCTGGTCCGCACCGACCCCGAGGCCCGCGCGCAGCGCGGCATTTCGATGCTGCTGCTGGACATGCGCTCGCCAGGCGTGACCGTGCGCCCCATCCGCACGCTGGACGGCGGGCACGACGTGAACGAGGTCTGGCTGGAAAACGTGCGCGTGCCCGTGGCCAACCTGGTAGGCGTGGAGAACCAGGGCTGGACCTATGCCAAGTACCTGCTGGGCCACGAGCGCACCGGCATCGCCGGCCTGGGCCATTGCCACCGCGAATTGGGCGTGCTCAAGCACATGGCGGTGCAGGCGCAGTCCCGGGGCAGGCCCCTGTTGGACGACAGCCGGTACCGCGACCGCATTTCGCGCATCGAGGTGGACATCATGGCGCTGGAGATGCTGCTGCTGCGCGTGGCCTCCAGCAACGACGGCACGCCCGGGCCGGAAGCCTCCGTGCTGAAGATCCGCGGCTCCGAGATCCAGCAGGACCTGGCGATGCTGCAGATGGAGGTGGCGGGACCGGACGCCTGGCCCTATGACCCCGATTGGCTGCAGGCTGACAAGGGATATTGCGGGCCAGGGCCGGAATTGGCGGCTGCGGCCGGCGCCGGCTATGCCGACATGCGCAAGACCTCGATCTACGGCGGCACCACCGAAGTGCAGAAGGGCATCATCGCCCGCCTGGTGCTGGGCCTGTAGGCCCGGCCTCGCGCAACCCGACAGGAAGACGACGCATGGATTTCATCTATACCGAAGAACAGCGCATGCTGGCCGACAGCCTGCGGCGCCTGGTGGACCAGGAATGGACGCACGCGCGCCGCCGCGCCCGCCAGGCGGCGGGCAAGCTGGATGCGGATGCCTGGGCCGCATTGGCCGAACTGGGCGTTTTGGGTCTGACCATCCCGCAGGATTTTGGCGGTTTCGGCGAAGTGCCGGCCAGCCTGCTGCCGGTGCATGTGGAGCTGGGCCGAGGGCTGGTGTCCGAGCCTGTCATCCCCAGCGCGGTCATGGGCGCGGCGCTGCTCGACGCCTGCGGCGGCGAAGCGCGCGGCCTGTGGCTGCCGGCCATCGCCTCGGGCGACGCCATCGTCAGCGTGGCGTACCAGGAGCCCGGGCGCCGCTACGACACCGATCCGCGCGATTGCCGCGCCAGCAAGGCCGCCGATGGCTGGCGGCTGGACGGCGTCAAACATCTGGTCTGGCACGGCGCGGCGGCCACCGCCTGGCTGGTCAGCGCGCGCGGCGACGAGGGCGAGACCCTGTTGCTGGCCGTGCCGGCCGATACGGCGGGCGTGCGGATCACGGATACGCCCACGCTGGACGGCGCGCGCTGCGCCCGGCTGGACCTGAACGCGGTCAGCCTGCCGCGCGCAGCCCTGCTGGCGCAAGGGGCCGCCGCCGACCAGGCCCTGGCGCAGTCCCTGCAGTGGGGCACGGCCGCGCTTTGCGCGCATGCCGCGGGCGCAATGGAGCGGTTGCTGGAAATCACCGTCGACTACCTTAAGGCGCGCAAGCAGTTCGGCCAGCCGCTGGCCTCGTTCCAGGCCTTGCAGCATCGCCTCGCGGAAATGCTGGTGGCCAAGGAACTGGCTTTGTCCATGGCCTACGTGGCGGTGGCGGCCCTGACCGAAACCGACGCCGCGCAGCGCCGCCGCATGATCGCCTCGGCCAAGCTGGAAGCCGCGCGCGCCGGACGCCTGGTGGCGCAACTGGCGGTGCAGCTGCATGGCGGCATGGGCATGACCGACGAGCTGGACGTGGGCGATTACTTCAAACGGCTGACCGTCGTCGACCAGCTGCTGGGCGATACGGCCGAACAACTGGCGGTGCTGGAGGAACTGGCATGAGCGCGGCGTCGACGACCCAGGGCGAAGGCGGCTACACACAAATCCGATTTACGTTGGAGCGGGGCGTGGGCCTCATCACGCTGAACCGGCCCGACCGGCTGAACAGCTTCACGGAAGTCATGCATGCCGAGCTGGCGGGGGCGCTGGATGCCATGGAGGCCGACCGCAGCCTGCGCGGACTGATCATCACCGGCGCGGGGCGGGGCTTTTGCGCGGGCCAGGACCTCGGCGAACGCAAGCCCGCGGAGGACGGCGCGCGCCGCGACCTGAGCCTGATCCTGGAGCAATGCTACCGGCCGCTGATCACCCGGCTGCGCAACCTGCCGGTGCCGGTGGTGTGCGTGATGAACGGCGTCGCGGCCGGCGCGGGCGCCAGCCTGGCGCTGGCTTGCGACGTGGTGTTCGCGGTGGAGTCGGCGCGCTTCATTCAGGCCTTCAGCAAGATCGGCCTGCTGCCGGATGCCGGCGGCACCTGGTTCCTGCCGCGGCTGGTGGGTTCCGCGCGGGCCATGGGCGCCGCGCTGTTCGGCGAAGCGCTCAGCGCCAGGCAGGCGGAAACCTGGGGCCTGATCTGGCGCGTGGTGCCAGACGAGGCGCTGACGGATACGCTGGCCGAAGTCGCCGATACCTTGGCGGCGGGACCCACGCGCGCCTATGCGGCCACCAAGGCCGCGCTGCACGCCTCCAGCGGCAACACGCTGGCGCAGCAATTCGATCTGGAATGCCGCTTGCAGCGCGAACTGGGCTACACCGACGACTACCTGGAAGGCATGCGGGCGTTCGCGCAGAAGCGTCCGCCGGCATTCACCGGTACCTGAGAGTGGCGGCTCGCTGTCAGGGCGTCCGCGCCGCCTGAATCTGCTCGATGAGTTCGCGCGCGCAGCCCGGCAGGGCGTCGATGTCGCGCACCAGCAGCTTGCGTTCGCGCACCACCCAGGGCTCGTCCAGCTCGACCACGCGCAGCTTCATGTCGGCGCCGTAGCGCCGCGCGGCGGAGTCGGGGATGACGCCGATGCCCACGCCCGCCTGCACCATCCGGCAGATGGAGTCGAAGCTGTAGAGCTGGATGCGCTGGGGCAGGCGCTGGCCCACCTGTTCCAGCTGGTCGCGCAGGAAGGCGACCAGGGTGGAACCTTCGTGCATGGTGATGAAGGGATAGCGCACCGCCTCGGCCAGCTTGATCTTTTCCTGATCCTGCAAGGGATGGCCGTTGGGCACCACCAGCACCAGTTTGTCGGTGCTGAAGTGGACGGTCTGCAATTCGGGCGCATCCACCGGGCCGGCCACGATGCCCAGGTCGGTGGTGCCGTCCAGCACGCCGCGCACGATGTCGCGGGTCAGGCGTTCCTGCAGGTCCACGGTGACGCCGGGGTGGCCGGACAGGAACTGCGCCAGGATGTCCGGCATGAATTCCGTGACCGCCGTGGTGTTGGCGAAGATGCGGATGTGGCCGGCGTCGCCGTCAGCCTGCTCCTGGAAGTCATGTTTCAGGTGGTCCACCTGGCGCATGATGACCCGCGCATGCTGCAGCAGCTTCTGGCCCGCGGGCGTGATTTCGACGCCGCGGCTGTCGCGGTACAGGAGACGGGTATTGAGCTGGTTCTCCAGCGCCTTGATGCGCACGCTTACGGCCGCCAGGGACAGGTGGGCCCGCTTGGCAGCCTGGGTCAGGCTGGGGGATTCGGCGATGTGGATGAACAGGCGTAGGTCGGCGAGGTCGAAGTGCATGGGCCATATATTACGGCGCGAGGCGTCGGGCCGGGAGGCGGGCGTGCGATTCAGGCAGCGCAAACCCCGCCTTGAGCAAAAACGAATTCACAAGCGGGACGGCTTGCGGGCATGCTTCAGTCTGTAAAAACCCCAGCAGAGGATATCGGCATGACATCTACAGACCCGGCCGCCTGGATCGGCAGCGGCGAGCGCAAGGCGGACGCCATGGATCCCGGCCACGCCGCGCGCATCGCGGCCACCCTGGGCGGCCCGGCGCCGGTCCAGGGCGATGCTTTGCCGCCGCTGTGGCAATGGGCGTTCTTCATTTCCACGGTGGGCATGGACGGGCTGGGGACGGATGGCCATCCGGCGCGCGGCGGCTTTTTGCCGCCGGCCCAGGACCGCAACCGCATGTGGGCAGGCGGCCGGGTCGAGTTCCGCCGGCCGCTGTTGGTCGGCGTGCCCGCCGAGCGCGAGTCCACGGTGGTCGACGTCAAGGAAAAGGCGGGGCGCACCGGCGCGCTGTTGTTCGTGACCGTGCGCCACGAGTTCCGCCAGGAAGGCGAAGTCGCCATCCACGAGGAGCAGGACATCGTCTACCGCCAGCCGACCCCGCCCAAGCTCACGGGCAGCGAACCCGCGCCGCAGGCGCAGTGGCGCGATACCGTCGAGCCGTCGCCGGTGCTGCTGTTCCGTTATTCGGCGGTGACCTTCAACGGCCACCGCATCCACTACGACCATCCCTACGTCACTGGCACCGAGGGCTATCCCGGATTGGTGGTGCACGGCCCGCTCATCGCCACCGAGATGGTCGCCGCCTTCACCCGCGCTCATCCGCAGGCGCGTCTGACCCATCTGTCGTATCGCGGCCTGCGCCCGCTGATTGCGCCCGCTCCCTTCCAGGTGGCCGGCCGCTTGACCGAGCCGGGCGTGGCCCAGCTCTGGGCCGAGCAGGACGGCACGCTGGCCCACCAAGCTGAACTGAGGTTTACAGAATGAGCATAGAGGCCCCCCGTCCCCTGGACGGCATCACCGTCGTCAGCCTGGAGCACGCGATCGCCGCGCCGTTCTGCACCCGCCAGCTGGCGGACATGGGCGCGCGCGTCATCAAGATCGAACGCCCCGGTGGCGGGGATTTCGCCCGTGGCTACGACGAACGCGTGCGCGGCCTGTCCTCGCATTTCGTCTGGACCAACCGGTCCAAGGAAAGCCTGACGCTGGACCTCAAGCGCGAGGAGGCAGGCGGCGTCATGGAGCGCCTGCTGGAAACGGCCGACGTGCTGGTGCAGAACCTGGCGCCCGGCGCCGCCGCGCGTCTGGGCCTGTCGTTTGATGCCCTGCACAAGAAGTATCCGCGGCTCATTGTCTGCGACATCTCGGGCTACGGCGAAGGCGGACCCTACCAGGACAAGAAGGCCTACGACCTGCTGATCCAGAGCGAAAGCGGCTTCCTGTCGGTGACCGGCACCAAGGACGATCCGGTCAAGGCCGGCTGCTCCATCGCCGACATCGCCGCCGGCATGTACGCCTATTCCGCGATCCTCAACGCACTGCTGCTGCGGCAGAAAACGGGCCTGGGCAGCCGCCTGGACGTTTCCATGCTGGAGAGCATGGTGGAGTGGATGGGCTTTCCCATGTACTACGCCTTCGACGGCGCCGCGCCGCCCGTGCGCGCGGGCGCGGCCCACGCCTCCATCTATCCCTACGGTCCGTTCCCCGTGGGCGACGGCGCCACCATCATGCTGGGCCTGCAGAACGAGCGCGAATGGCGCGTGTTCTGCGCCCAGGTGTTGCGGCAGGCGGAGCTCGCGGAAGACCCGCGTTTCATCTCCAATTCGCTGCGCACCGCCAATCGCGACGACCTGCGCGCGCTGATCGTGGCCGCCTTTGCCGACCTGTCCATCGAACAGGTGACGCAACGGCTGGAGGACGCGCAGATCGCCAATGCACGCGTCAACGACATGGCCGGCGTCTGGGCTCATCCGCAGTTGCAGGCCCGCGGCCGCTGGAGCCAGGTGGACAGTCCCGCAGGCGAACTGCCCGCGCTGCTGCCTCCGGCCAGCAGCAACGCCTTCGCGCCGCGCATGGCCGCGGTGCCCGCGGTGGGCCAAAACACCGATGCGGTGCTAGCATCATTGGGATACGCGCCCGATCAGGTGGCGCAGTTCCATGCATCGGAGGTCGTGTGACGCATCCCGTTGTCCGTAGCGCGCTGTTCGTGCCGGCGTCGCGCCCCGAGCGCATCCCCAAGGCGCTGGCCGCGGGGGCCGATGCCGTCATTGTCGATCTGGAAGACGCGGTGGAGCATCTGGCCAAGGCGGCCGCGCGGGAAGCGCTGTGCGATTTCCTGGGGACGAATCCGCGTGCGCGGCTGTGGGTGCGGATCAACGATGCCTCCACCTCCTGGCACGACGACGACCTCAAGGCCTGCCGCGGCAAGCCCGGGGTCGCCGGCGTGCTGCTGCCCAAGGCCGAGAGCCTGGCGCAGGTGCGCCACGTGGTCCAGGCGGGCCTGCGGGTGATTCCCATCCTGGAGACCGCCCAGGGCATCCTCAACGCCGCGGAAGTCGCCGCCACGCCCGGCGTGGAGCGCCTGGCATTCGGCAGTCTGGACTACGGCCTGGACATGGGGTTGACGCCCGATACGCCGGGGGCGCAAACCGTGCTGGACCAGGCGCGCGTGCAGGTGCTGCTGCACAGCCGCGCGGCCGGGCTGGCGCCCGCGCTGGACGGCGTGTTTCCGGGCATCCAGGACCAGGCCGGGCTGGCGCATGCCGCCGCCCGCGCCCAGCAGATGGGCTTTGGCGGGATGCTGTGCATCCACCCCAGCCAAGTGCCGGTGATCCACGCCGCCTTCGTGCCCGCGGCGCAGGAGCTGGCCTGGGCGCGCCGCGTCATCGCCACGCACCGCGATACCGCGGCCGGCACCTTCATGCTGGACGGCAAGATGGTCGACGCCCCGGTCATCGCGCGCGCGCGGCTGGTGCTGGCGCAGGCGGGCGAAACCTCCGGCTTCTAGGCCGGATCCGATCACTCCTTTCCGGCAGGTCTATGAGCGAAGCGCTCTTCATCGGACACACTTATATCGACGTCACCGTGCTGGCGGACGAATGGCCCACGGGCGATGAAAAAAGCGTGGCGCGCGATTACGCCGTGTCCTTCGGCGGCAATGCGGTGACGGCCGCGTTCGCCTGCGCGCGGCTGGGGACGCCGCCAGATCTGATCTGTTCGTTGGCATCGGACTGGCTGGGCCACATGTACACGGACATGGCGGCGGCGCACGGGGTGTCGCTGCATGCGCGCAAGGTGGGCCGCTCGTCCCTGTCCTTCATCATGCCCAATCACGGCAAGCGCGCCATCGTGCGCGCGCGCGACGTGGACTACCTGAACGACTTTCCGCGGCTGGATATCGGCGGCTACCGCGTCCTGCACCTGGACGGCCATCAGCCCGACGCCGCCTTGCATTACGCGCAGGCCTGCCGGCAGGCGGGCGTGCTGACCTCGCTGGATGGCGGCGGCGTGCGCGAGAACACCGACGAGCTGCTGCGCCACATCGACGTGGCGGTCTGCGCGGAGCGCATGTGCGAGCAATTGGGGCTTGCGCCGTCACGCCTGCTGGAACTGCTGAAGGCGCGCGGCTGCCGTATCGGCGCGGTCACCATGGGCGAACGCGGCATGCTCTGGTATGACGAGACCGGAACGGTGGATGTCCTGCCCGCGCTGGACGTGCCGGCCGCCAGCATCGTCGACACTTCGGGGGCCGGGGACGTGTTCCACGGCGCCTACGTCTGGTCCTATCTGAACCGGCCGGAGCTGCCCTGGGTAGAGCACTTCACCTTCGCGCGCGCGGCTTCGGCCCACAAGATCCAGCATCTGGGCAATGAAGCGGGCCTGCCGCAGGTCGAGGACGTGGAGCGCGCGTTGATGGCCTACGCGCCGAAGGATTGAACGCCTAGCTGGCGATGCGCGCTATCGGCTGGTCGTGGATCGCGGCGATCCAGTCGTCGATGGGCTTGCCTTGCAGCGTCAGGCCGGGGGCCAGGTCGCGCAAAGGCAGCAGCACGAAGGCGCGCAGGTGCATGCGGGGGTGGGGCAGCGTCAGCCGCTCATGGTCCAGCACGGTGTCGCCATGCAGCAGCAGGTCCAGGTCCAGCGTGCGCGGCGCATTCTTGTAGGGGCGCTCGCGGCCATGCCGGTTTTCCAGCGCCTGCAGCGCGTCCAGCAGCTCTAGCGGGGCCAGATGCGTGTCCAGCGCCGCCACGGCGTTGACGAAGTCGGGGCCGGAGGCTTCGACCGGCGCGCTGCGGTAGAACGGCGATGCCGTCACCGCCGCGATGCCGCCGGTTTCCTGCAATTCAGCCAGGACACTGCGCAGCGTGGCTGCGCCGTCGCCCAGATTGGCGCCCAGCGCGACGTAGGCGCGCACAGGAGCGGTCATGACTCAACCCGCTGCGGGCGGCGTGCCACGCGACGGCGAACGGCGCGGACGGCGGCGCTTGCGCGGGGCGGAGGGGGCGTCCCCGGCATCGCGCGGCTGGCGAGACACCTCTTCGATCATCTCGCTGCGGATGACGTCGTCGGCGTTGGCCAGGTCCATCCACCATTGCGCCAGCACGCTGTCGAACTCGCCGGCCGCGGCGCGCAGCTGCAGGAAGTCGCAGGCGGCACGGAAGCGCGGCTGTTCGATCATGCGGTAGATGGTCTTGCCCATGCGGCGCTCGAAGCGCGGCTGCATGAACCAGATCTCGCGCATGTCCGACGAGAAACGGCGCTGGATGGCGAGCTTTTCGGTCTGTTCGTCCAGCACCGAATCGGCGGCTTGCGACAGCGCGGGAATGGTGTGCTCGCCTTGGGCGCGCAATTGCTTCCAGCGCGCTTCCACTTGCTGCCACAGCAGCGCGGCGAACAGGAAGCTGGGGCTGATGGTCTTGCCCGAGCGCACGCGCGCGTCGGTGCGTTCCAGCGCAAGCTCCACGAAATGCTCGCCGCCGGGCTGTTCCAGCACCACGTCCAGCAAAGGCAAGAGCCCTTTGTGCAGGCCGTCGGCGCGCAGTTGGCGCAGGCAGTCCATGGCATGGCCGCAGGTCAGCAGCTTGAGCATTTCGTCGAACAGGCGCGAGGCCGGCACGTTTTCGATGAGCTCGGCCATGGTGCTGATGGGCTGGCGCGTGGCCGGGTCGATGGTGCCGTTCAGCTTGGCGGCGAAGCGCACGGCGCGCAGCATGCGCACCGGGTCTTCGCGGTAGCGTTTGACCGGGTCGCCGATGATGCGGACCTGGCGCTTTTTCAGGTCGGCCACGCCGTTGTGGAAGTCGATGACTTCCTCGTTGTGCGGGTCGTAGTAGAGCGCGTTCATGGTGAAGTCGCGGCGCGCCGCGTCTTCTTCGTGCGAGCCGAACACGTTGTCGCGCAGGATGCGGCCGTGCTCGTCGGTCTCCTGATCTTCCGAGGCGGGTGCGCGGAAGGTGGAGGTTTCGATGATTTCCTGGCCGAAGACTACGTGCACCAGCTGGAAGCGGCGGCCGATGATGCGGGCGCGGCGGAACAGCGGACGGATCTGTTCGGGCGTGGCGTTGGTGGCCACGTCGAAGTCCTTGGGCTCCAGGCCCACGATCAGGTCGCGCACGGCGCCGCCGACGATGTAGGCGTCATAGCCGTGCTGGCGCAGCACCTCGCAGACCTTGATCGCGTGGCGCGATACGTTGCGGCGGTCGATGCCGTGCTTGTCGCGCGCGATGCGCAACGGCCCCCGGGCTGCCGGCGCGAATAGTCGGCCGACGAATTTTTTTATGGTTTCAGTGATCATTTAGGACTTCGAATCTTCCATGTGGTCGAACAAGTCGATCACCTGCCAGCCGCGCTCCTGGGCGATGCCGCGCAGGGTGGGGCTGGGGTTGGCTGCGATCGGGCGGGTCACTTTCTCCAGCAGGGGCACATCGTTGACCGAATCGCTATAGAAAAACGATTCCGAAAAATCCGCAAGCCCCAATCCCATGCCGGCCAGCCAGTCGTTGACGCGCACCACCTTGCCTTCCTTGAAGCTGGGCGTACCCAGGATGCGGCCGGTGTAGCGGCCGCGCAGGTATTCCGCGTCGGTCGCCACGAGGTGGGGCACGCCGAAGGCGCGGGCGATGGGCGCGGTGACGAAGCTGTTGGTGGCCGTGACCACGGCGCACAGGTCGCCGGCTTCCAGGTGCGATTGCACCAGGTCGCGCGCGGCGGGCGTCATGGATGGGCGGATCACTTCTTCCATGAAGGTTTCGTGCCAGGCCGCCAGGTCGTAAGGCGTGTGCGCGGCCAGCAGGCCGAGCATGAATTCGGCGGCCTGCTCGGCGGTGAGCTCGCCGCGGTTGTAGCGATCCATCAGATCGTCGTTCTGGCGGCGGGCTTCGGCGGGATCCCCGGCGCGGCCCGTGCGAGCCAGGTAGTCGGCCCATTGATAGTCGCTATCCAGCGGCAACAGGGTGTGATCCAGGTCGAACAGGGCGAGACGTCGGGAGGTCATGTGCGTTGTGAATCAGGATCTGCGAGCATGGCCCGCAGTAGAGGCAGGGTGATGGGACGGCCGGTGGCCAGGGAATAGCGGTCCAGCGCGTCGATCAGCGCCGCCAGCTTGCGGATGTCGCGCTCATGGTGCGTGAGCATCCAATTGATGATTTCAGGCGCCAGGTGCATGCCGCGGTCGGCCGCCTGGGCCGACAGGGCGGCCAGCTTGTCGGCGTCGGACAGCGGATCCAGGCGGAAAACCAGGTCCCAGCCCAGGCGCGTGCGCAAGTCCTCGCGCAGCGGCATCGACAGCGGGGCGCGGTCGCCGGCCAGCGCCAGCGCGAAGGCGCGGCCGGTGGCGGCGGATTCGCGCCAGCGGTTGTAGAGCGCGAACAGGGCGGCCTGGCGGCTGTCGTTCATGCGGTGTACGTCGTCGACCGCCACGAACTTGGGCATGGGCGACTTGGAATCGGCTTCGGCCAGGCGGCGCAGCATGTTTTCGCCATTGTTGGCGTCGATATAGACGGCGTCGGGGCGGGCGGTCAGCGCGCGCAGCAAATGGCTGCGGCCGCAGCCCGCGGCGCCCCAGATATACAGGGCGCGGCCGGGAAGCAGCGCGCGCACTGCCGCCAGCGCTTCCCCGTTGGGGCCGGCGATATAGTTGTTCAGCGATGGCGCTGGCGCGGGGAGAACGTCAAGCAGCAGCTGGCGGTTCATGGGAGCTTACAGGGTGCCGAAACGAGGCGGGTAGTACGGGTCAATACGGCTACAGGTCAAAACAACAGGTCAAAACGTCACTGGCCCCGGGGTTTCCACCACGGGAGCCGGCAAAATCAATACCGGCCAACCCTACACTTTAAACCACCTGGGGCCAGGGTGTCGCGTCGACGGGCCTGGACTGGCTTGGGTTTGCGCCGACCCGGCCCCGCTTGCCCGCCCTGGCCGGGCGAGCCGGCGCGGTCCCTGTCCGGAGCGCTTTGGCGGCGCCGATCCCTGCTAGTCCCCGCAACATCGTAAAATGCAGGGCGTTCCACCAAAATCCCAGCAATTGTTACATACCCCACGGCATTTCTCATGACGAATCAACCTACCGCCCCTATGACCTACCGCGATGCCGGTGTCGACATCGACGCAGGCGACGCCCTGGTCGACCGTATCAAACCGCTTGCGGCGCGCACCATGCGTCCCGGGGTGCTGGCCGGTATCGGCGGCTTTGGCGGCTTGTTCGAAGTGCCGAAGTCGTACAAGGAACCCGTGCTGGTCTCGGGCACCGACGGCGTGGGCACCAAGCTGCGCCTGGCGTTCGACTGGAACCGCCACGACACCGTGGGTATCGACCTGGTCGCCATGAGCGTCAACGACATCCTGGTGCAGGGCGCGGAGCCGCTGTTCTTCCTGGACTATTTCGGCTGCGGCAAGCTTTCGGTGGATACGGCGGCGGCCGTGGTGGGCGGCATCGCCAAGGGCTGCGAATTGTCGGGCTGCGCGCTGATCGGCGGTGAAACCGCCGAAATGCCGGGCATGTATCCGGACGGCGAGTACGACCTGGCCGGTTTCGCGGTGGGCGCGGTGGAAAAGTCCGCCATCATCACGGGCCAGTCGATCAAGACCGGCGACGTGGTGCTGGGCCTGGCTTCCAGCGGCGCGCACTCCAACGGCTATTCGCTGCTGCGCAAGATCCTCGAACGCGCCAACGCCAAGCCCGACGACGATTTCCACGGCCAGCCGATGGTCGACGTGGTCATGGCGCCGACGCGCATCTACGTGAAGCAGGTGCTGGCCGCCCTGGCCAAGCATGGCACCAGCATCAAGGGCCTGGCCCACATCACGGGCGGCGGCTTGCTGGACAACGTGCCGCGCATCCTGCAGCCCGGCCTGTCGGCCAAGCTGCACCGCGCCAACTGGGAAATGCCCAAGCTGTTCCAGTGGCTGCAAGAGCAGGGCCAGGTCGAGGACACCGAGATGTACCGCGTCTTCAACTGCGGCATCGGCATGGTGCTGGTGGTGGACCCGGCGCAGGCCGAAGCCATCGCCGCGACGCTGCGCGAGCAGGGCGAGACCGTCAGCACGCTGGGCGAGATCGTCGAGCAAAAGGAAGGCATGGCGCAGACCTTCGTGGTGTAAGCCTGGCCGTCTGCAATGAAAACCGCGCCTCGGCGCGGTTTTTTTTGTGCCTGCGTCCGCCTAGCCGCGTCCCGCCAGCGCCACGGCCATCGCGTCGATGGTCTGCGCCACGGCATCCGCCGCCAGGCAGTCCACGATGACGCGCTCGGGCTGCGCGCGCAGCCAGGTGATCTGGCGCTTGGCCAGTTGGCGCGTGGCGGCGATGCCTTGTTCGCGCGCGGTGGCCAGGTCGACCTCGCCGTCCAGGTGCGCCCACATCTGCCGGTAGCCCACGCAACGGACCGAGGGCAGGCCAGTGTGCAGGTCGCCTCGGGCGCGCAGGGCGCGGACTTCGTCGAGCAGGCCGCGCTCCAGCATGGCGTCGAAGCGTTGTTCGATGCGGGCATGCAGCGCGGCGCGGTCGGATGGTTCCAGGCTGATGGTGAGGTACTGGTTACTCGTCGCCTCGCGCGGACGCTGGCTGCGCAGCAGCAGGGCGGACATGGGCTGGCCGGAAAGCATGCAGATCTCCAGTGCGCGCTGGATGCGCTGGCTGTCGTTGGGCGCCAGGCGCGCGGCGGTGACGGGATCCAGCTGCGCCAGTTCGGCATGCAGCGCGGGCCAGCCCTGAACGGCGGCGCGCGCTTCCAGTTCGGCGCGCAGCGCCGGATCGGCCTGCGGCAGATCGTCCAGGCCGTCGCGCAGCGCCTTGTAGTACATCATGGTGCCGCCCGCCAGCAGCGGGATGCGGCCGCGCGCGCGGATCTCGTCTATCAGGCGCAGCGCGTCGGCAACGAAGTCGGCGGCGGAGTACGACTGAATGGGGTCGAGGATGTCCAGCAGATGCTGCGGCACCAGCGCCTGTTCCTCGGGCGAGGGCTTGGCCGTGCCGATGTCCATGCCGCGATAGATCGTGGCCGAATCGACGTTGACGATTTCCAGCGGCCAGCGCTCGGCCAGCGCCAGGGTGGAAGCGCTTTTGCCGGCCGCGGTGGGGCCGGCCAGGCAGATGACCAGCGGCGCCGCGGTGGGGAAGGAGGACGGCGACAAGCTTATTGCCCACGCAGGAAGAGCTTGTCCAGGTCGGACACCGACCATTGGATCCAGGTGGGGCGGCCGTGATTGCACTGGTCGGCGCGTTCGGTGGCTTCCATCTGGCGCAGCAGCCCGTTCATTTCTTCGATGGTGAGCTTGCGGTTGGCGCGCACGGAACCGTGGCAGGCCATGGTGGACAGCAGTTCGTTGCGCTGTTCGGTCAGCAGGCGCGAAACGCCCACGGCGCCCAGGTCGCGCAGCACGGCGCGGGCCAGCGTTTCGATGTCGCCGCGGGCCAGGATGGCCGGCACCGAACGCACCGCGATCGAGGTGGGGCCGGAGGGACGCATTTCGAAGCCGAGTTCGTTCAGCTGTTCTTCGTATTCCTCGACCAGCGCCACGTCTTTTTCCTGGGCATGGAACACCACGGGCACGAGTAGATCCTGGCGCGGCAGGCTGCGCGCGTCCAGGGCTTGCTTGAGCTGTTCGTAGACCACCCGCTCGTGCGCGGCATGCATATCCACCAGCACGATGCCGCGGCGGGTCTGCGCCAGGATGTAGATGCCGTGCAGCTGCGCCAGCGCCATGCCCAGCGGATGTTCTTCGTCCGCGGGCAGGACGGCGGCGGGAGCCGGCGCGGGTTCGCGCAGCGGCGCGGTCTTGGCGGCCGAGTCGTCATCCAGCGGGCGGTAGAGCGATTGCCAGTCCGCGGCCGGAATGCCGGCGGGTTCGGCATGCAGGCGGAACGGCACCTGGGTGTGCGGGCGCTGTGGCGCGGGCGATGGACGCAAGCCGTAGGACGATGGTGAGCTGGCGCCGTTGTAGGCGGGCCGGGGCGCGTCCGCCATGGGCCGGGGGCTGGCGGCTGGCGTGTAAGGCGTCGCTTGCGCGGCGGCGTCAGACGTTGCGGCGGCGGGCCGGGCCACGGTTTCGAAGCCGGCATCGTCCGCGTCGTCGTTTTGCGCGGCGGGCGTCGCGGCGGACGCGCCGCCGGTCTGCGCCAGCGTCTGGCCGACCGCATGCGAGACGAAGCGATGCACCGCGCCGCTGTCGCGGAAGCGGACCTCGTGCTTGGCTGGGTGCACGTTCACGTCCACGGCGGCCGGGTCGATGTCCAGGAACAGCACGTAGGCGGGCTGGCGGTCGCCATGCAGCACGTCGGCGTAGGCGGCGCGCAGGGCGTGGCTGACGGTGCGGTCGCGCACGTAGCGGCCGTTCACGTAGAGATACTGGCGGTCCGCGCGGGCGCGGGCCGCGGTGGGGCGGGTGATCATGCCCGCCAGGCTGACCGTGCCGACGGAATGCGACAGCAGCAGGCCGTGTTCGGCGAATTCCGCGCCCAGCACGTCGCGGATGCGCTGCGGCGGTTCGGCGGGCAGCCATTGGCGCTGCGCGCGGTCGTGATGGAACAGGCGGAAGGCGATCTGCGGATGCGCCAGCGCGATGCGCTCCATGGCGTCGACGCAATGGCCGAACTCGGTGGCCTCGGAGCGCAGGAATTTGCGGCGGGCCGGCACGGCGTCGAACAGCTGGCGCACGTCCACCGTGGTGCCCGGAGGACCCGAGGCGGGGCTGACCTGCATGCTGCCGGCATCGATCTGCCAGGCATGCTCGCCGTCGCGCGTGCGGGAAATGATGGTGACCTGGGCCACGGACGCGATGGAGGCCAGCGCTTCGCCGCGGAACCCCATGGATGCCACCGATTCCAGCTCGTTCAAGGAGCGGATCTTGCTGGTGGCGTGGCGCGCAAGCGCCAGCGGCAGCTCTTCGGGCGGAATGCCGCCGCCGTCGTCGGTCACGGCGATGCGGCGTATGCCGCCGCCTTCCAGGCGCACTTCAATGGCGCGTCCGCCGGCGTCGATGGCGTTTTCGAGGATTTCCTTGAGCACGGATGCCGGCCGCTCGATCACCTCGCCGGCGGCGATCTGGCTGATCAGCAGGTCGGGAAGCGCAAGAATGGAGCGGCGTTCGGTCATGTGGCTGGCGTTCAGGTATGGCTATGTGGACGATTTTAGCGTCATGGGCGGGTGGGCTATAGTCGCGGACTGATATCCCATTCCGCTGGCAGGGTTGCTTCAATGCTCGAATTTTTCAATATGGTGCTCCACATCGACAAGACGCTCGGCGTCTGGGTCGCGCAGTATGGCGTGTGGGTGTACCTGGTGCTGTTCCTGATCGTTTTTGCGGAGACGGGGCTGGTCGTGCTGCCCTTTCTGCCGGGGGACTCGCTGCTGTTCATCGCGGGCGCGTTCGGCGCCACCGGGCATATCGATCCGATCCTGATGGGAGGGCTGCTGATTGTCGCCGCCATCACCGGCAATACGGTGAACTACTTCATCGGACGCTATATCGGGCCGCGCGTGTTTTCGATGAATCTGCGCTTTCTGGACCGCGGCGCGTTGATGCGCACGCACGCGTTCTATGAAAAGCACGGCGGCAAGACCATCGTGATGTCGCGCTTCATTCCGGTCGTCCGCACCTTCGCGCCTTTTGTCGCGGGCGTGGCCGACATGCCGCAGTCCCGCTTCCAGCTGTTCAACATCCTGGGCGCGCTGCTGTGGGTGGTGAGCCTGGTGGCCGCGGGCTACTTCTTCGGCAACATCCCGCTGGTGCGCGAACACCTGAACACCATCGTGCTGCTGGGCCTGGCCGCCGCCATCGTGCCGGTGATCGGGGCGGGCCTGTTCAAGCTGATCAAGGCCAAGCGCGGCGCGTGAAGCGCCGCAGCGTACGCTGCGGTACTCGCGTCAAACCAGTGAAAAGGGCGTTGCGCCGTGAAGCGCAACGCCCTTTTTTATGCGGCGGCAGCCGTCGCCGTCAGCTTACGTCGCCCAGCCGCGCCAGCGGCGGATTGGCGGTGAAGTAACGCTGGATGCCCGTCATCATGGCCTGCGCCAGCTTGTCCTGATGCGAGGTGCTGCGCAGCAGGGCTTCTTCCTGCGGGTTGCTGATGAAGGCGGTTTCGACCAGCACCGAAGGAATGTCGGGCGCTTTCAGGACCGCGAAGCCGGCCTGCTCGACGCTGTTCTTGTGCAGGCGGTTGATCTTCTTGATTTCGTCCAGGAAGGCGCTGCCGACCTTGAGCGAATCGTTGATCTGGGCAGTGGTGGACAGGTCCAGCAGCACCTTGGCCACCTGGCGGTCGTGGCTGCCGAGGTTGACGCCGCCGATCAGGTCGGCCGCGTTTTCCTTGTCCGCCATCCAGCGCGCCTGGGCGCTGGTGGCGCCGCGCTGCGACAGCGCGAACACCGACGAGCCGTTGGCCGAAGGCTTGATCCAGGCGTCCGCGTGGATCGAGATGAACAGGTCCGCGTGTACGCGGCGCGCCTTCTGCACGCGCACGTGCAGGGGCACGAAGTAGTCGTCGTCTCGCGTGAGATAGGCGCGCATGTAGGGCTGGCTGTCGATCAGCGCCTTCAGGCGCCGGGCGATGCGCAGCACCACGTCTTTCTCGCGCAGGCCGCTGCTGCCGATGGCGCCCGGGTCTTCGCCGCCATGGCCGGGGTCCAGCGCGATGGTGACCATGCGCTGCTTGCCGCGGCCGGCGGTGGCGGGCGGTGGCTTGGGTGCGGTCGGCAGCGGAGGCGCCGGCTGCTGGCCGCGCACGCGCGGCGGCTCGGGCGGATCGGCGCGGGTCACCGGGTTGCGCTGGATGTCTTCCAGGATGCGGGCCAGCGGGTCGTCCACATCGGGGCCGGTCTGCTTGTTCAGGATCGCGACCAGCGGATCCTGGGCGATCTTCGGGTACAGGTCCAGCACCAGGCGGTACTGGTAGTCGGCCACGGGCTTGAGCGTGAACACCTGGGGCGCCACGGGCTGCTTCAGGTCGAACACCAGGCGCACCACGTTGGGGCGGTTCTGCGCCACGCGCAGGCTCTGGATATAGGGGTCGTCGGGCCGGACCTTGGAAACCAGGTCGTTCAGGGCCGCGCTGATGGTCAGTCCCTCAATGTCCACCACCAGGCGGTGGGGGTTTTCAAGCGTGAACTGCTCAGCCTTGAGCTCGCTGTCGAGCTCCAGCGTGACGCGGGTGTATTCGTCGGCCGGCCAGGTGCGCACAGCCAGGATGGTCGCCGCCTGCGCCAGGCGCGGCAGGACCGGCAGGACGAGCAGGGTGGCGGCGACGCTGATCAGGCGGCGCCGGGTGGCGCCTGCCGAGGGGAGGGCGCCGACTGGGGCGGGGGGACAATCGCGTTCAACCATGTTTGTCCTCGAGCGGTGTACGCGGTCAGGGTGGCGTCGCGTCCGTCGCCTGCATAGGCTAGGGAAATCAGCAGGTCGGGAGGGGGCAAAAGGCCCCCGGCCCGCTCCGGCCATTCGATCAAAACGACTGCGTCGTCACGCAGTAAATCCCGGAATCCTGCGTCCAACCATTCTCGCGTATCACTAAATCTATAAAAATCAAGGTGATAGAAGTATAAGTTAGAAACTTTATAGGATTCAAGCAGCGCGTAGCTGGGACTTTTGATCCGTCCCGTGATGCCGCATTCCCGCAACAGGGCCCGTGTGAAGGCGGTTTTCCCCGCGCCCAGGTCCCCTTGGAGGTGGATGTGTCCCCCTGCCGGACCGGCCTGGCCGCCGGAAACCAGGGGGGCGAGCCGACGCGCCAGCGCTTCCGTGGCGGCTTCGTCGGGCAGGTGCAAGGTCAGGCTGCAAAGAGGGGCGGACATGGCGCGGGGCGAGTGGTAAAAACGGTGGAGGGAGCACGGATGTTTGCGCAATTATAGGAATGCGGGTTTCTGCTAACCTATAACTGATTGTCATTCTCAACACTATCGTGGTTGGCGCGCCGCCGCCAGCCGCAATCGACGTCGCCACGGAGTAGCACGCGCCATGAAGACCCGCATTGAAAAAGACACGTTTGGTCCCATCGAAGTCCCTGAGGATCATCTCTGGGGCGCCCAGACCCAGCGTTCGCTGCATTTTTTCGCGATTTCCACCGAAAAGATGCCGGTCCCGCTGGTCGAGGCGATGGCGCGGCTCAAGCGCGCGGCGGCCAAGGTCAATGCCGATCTGGGCGAACTGGATCCGAAGATCGCCGATGGCATCGTCCGCGCCGCCGATGAAGTGATCGCCGGCAAATGGCCCAACGAGTTCCCGCTGTCGGTCTGGCAGACCGGCTCGGGCACGCAAAGCAACATGAACATGAACGAGGTGCTGGCCAACCGCGCCTCGGAACTGATGGGCGGCGTGCGCGGCGAAGAGCGCAAGGTGCACCCCAACGACCACGTCAACCGCGGGCAGTCGTCCAACGACACCTTCCCGACCGCCATGCACGTGGCGGCGGCGGTGCAGGTCGAGCATCATCTGCTGCCGTCGCTGAAGGCCCTGCGCGCCACGCTGGCGGCCAAGAGCGCCGAGTTCTACGACATCGTCAAGATCGGCCGCACCCACCTGCAGGACGCCACGCCGTTGACGCTGGGCCAGGAGCTGTCGGGCTACGTGGCCCAGCTGGACCTGGCCGAGCAGCAGATCCGCGCCACCCTGCCAGGTCTGCACCAGTTGGCCATCGGCGGCACGGCCGTGGGCACGGGCCTGAACGCGCACCCGCAGTTCAGCGCCAAGGTCTCGGCCGAACTGGCGCATGCCACCGGCACCGCCTTCGTGTCGGCGCCCAACAAGTTCCAGGGCCTGGCCTCGCACGAAGCGCTGCTGTTCGCGCACGGCGCGCTGAAGTCGCTGGCCGCCGGCCTGATGAAGATCGCCAACGACGTGCGCTGGCTGTCCAGCGGTCCGCGTTCGGGCCTGGGCGAAATCAGCATTCCCGAGAACGAGCCGGGCAGCTCGATCATGCCGGGCAAGGTCAACCCGACGCAATGCGAAGCCATCACGATGCTGGCCGCGCAGGTGCTGGGCAACGACGTGGCCATCAATATCGGCGGCGCCAGCGGCAACTTCGAACTCAACGTGTTCAAGCCGCTGGTGATCCACAACTTCCTGCAATCGGTGCGCCTCCTGACCGACGGCATGGCCAGCTTCAACGAGCATTGCGCCGCCGGCATCGAGCCCAATCGCGAGCGCATCGCCGAACTGGTCGACCGTTCGCTGATGCTGGTGACGGCGTTGAATCCGCATATCGGCTACGACAAGGCCGCGCAGATCGCCAAGAAAGCGCACAAGGAAGGCCTGTCGCTGAAGGAGTCGGCGTTGGCGCTGGGCTACGTGACCGAAGCGCAGTTCGCCGAATGGGTGGTGCCGGCTTCCATGACCAACGCGCACAAGTCTTCGTAAGCAGGCTGTGCGCGCATGAAAAAGACCGCCGCGGCGGTCTTTTTTCGTTGCCGGCGCATTGCCGCTCAGCCTGCGCCGGTGAGCATCAGCCACAGTGGGATCGTCAACGCCGACAGCAGCGTGCCCAGCGAAATCAGTACGGCCACCATGCGGCCGTCGCCGCCCATGCGCATGGCCAGCACATAGGCCGCGGACGCGGTGGGCAGGGCCGCGAACAACAGCAGCATCTGCGATTCCAGCGGCGGCAACGCCAGCAGATGCGCGATCAGCAGGGCGGCCGCGGGCAGCGCCAGCAGCTTGACCCCGAGCATCCAGGCGATCAGCGCGCCATGGCCCTTGCCGCCTTCCCAGGAGAGGCTGGCGCCCACGCAGATGATGCCCAGCGCAAGCGCCGCCGCGCCCAGGCGCCCCAACGCCGTGTCCAGCGGGCCAGGCAGATGCACGCCGGCCAGATTGCAGGCCAGGCCGGCCAGCGTGGAAATGACCAGCGGGTTGCGCGCCAGTTCGCGCAGCAGGTTGCCGCCGCTGTGGCGCGCCAGGCCGTAGACCGCCGCCATATTGGCCATCGGC
This sequence comes from Achromobacter xylosoxidans, assembly GCF_014490035.1. NCBI lineage: Bacteria > Pseudomonadati > Pseudomonadota > Betaproteobacteria > Burkholderiales > Alcaligenaceae > Achromobacter > Achromobacter xylosoxidans. Next base: position 5,732,634 of record NZ_CP061008.1, on the reverse strand, counting down.
ACGGCGAAGCCCACGATCAGCGCCATGACCGTCTGGCCCTGGACGCCGCCCAGGCTGGCCGACAAGGCCAGGCCGAGATAGGTGTTGAAGCGGTAGCCGCATTGCGCGGACGAGGCCAGGCTGAGCGGCGACGGCCGCAGCACCCAGCGCGCCAGCCACGTCAGCGCGACGCCGGCTGCGATCACGGCTGCGCAGGCCTGCAGCAGCATGGCGGCGTTGCCGGCGGTGATGGGGGTGCGCAGGATGGACTGGAACAACAGCGCGGGCAGCAGGACGAAGTAGACCAGGCGCTCGGTGCCGGCGAAGAATTCGCGCGAGAAATTCAGTTTGTGACGCAGCGCCCAACCCAGCGCGACCAGCATGAAATCAGGGAAAACCAGAAGGGCAACGGACATGTGAGAACACGTATTTGATGCGCGTCAGAGGGGGACCGCTGCGCTATGCGTCTGTAAGTATTTGCTGCTATTCTCCGTCATTCTGGCGGGCGCGTGTGCCACAAGCAACGTATAAAAGCAGTGCTCACCCTGCGCACAGAGCATGCGCCCACCACCGTTAATTGCGGACCTGCCCACAGGCAGGCGCATCACACAACGGTCCGTATACACACGGGCTCGCATATTGGAGGAAACACACCTATGAATAAAGTCCGCTCCCTGGCCGTGGCCATCGCCCTGGCCTCCGGCGTTGCCGGCACCTTCGGCGCCTCCGCCGCCTTTGCTGCCGACAAGTACCCGAGCAAGCCTATCCGCGTGATCGTGCCCTTCGCGCCTGGCGGCTCGACCGACATCATCGCGCGCCTGGTGACGCAGCGCATGAGCCAGGAACTGGGCCAGCCCATGGTTGTGGAAAACAAGGGCGGCGCCGGCGGCGCCATCGGCGCGTCCGAAGCCGCGCGCGCCGATGCCGACGGCTACACGCTGTCCATCGCCACCGTGTCGACGATGGCCGTGAACCCTGCTTGCCGTCCCAATGACCTGCCGTACGATCCGATCAAGGACTTCCAGCCGGTCACCAACTTCGCCAACACCGCCAACGTGGTGGCCGTGAACCCGAAGTTCCCCGCCAAGGACTTCAAGGGCTTCCTGGAAGAGCTGAAGAAGAATCCGGGCAAGTACTCCTACGGCAGCTCGGGCACCTGCGGCGTGCTGCACCTGATGGGCGAATCGTTCAAGATGGCCACCGGCACGGACATCGTGCACGTGCCGTACAAGGGTTCGGGCCCGGCCGTGGCTGACGCCGTCGGCGGCCAGATCGAAATCCTGTTCGACAACCTGCCGTCGTCGATGCCGCAGATCCAGGCGGGCAAGCTGCGCGCCATGGCCATCGCGTGGCCGACCAACATCGACTCCATCAAGGACGTGCCCACGTTCAAGGACGCCGGCTTCCCGGTGCTGAACCAGCCGGTCTGGTACGGCCTGCTGGCGCCCAAGGGCACGCCGATGGAAGTCGTGAACAAGCTGCGCGACGCTGCCGTCGTGGCGCTGAAGGACCCCAAGGTCATCAAGGCGCTGGACGACCAGGGCTCGGCGCCGTCGGGCAACACGCCGGAAGAATTCGCCAAGGAAATCAAAGAGCAGTATGACTGGGCGAAGGACGTCGTGAAGAAGCAGAACATCAAGCTGGACTGATGCCGCGCGGGGCGGGCGCTGCCTGCCCCGGTCTGCAAGCCATGACGGGCGCCTTCGGGCGCCCGTCTTTTTTTGCGCGCAGGCCGCTCAGGCCGTGGCGTCGAGCCCCGCCTGCAGCGCTTCGCAAGCGGCGCGCAGGCGCTCGATGAAGTCGCGGTGCAGCGCCGACAGCGGATCCTGGTTGCGCACCATGATGCTGATCGGCACGCGCAGCGCCGGGTCCAGCCGGCGCAGGTTCATGCCGGGACGCAGCATCGCCTGCGCGGTGATGGCGTCCACGATGGCGTCGCCGCAGCCCGCGTCGACCAGCGCGCAGGCCACGTAGTGCGTCTGTACCTGGATCGCCACTTGCGGATCCAGGCCCTGCGCGTCCAGCGCCATCTGCAGCAGGGCGCCGGAGGCGTCGGCCGCGTCCAGCACGATCAGCGTGTCGCCGGCCATGGACGTCAGCTCCGCCAGCGGCAGCGGCCCCGCGCCATCCTTGCGGCTCAGGTGCACCAGTTCCGTGTGGCCCAGCCCCATGCGGGTCAGGCCGGGATAGTCGTTGGTGTCGAAGGTGATGGCCAGGTCCAGCTCGCGCGTCAGCAGCCCCTGCACGAGTTCGGTGCTGTGATGCGTGTGGATGTCGAAGGTGATGCCGGGCTGGGCTTCGCGGCTGTCGCGCACCACGCCGGGCAGCAGCCCCAGGCCCAGCGCGGGCGCGCAGCCCAGCCGCAGGTGGCCGTTGGGATGGTCGCGCAGGCTGGCGGCCAGCCTGCGCACGCTGTTGAGGTCCTGGTTCAGGCGCGCGACTTCGGGCGTCAGGATCTCGGCCTCGCGCGTGGCGACGAGCCGGCCCTTGACGCGCTCGAACAGCTTGAAGCCCAGCTGCGCCTCGGCGTGCGCCAAGAGCTTGCTGGCCGCGGGCTGCGAGATATGCAGCGCGGCAGCAGCCTCGGTCAGGGATCCGGTACGGCGGATCGCTTCGAAAATCTCGATGTGGCGCAAACGCATGGCACGGTGGGGACGGTGGGCGGAAACCGCGATTCTAAGCCGGATGCGGCCCGTGTCGCGACAGCCGCCTGCGCCTTGACTATCATGAACCCCTGCCGGAACGCCGGCGCACACCGGAGCTTCCCATGCGCGCACCCCGCCACGCCGTCGCCCTCATGCTTGCCGCCGCGCTTGCCGCCATGCCTGCGGCCTGGGCGCGCACGCCGCAGGCCGCCGAGGATCTGAACCCCGAGGCCGCCAGCGGCATGCAGACGCGCCAGCTGGTGCGCGCGCCGCATTTCATGATGGCATCGGCCAATCCGCTGGCGACGCAGGCCGGCGACGAGATGCTGCGCCGGGGCGGCAGCGCCGTGGACGCCGCCATCGCCGCTCAGCTCGTGCTGAATCTGGTGGAGCCGCAATCGTCGGGCATCGGCGGGGGCGCCTTCATGGTGGTGTATTCGGCCAAGAGCGGCCGCATCCAGACGTACGACAGCCGTGAGACCGCGCCCGCCGCGGCCCAGCCGCAGCGTTTCCTGGATGCGGACGGCAAGCCGGTGTCCTTCGCCCGCGCGGTGAACAGTGGCCTGGCAGTGGGCGTGCCGGGCTTGCTGCGAGGCTTGGAGCTGGCGCACAAGGAACAGGGCGTGCTGCCCTGGGTCGACCTGTTCCAGCCCGCTATCCGCCTGGCCGAACAAGGCTTTGCCGTGTCGCCGCGCCTGCACAAGCTCCTGGCCGGCAACAAGGAGCTGCGCACGCAAGCCGCGGCCGCGGCCTATTTCTATGCGCCCGACGGCGCGCCCTGGCCGGTGGGCCACGTGTTGAAGAACCCCGAGTTCGCGCGCACGCTGCGCGCGGTGGCGGAGCAAGGCGCGGACGCGTTCTACCAGGGCGATATCGCCCGGGATATCGTCGCCGCCGTGCGCGGCCACGCCGTGCCTGGCGACCTGACCCTGGCCGACCTGGCGGGCTATCGCGCCAAGACGCGCGATCCCGTCTGCGGCGCCTATCGCGGCTACCAGCTGTGCGGCATGGGGCCGCCCAGCAGCGGCCCGATCGCGGTGCTGCAGATGTTGGGCGAGCTGGAGCAGTTTCCCCTTGGCCGCTACAAGCCGGGCAGCCTGGAGGCGGTGCATTACTTTTCCGAAGCTGGCCGGCTGGCGTTCGCCGACCGCGATTTCTACGTGGCCGATCCGGATTTCGTGCGGGTGCCGGTGCGCGCCATGCTGGACCCGGCCTATCTGCGCGCGCGCGGCGCGCTGATCCAGCCAGACCGCAGCATGAAGGTGGCGCTGCCCGGCGATCCGGAAGGCAAGCTGCTGTCGCTGGGCAAGGACGACGCCCTGGCGCTGCCCTCGACCAGCCATCTGGTGGCCGTGGACGCCCAGGGCAATGCCTTGAGCATGACGACCACCATCGAGAACGAATTCGGCAGCAAGATCTTCGTGCGCGGTTTCCTGCTGAACAACGAGATGACGGATTTTTCCTCGTCCTACAAGGATCCCGAGGGCCGCCTCGTCGCCAACCGCATCGAACCAGGCAAGCGCCCGCGCAGCTCGATGGCGCCGATGATCGTGCTGCGCGACGGCAAGCCCTATCTGCTGGTGGGTTCGCCGGGCGGCAGCGCCATCATCAACTACGTGGCCAAGACCATTGTGGGCGTGCTGGACTGGGGCCTGGACATCCAGGCGGCCATCGACCTGCCCAACATGGGCAGCCGCAACAAGGACACCGAGCTGGAGAAGGGCACCGCGCTGGAGGCGCTGGCGCCAGAGCTTGAGCGCATGGGGCATCCGGTGCGCATCACCGAATTCCCCAGCGGCATCCACGGCATCGTGATCGAGGCGGGCGGGCTGCAGGGCGGCGCCGATCCGCGCCGCGAAGGCGTGGCCCAGGGCGGCTGAGGCCGCGCGGGCTTATTCGCCGGCGTCGGCGGGACGCAGCGCCGGTGGCAGCTTGCGCAGCGTGGCCGGCGTGCGCGACAGCTTGATCGGCGAGCCTACGCCCCGGTAGTCGCCTTGTTCCAGCACCATGCCGCGATGGCGGGTGTGCGGATGCGCCAGCGCCTGGTCCACGGTCTGCACGGCGGCCGCGGGCACGCCGCAACGCAGCAGGCGGTCGGCGAGCGCGGCGGCGTCGTGGTCCGCCAGCAGCGCGGACAGGTCGCCGCGCAGGGCTTGGCGGTTGCGCAGGCGGTCGGCGTTGGTGGCGTAGCGTGCATCGTCCGCCAACCCCGGCGCGTCCAGCGTCTGCGCCAGCTGCGCGAACTGGCGGTTGTTGCCGACCGCCAGGAAGATCGGGCCGCTGGCGGTGGGCAGCGTTTCGTAGGGGGCGATGTTCGGGTGTGCGTTGCCGCTGCGCGCGGGTACTTTGCCACTGTAGAAGTAGTTGGGCGCGTGCGGATGCAGCAGCGACAGGGCGCAGTCGTACAGCGTGATGTCCAGGAACTGGCCCAGGCCGCTGCGGGTACGCTCATTGAGCGCCAGCAGGATCGCCACGGCCGCGTTCAGGCCGGTCACCATGTCCACCACCGGCAGGCCGACGCGGGTGGCTTCGCCGTCCGCGTCGCCGTTCACGCTCATCAGGCCGCACATGGCCTGGGCGCAGGCGTCGTAGCCGGGCAGGCCGCCCAGCGGACCGTCCGCGCCGAAGCCGCTGACGCGGCAATGGATCAGCGCGGGGAAGTCGCGGCTCAGCGTGTCGTATCCCAAGCCCCATTTCTCCAGCGTGCCGGGCTTGAAGTTTTCCACCAGCACGTCGGCGTCGATCAGCAGATGGCGCAGCAATTCCTGCCCTGCGGGCTGCGACAGGTCCAGCGTCATGCCGTCCTTGTTGCGGTTCACGCCGATGAAATAGGACGCGGTATCGCCCAGGAAGGGCGGCCCCCAGCCGCGCGTCTCGTCGCCGCCGGGCGGCTCGATCTTCAGCACGTCGGCGCCGTGGTCGGCCAGGATCTGCGTGCAATAGGGGCCGCCCAGCACGCGCGACAGGTCTATCACTTTGCAGCCGGCGAGCGCGCCGGCGTTGGGCAGGGTTGCAGCCATGTGGGGTCCGTTCAGTCGATGGAAACGTGGGCGCTCTTGATGAGGTCGCGCCATTTGGGCACTTCGGCCGAGATGAAGGTCGCCAGGCCCTGCGGCGTCTGGTCCTGGGCTTCAACGATGCCCTGGCTGCGCAGCGTCTGCGCGACCTCGGGATCGGACAGCGCGGTCTTGAAGGCGCGGTTCAGCGTGTCCACCACGTCAGGCGGCGTGCCTTTGGGCGCGACGATGCCGAAGAACACGCTGACGTCGTAGCCCTTGAGCCCCTGCTCCGAAAGCGTGGGCAGGTCGGGCAGCGCGTCCGAGCGCTGGGCGCTGGCCAGGCCGATGGCGCGCAGCTTGCCCGCCTTGATGTAGGGCAGCGCGGTAAGGATGTCGGTGAACGACATCGACACCTGCCCGCCCAGCAGGTCATTGAGCGCCGGTCCCGTGCCCTTGTAGGGGATGTGCATGATCTGGGTGCCGGCCATGTTGTTGAAGAGTATGCCGGCCAGGTGCGACGAGGCGCCGTTGCCCGACGAGGCGTAGCTCAGCTTTTCCGGGTTCTTCTTGGCGTAGGCGATGAGTTCCTGCGCGTTGTTGGCGGGCACCGACGGGTTCACCACCAGGATATTGGGCAGGTGGCCGATGCGAATGATGGGCGCGAAGCTGGTCTCGGGGTTGTAGCCCTGCTTCTTGTACAGGCTGACGTTGATCGCCAGCGGCCCCGAGGTGCCGAACAGCAGGGTGTAGCCGTCCGGCTTGGCCGTCGCCACGTATTCCGAGCCGATGTTGCCGCCGGCGCCCGCGCGGTTTTCGACGATGACGTTCTGGTTCAGCGGCTGCCGCAGCTTGTCGGCCAGCCTGCGCGCCAGGGCGTCGGTGGGACCGCCCGGCGGGAACGGCACGATCAGCGTCACGGGCCGGGCCGAGGGATAGGCGTCCGCGGCCAGTGCGGGCGCGGCGGCGGGGGCGATGGCGGCGGCCGCCAGCAGCAAAGAGGCGAGGGTTCGGTTCATGCTTGTCTCCAGTGGTTGCGCGCCGGCTGTGCCGCCGGCGTCGGTGCTTACAGCGCGTACTGCAGGATGGCCCGGCACGCCGCGCTTTCGTCGGCCGGGATGGCATAAGGATCGCGCGGACCCAGGCGGTGCTGCAGCACCTGGTCGGCTAGCAGCGCGCGGCTTTCCAGGCCGGGTTCGGTGGCTTCCCAGCGCAGGGCGGCCATCGACACCGCGTGGTACAGCAGCGAAGCCGCCTGGCGTGCCAATTCGGGGCGGTCGGCCTGCGCGGCGTGTTCGGCCAGCGCATAGGTCTGCTCCAGCGCGCGCGCCTGCATGTCGGCCAGTTCGGGCGGGCAGGGGCGGCCTGCGGCCAGCAGGCCGTCGATATGGCTGCGCAGCGCCGGCAGCGAATTTTCGCGGGTGATGGCGCGCAGCACGTCCAGCGCCACGATGTTGCTGGTGCCTTCCCAGATGGAGCCCAGATGGGCGTCGCGCACCAGCCGCGGTTCGGTCCATTCCTCGATGTAGCCGCAGCCGCCGCGCACTTCCATGGCGTCGCCGGTCACCTTGCGGGCATCGCGGCAGGCGCGGAACTTGATCAACGGCGTGAGGATGCGCGCCAGCGCCGGATCGGCCGCGCCCCGGTCCGCGTCGGCCAGCGCGCGCGCCGTCTGGAACATCACGCTGCGGGCCTGTTCGGCCCAGACCGTCATTTTGACCAACTGGCGCTGCATCAGCGGCATGTCGATCAGGCGCTTGCCGAAGGCGCGCCGGTGCTGCGAGACATAGACCGCTTCGGTCACGGCGCGGCGCATCAGGCCGGCGGCGCGCATGCCGTTGGACAGGCGCGAGTTGTTGATCATGTCGGCCATATGCTTGAAGCCGCGGCCGCGCTCGCCCACCAGCCAGGCCACCGCGCCTTCCAGGCGGATCTCGCCGCTGGCCATCGAGCGCGTGCCCAGCTTGTCCTTCAGGCGCAGGATGCGGTAGTGGTTGTGCGTGCCGTCGGCCAGGTCGCGCGGCAGCAGGAACAGCGATACGCCCTTCAGGCCGGGCTGGGCTTCGCTGCGCGCCAGCACCATGGCGTAGCCCGCGTCCGGATTGGAGCAGAACCATTTGTCGCCGTGAATGAGCCAGGTGCCGTCGTCCTGTGCGGTGGCGGTCACTTCGGTGGCGCTGACATCGGACCCGGCGCCCTGTTCGGTCATGAACATGGCGCCCTGGCGCAGCGCATCGAAATCCTGCGAGGTCACTTCGGGCAGGACCCGCTCTACCAGTTCCGGGGAGCCGAACTTGCGCAGGGTGCGCGCCAGCGAGTCGGTCATGCTGACCGGGCAGCACAGGCCGAACTCGGCCTGCACGAACAGGTGGCTGAGCGCGTACTTGGCGGCCGCGGGCATGGGTTCGGGCCAGCCCAGCACGCCGCCGCGGTGCGACAGCGCAGCCAGGCCGAATTCGCTGTAGGCCAGGCGTTCCAGTTCGACGTAGGCCGGATGCTTGTCGATGCGCGATTCGTCGGCGCCGGCGCGGCTGCGCACGGACAGCGTGGGCGGATGCTTGTCGGCGGTGGCGGCCAGTTCGTCCATGACGCCGCCGGCCAGCGCGCCCAGCCGTTCAAGGTGGGGCAGCAGATGGGCGTGCAGCGCGGGCGGCAGGTAACGCCGGCTGAGCGCCTCGGCGTAAGGGTCCGCGCTGAACAGGTTCTGCCCGCGCGAATCCGGAACGGGCGTGGCGGCGGTGGGCGCGGTCTTGACGGGGGTATCCATGGCGGCATCCTGCTGAAGACGGGAACGATGCCTGTGATGGTGCTTGCATGGATTAATCTATACAAATACTGTTTGTGTGTAGAACAATCCAAAAAAAGTATGGATTGCAGTCCCAGGGGAGACAAATGGACCTGGATCCGCGCCTGTTGCGCTATTTCATCGCCGTGGCCGAAGAACGCCACTTCAGCCGCGCGGCCACGCGGCTGCACATTTCCCAGCCGCCGCTCAGCTACGCCATCCGCCAACTGGAGGACAACGTCGGCGCGCGCCTGCTGACCCGCACCAGCCGCCATGTCGAACTGACTGACGCCGGCCAGGTGCTGTACCGGGAAGCCCTGACGCTGCTGCGCCAGGCGGAAGAGGTGCGCACGCTGGTGCAGCGCGTGGACGCGGGCCTGCGCGGGCGGCTGCGCATCGGCTTCGTGGGTTCTATGCTGTACCGCGGCCTGCCGGCGCTGCTCAACGCCATGCGCGCCGGGCTGCCGGACGTGGAACACGTGCTGACCGAATTGAATTCCCATGACCAGATCGAGGCCGTGCGCCGCGGCGAGCAGGACCTGGGCTTCATCCACGCCAATCCGGTGCCGCCAGGCGTGCTGGCGCGCGACTTGATGGCCGAGCCTTTCGTGGTGTGCCTGCCGCAGGCGCATCCGTTGGCCAGCCGGGAATCCCTGCGGCTGGCGGAATTGGCCGCGGACGATTTCGTGTTCTTCGCCCGGGCCGCTTCGCCCAGTTATTACGAGACGGTGCTGTCCATGTGCGTGTCGGCCGGCTTCATGCCCGTGATCCGGCACGAGGTCCGGCACTGGCTGAGCGTGGCGTCGCTGGTGTCGCAGGGACTGGGCGTGTCCATCGTGCCGGCCTGCCTGTCGCGCAGCGGGCTGGCGGGGACGCGCTTCATCGCCTTCGAGCACGCGGCCCGCTCGGTCAGCCAGATGATCTGGCCCGAGGCCGGACGTACGCCGCTGCAGGAAAAAGCGGTGGAAATGGCGGGGAGGCATGGCTGGGAGTCCCCGGAAACCCCGTGAAATCCGCCGCCGGCTAGGCAGAGCCCGCCCGAAGGCTTATCGTTAGCGGTATCCCCGCGCCGCCAGTCCGGCGGCCAGGGAGGGAACCGTTTGCATACGAACGCGAATTCCGGGTATCAGCCATGTCCTACCGTCCAGTCCTGCCGCTCACGCGCCGCAGGCGTTTCATCACCAGGCTGCGCCATTGCGGCCCTCCGGCGAAGTACTGAACCCCACTGCAGGGTTTTTCGGTTCCGCTTCTCCGGAGTCTTTCGTGGAAATTCCTTTTTCGTTTCATCCGCGTCTTTTCGACGCGTTGCGCGATTACGACCGTGTCCGCTTCGCCCAGGACCTGGGCGCGGGCCTCACCGTGGCCGTGGTCGCGCTGCCCCTGGCCATGGCCTTCGCCATCGGGTCGGGCCTCAAGCCCGAGGCCGGGCTGTTCACTTCCATCATCGCGGGCTTCCTGATCGCCCTGCTGGGTGGCAGCCGGGTGCAGATCGGCGGACCGGCGGGCGCCTTCATCGTCATCGTTTACGACATCGTGCAGCAGTACGGCGTGGCCAATCTGATCATCGCCACGGCGCTGTCCGGCGTGCTGCTGTTCGTGATGGGGCTGCTCAGGCTGGGCACGCTGGTGCGTTTCATCCCGGTGGCGGTGATCATCGGCTTCACCAACGGCATTGCGGTGCTGATCGCGCTGTCGCAGGTCAAGGATTTCCTGGGCCTGGCGATCCCCAAGATGCCGGGTGACTTCTTCGGCATCCTGGGCGCGCTGGGCAGCCATCTGTCCTCGCTGAATCCCTGGGCGGCCGGCATCGCGCTGCTGTCGCTGGCGGTGATCGTCGGCTGGCAGCGCTGGCTGCCTAAATGGGGCGGCCAGCGGGCGGCCAGGCTGGCCCGCGTGCCGGGCTCGATCATCGCGCTGGTGCTGGCGACCGCGGCGGTGGCAGTGTTCGGCCTGCCCGTGGAAACCATCGGCAGCCGCTTCGGCGGCATTCCGGCCGCGCTGCCGGATTTCACGTTGCCTGCGTTCAGTTGGGAGTCGGCCCGCTTCCTGCTCATGCCCACCATCACGCTTGCGGCGCTGGGCGCCATCGAGTCGCTGCTGTGCGCGCGGGTGGCCGACGGCATGATAGGCGACCGGCACGACCCCAACCAGGAGCTGATGGCCCAGGGCGTCGCCAACTTCGTCACGCCGTTCTTCGGTGGCATGCCGGCCACGGGCACGATTGCGCGCACCGTGACCAATGTGAAAAGCGGCGCCACCAGCCCCGTCGCGGGCATGGTGCACGCGCTGGTGCTCCTCGTGGTGATGCTGGCGGCGGCGCCCCTGGCGGCCTCGATACCGCTGGCCACCCTGGCGGCCATCCTGATGTTCGTGGCCTGGAACATGGGCGAATGGCGCGAGTTCGCGCGGCTCAAGAGCTACCGGCTGCCGTACCGGATCACGCTGGTGTCGGTGTTCGTGCTGACGGTGGTCTTCGACCTGACGGTCGCGGTCGAATTCGGCATTTTCGCCGCCTGCCTGACCTTCATTTACCGCATCTCCAGCCTGTCGCGCGCCGAGCGCATCACGGCCGCCGAGCAGCCCTTGCTGGCTGGCATGGATGGAAAGATCGAGGTCTGGCGCCTGTACGGCACCGTCTTCTTCGGCGCGACCAAGCTGGTGGAATCGCTGGAAGACCGCCTGCCGGCCCGGGCGCTGGTGCTGGACCTGAAGAACGTGATCTACGTGGATTCGACCGGCGCCGAAGCGCTCGAAGCACTGAGCAAGGCGTGCGAGACGCGTGGCGTGGCGCTGATCGTCTCGGGCCTGATGGGGCAGCCGCAGGACATCGTGCGCCGCGTCGGCCTGTACAAGCGACTGCAAGGTCATCTGCAGCCCGACGTGGCGGGCGCCACGGCTGCCGCCCTGGCGCTGGAGGCCGAGGGCGGTTAGACGGTTGGTGGGGGCCTGGGAGCCCCCATCTTCCTAGCGGAAGACGACGGTCTTGTTGCGGTTGAGCAGGATGCGGTGCTCGACGTGGCTGCGCACGGCGCGCGACAGCACCAGGGATTCGATGTCGCTGCCGACCTGGGTCAGGTCCTGGGCGGTCATCGTGTGGTCCACGCGTTCGATGTCCTGGTCGATGATGGGGCCTTCGTCCAGGTCCGAGGTCACGTAGTGGGCGGTGGCGCCGATGATCTTGACGCCGCGCGCATGCGCCTGGTGGTAGGGACGGGCGCCCTTGAAGCTGGGCAGGAAGCTGTGATGGATGTTGATGGCGCGGCCGTTCAGCGCGCGGCACATGTCTTCCGACAGGATCTGCATGTAGCGGGCCAGCACCACCAGGTCGATGCCTTCCTGATCGACCAGGGCCAGCACCTGCTTTTCCTGTTCCGCCTTGGTGTCGGCGGTGACCGGCAGGTAGTGGAACGGGATGCCGTAGGAAGCGGCCAGGCTGGCGTAGTCGTTGTGATTCGAGACGATGGCGGCTACTTCGGCATGCAGATGGCCGCTATGCACGCGGAACAGCAGGTCGTTCAGGCAGTGCCCCTGCTTGCTGACCATGATCAGCAGGCGTTCCTTGCGGCGGGCGTCATGCAGCTTCAGCTCCATGCCGTACTCGGCGGACATGCCATCCAGCCGCGCCCGCAAATCATCCACGGACACGCCCGCCGGCACGTCGAAGTGCACGCGCAGGAAGAAGCGGCCGGTCTCTTCGTCGCCGAACTGCTGCGAATCCAGGATGTTGCAGCCCAATTCGAACAACAGGCCGCTGACGCGGTACACGATGCCCGTGCGGTCGGGGCAGGACAGGGTCAGGATGTAGTCGTTGTGCTGCATGGTTCAGGGAGAGGAGAAAAAGGAGAAAAGGTGACAGTATTTATTGATGGCGCCACGCGCGGCATGCACGGCGCGGAGATCATCCGTTCAGACGGGCCAGGGTCTCTTCGGCCAGGGCCAGGCTGGAGGTCAGCCCCGGGGATTCTATGCCGAACAGGTTCACCAGGCCGGGCACGCCATGCGCGGCCGGGCCGGCGATGACGAAATCGGCCGCGGGCTCGTGCGGGCCGGAGATCTTGGGGCGGATGCCGGTGTAGCCGGGCGCCAGCGCGTCATCGGGCAGGGCCGGCCAATAGCTGCGCACGGCCTCGTAGAAGACTTCGGCGCGGGCCGGGTCCAGCGTGTAGTCCTCGGTTTCGACCCATTCGGTGTCGGGGCCGAACTTGGCCTGGCCGCCCAGATCCAGCGTCAGGTGCACGCCCAGGCCGGCATGCTGCGGCACCGGGTAGATCAGGCGCGAGAACGGCGCGCGGCCAGACAGCGTGAAATAGCTGCCCTTGCACAGGTAATCCTGGGGGATGCTGGACGCGGGCAGGCCCTCGATGCGGCGCGCCAGCGCCGGCGCGTGCAGGCCGGCGGAATTGATCAGCACGTTGCAGCTCAGGGTCATGGCGTCGTCGCCGCCGAATTGCAGCTCGAAGCCGCCCTCGGGACGGACGCGGGCCGACTCCAGCGGCGTGTGGAAGACGCACTGGGCGCCCGCGTTTTCGGCGTCGCCCTGGAACGAGAGCATCAACGCATGGCTGTCGACGATGCCGGTGGACGGCGAGGACAGCGCCGCGGCGCAGCGCAGCGCGGGCTCCAGGCGCATGGCGTCCTCGCCGGAGATGAATTGCAGATCGTCGACGCCGTTGGCGCGGGCGCGCTGGGCGATGCCTTCGAGTTGCGCGGCCTGCTCGGTGTCGGTGGCGACGATGAGCTTGCCCAGGCGTTTATAGGGCACGCCGCGCTCGGCGCAATAGGAATAAAGCAGGTGCTTGCCGCGCACGCAGAGGCGCGCCTTGAGGCTGCCTGCCGGGTAGTAGATGCCGGCGTGTATGACTTCGGAGTTGCGCGAGCTGGTGCCGGTGCCGATGGCCTCGGTGGCTTCCGCCACCAACACCTCGCGTTCGGACTGGGCCAGCGCGCGCGCGATCGCCAGGCCCACCACGCCCGCGCCGATGACGACGCAATCCACATCCACGCTCATGGCGTTTTCCTTTCCGAACGGGCGCCTGCCGGGGTCAGGTCGAAACCGCCGGCATGGAAGACCAGTGGCGGCTCGCCGCTATGGCCGCAGCGCTCCACTTCGCCCACCATGATGACGTGGTCGCCCTCGACATAGCGGCTGCGGTTGTGGCATTCGAACCAGGCGGCGCAATGGCCGTCCAGCATGGGCGTGCCGCCCGGCGCGTGGTGCACCGTCAGCCCGGCGTAGCGGTCCGGCGTCTTGCCGGTGGCGAAGCGGCGCGCCAGCGCGATCTGCTCCGCGCCCAGTACGTTGACGACGTAGCGCTCGCACTGCTCGAAGGCCGCCAGCGACGACGAACTGCGCGACAGGCTCCACAGCACCAGCGGCGGGTTCAGCGACACGGAATTGAAGGAGCTGACCGTCAGGCCGATGGGCGCGCCATCGGGGTCGGCGGTCGTCACGACCGTCACGCCCGTGGCGTAACGGCCCAGCGCGGTGCGGAAAAAGGCGGCGTCAAAATCAGGGGAGGAGGCGGTCATGCAATCGTTAATTGGGGGCAGGCGCGAGGCGCCCGGCATCAAGGCGACAGGCGTTCGATCTTCCAGGCCTGGCCGTCGGCGACATAGCGCAGGCGGTCATGCAGGCGCGAAGGCCGGCCTTGCCAGAATTCGAAGGCGGTGGGCTTCAGGCGGTAGCCGCCCCAGTGCGGCGGGCGCGGCGGCTGTTCGCCGAAGCGCTCGCGGAATTCCTGTTCGCGGGCTTCCAGCTCTTCACGGGTGATGGGCTGGCTCTGGCGCGAGGCCCAGGCGCCGATGCGCGAACCGGCGGGCCGGCTGTGGTAGTAGGCGTCCGACTCGTCGCCGGCCACTTTTTCGACCACGCCTTCGATGCGGACCTGGCGCTCCAGCGGCTGCCAGAAGAACAGCAGGCTGGCGCGCGGCTCGGCCTGCAGGTCCAGGCCCTTGCGGGATTCGTAATTGGTGAAGAACGTGAACCCGCGCTCATCGAAGCCCTTGATCAGGACGATGCGCGCGCTGGGCTGGCCGCTGGCGTCCACCGTGGCCAGGGTCATGGCGTTGGGTTCGGGGACCTTGGCGGCCAGGGCCTCGTCGAACCAGCGGGTGAACTGCTCGAACGGGGAGGCGGCAGCCTGGCCTTCGAGCAGCACGTTCTTGTCGTAGCTTTGACGCAGATCAGAGACGGACATGGGGCTAGTAGTTCAGCGTTGATAACAAGGAGTTTATACCGCCTGGAAGGCGGTACCCTTATTGACCCCGCTCAGGGCGCAGGCAAGATTTCCCGAGGCCGGGCCTCAGGCGCCTTCCGGCAGCGTGTGCGCGTCCAGCTCCAGCCGGCGCGCGATGGCGTCCAGGCGGGCGTCATGGATGCCGGCGGCGCGCAGCGCCTGGGCGGTCTGCACCACATATTCGGTGCAGGGGCCATAGCGGCCGGCGGCGCGGCGCACGATGGCCAGCAGCTCGGGCTCGGGCAGGGCGCGGATGTAGGCCGGATTGTCCCGGTTCATGATGAAGACCAGCGCCCGCACGGTGCCGGTATCGGTGGCGCAGTTGATCCAGCGGGGCAGATAGGCGCCGGTGGACATCTCGCGCTCCCAGAGCGCGGGGAAATAGGTCGGCACCTGGTCGCCCGCCAGGCGGTAGACCACCCCGCGGCAGGAGCCTCCCCGGTCCAGGCCGAATACCAAACCCGGGCATTCCGGGGTGCCGCGGTTGACCCGCGACCACAGGCATAGCGCCCGGTGGTGGCCGCGCAGGGTCGCCAGCCGGCGCTCGACGAAATCGAAGTCGGGCCGCCAGATCAGGGAACCGTAGCCGTAGACCCACACGTCTTCGCCCGATTGCCAGTGGCGCAGGGCCTCGTCCAGCGATTCCTGCCGCTCTTGCGCAGTCCAAAGACGAAAGGGCAGGCTGGCGCCGGAATTGCCGGCGGCGGGAGGAGAGGACAGCATGTTCACGGCTACGCTTTGCGTTCAGATTCGATCGGGGGATTGCGGTTGGCCCAGCCTCCGGCCATCAGGGCCACGGAGTACGCCCAGAAGAGGGGGGCAACGCCAATTACCGCACCGAGCGCGCCGAAGGTCAACGGCAGGGACACCTGCGAGCCGTTGATCAGGGCCATCCGCAGGCCCACGGCCTCGGCGGCGCGGCCTGGCGGAGAATGCTGGTGCAGCAGCGAGAGCATGCTCGGCTGGCAGCAGCCCAAGGCCAGACCGAGGATGAAAGACAACACGATCAGGACGTTAACGTCGGTGAACAGCGGGTAAAGCATGAAATCGATGGCTGCTGTCGCCATCGCTACCCGCACCAGCGTCCAGGACCGCACGCGGCGCTGGATGAAGGGCAATATCAGGCGGATAACGAAAGTAGCCGCCGCGAAGGACGCAAGAATGATGCCGATCGTGGTCGCTGACAGGCCGATGGCGACGCCGAAAATGGGCACGACGAACAAATGGGTGTCCCACGCGCCGGACAAAATCGTGTTGACCATCAATATGCGGCGCAATGCCGGCACTTCCAGCAATTCGGTAACGCGCCGCTTTTCGGCCTCTTTTTTGCCTGACAGCTGCGAATCCACTGCCTTCAATTGGTGACGCAACACATAAAGCCCGCCCGCCGAAATCAGCGGACCCAAGGTCAGCAGGCCGAAGGCCAGGCGCGTGCCCAGATGGTCGATGGCCAGCCCGGCGATCAGCGGGCCCGAGAATCCGGACCCCGCCAGCGCCAGCGACATGAAGGAAAAATTGCGCAGCCGCTGCGCCGGTTCGGCGTGGCCCAGCAGATCCTGCGTGGCGACCTGATGCAACATGAAGCCGATACCGATGCAACAGGAGGCAATCAGCAGGGCGAACTGGGTCTGGGAGATGAAGGGCAGCGCGGTGCCGGAGGCGACCAGGGCCGTGCCGATGACCAGCGGCCGCACGATGCCGACCCGGTCGACCCAGCGGCCGGCGCGCACCGAGAACAGCATGGGCAGTACCGCGAACACCGCAACCAGCGTGCCCACCTTGAAGGTCGACAGCCCCATCTGCAGCGCGGTGAGTGAGACGGTGATCCGTCCCCCTGTGAGCGCCACGTGGTTCATCATGGCCAGGAGGCACAAAAGCACCGCCCCGGAAAACTCTGGGGAACTGGGTGACGAAGAGGGGGATCTATGAGAAGTGGACACGGATACGGCTTAACTGCGTTCATTCTGGCCATATCGTCGCCCTATGTCGAGGCGTGGCTGTTTTGCAGCGCCGCAAACGCATATTGGCGCCAATCGCATGATGGCGGCTATCTAGGGGCGAACTCGCATGCTTATGGCGCAAGATGGCGGCACGTTCGCCGCATCTACGGGCAAGGGCTTTCGCGAGTCACGGACAAAGCGTTGTATCGTTCATGCAACGGAACAATCACGCGGACCTTGACGTTCCGGCCCGCTTTACTGTTTTTCACCGTTTTGCCACAGATCGTCGATGGTTCCGGCGGACGACACGTTTAGGATGAGCAAGCATCGTGGGCAAGGTCGCTTGCCTGGTCCGCAATTCGCAATACCGGCGCCGGCCCGATAGCCGGCGCTACATCCGGCAGGTTCAATGAAAAAGTCCCGCAGCAAGTTCAAGCGCTACTCCCTGATCGCCGTTTTGCTCCTGTTAGCCGTGTTCGGCGTGCGCGCCGCGTTCTTCTCCGCGACGCCGCCGCCCACTTTCGCGGTGGCCGAGGTCACGCGCGCCGATCTTGAAGACAGCGTGCTGGCCAGCGGCACCATCGACGCCATCGAACGCGTCAGCGTCGGCGCCCAGGCCACCGGCCAGCTGAAGTCCCTGAAGGTGGCGCTGGGCGACCGCGTCAAAAAGGGCCAGCTGGTGGCCGAGATCGACGACATGACCCAGCAGAACGAGCTGCGCAACGCCGAGGCCGCCCTGCAGACCCGCCGCGCCGAGCGGGCCGCCAAGGTCGCCACGCTGAAGCAGGCCGAGCTGGCCTTCCGCCGCCAGCGGCAGATGCTGGCGGCCGACGCCAGTTCGCGCGAGGCCTACGAGAGCGCCGAGGCGACGCTGGGCGTGACCCGCGCCGAGATCGCCTCGCTGGACGCGCAGATCGCGCAGGCCGAGATCCAGGTCGACACCGCCCGCGTCAACCTGGGCTACACCCGCATCGTCTCGCCCATCGACGGCATGGTGGTCGCGGTGGTGACCAAGGAAGGCCAGACCGTCAACTCCATCCAGAGCGCGCCCACCATCATCAAAGTGGCTCAGGTCGACACCATGACCATCAAGGCGCAGATCTCGGAAGCCGACGTCACCCGCGTGAAGCCGGGCTTGCCGGTGTACTTCACCATCCTGGGCGAGCCCGACGAGCGCTACCGCGCCCAGCTGCGCGCGGTGGAACCGGCGCCGGATTCGGTGCAGAAGGACGACGCGACGTCTTCCCTGACCGGATCGGCCAGCGGCAGCTCCACCACCGCCGCCGTCTACTACAACGGCCTGTTCGACGTGCCCAACCCGGACGAGAAGCTGCGCATCTCCATGACCGCCCAGGTCTTCATCGTGCTGGGCGAGGCCAAGGACACGGTGGTGGTGCCGGCCTCGGCGCTGGGCAAGCGCGGCCAGGACGGCCGCTACGCCGTGCGCGTGGTCCTGAAGGACAACAAGACCGAAACGCGCCAGGTCAGGATAGGCATGAACAACAACGTCCAGGCGCAGGTGCTGGAAGGGCTGGAGGTGGGCGAGCGCGTCGTGTCGGCGGATGCCGCGCCGGCCGCCACGCCGGGAGCCTGACATGAGCGGGCCTCTGATCTCGCTTAAGGGCGTGCGCCGCGAGTTTCCCGCGGGCGAGCAGACCATCGCGGTCCTGAAGGACATCAACCTGGCCATCGAGTCCGGCGAGATGGTGGCGATCGTGGGCGCGTCCGGGTCGGGCAAGTCCACGCTCATGAACATCCTGGGCTGCCTGGACCGTCCCACCCGCGGCGATTACCGGGTCGACGGGCGCAGCACGGGTGAGCTGGACCCGGACGAACTGGCCGAACTGCGCCGCGAGCACTTCGGCTTCATCTTCCAGCGTTACCACCTGCTGTCGGACCTGACCGCGCAGGGCAACGTCGAGGTGCCGGCCGTCTACGCCGGCAAGCGGCGCGAGGCGCGCCTGGCGCGTGCCGACGAACTGCTGCGGCGGCTGGGCCTGGGCGACAGGACCGGGCATCGGCCCGGGCAGCTGTCCGGCGGCCAGCAGCAGCGCGTCAGCATCGCGCGCGCGCTGATGAATGGCGGTGACATCATCCTGGCCGACGAGCCGACCGGCGCGCTGGACACGCACACCGGCCAGGAGGTGCTGCGCATCCTGGAAGAACTGAACGCGGCCGGCCATACCATCATCATCGTCACGCACGACATGAACGTGGCGCGCCACGCCCAGCGCATCATCGAGATCAGCGACGGCGAGATCGTCGCCGACAAGCGCAATCCCGACGCGCCGCGGACCGAGCGCATCAAGGAAGACGCGCCGGCGCTGGCCGCGCGGCCCGTCTGGCAGGCTTACCTGGACCGTTGCCGCGAGGCGCTGCGCATGGCGCTATTGGCCATGAACGCGCACCGGCTGCGCACCTCGCTGACGATGCTGGGCATCATCATCGGCATCGCGGCCGTGGTGTCGGTGGTGGCGCTGGGCGAAGGCTCGCGCCGCAAGATCCTGGACGACATCAGCGAAATCGGCACCAACACGGTGGAGATATTTCCGGGCAAGGACTTCGGTGACGAGAAGGCCGTGAATATCCGCACCCTGGTGCCGGCCGACGCCGACGCCCTGGCGCGCGAGTCCTATGTGGACAGCGTCACGCCGGAAGTCTCGACCAGCAACACGCTGCGCTATCGCAACGTGTCGGTGACCGGCGTGATCCAGGGCGTGGGCGAGCAATATTTCCGCGTGCGCGCCATCAAGCTGGCCCAGGGCAAGTTCTTCGACGAAACCAGCGTGTTGCGGCGCGCGCAGGAAGTGGTGATCGATGACGCCACCCGGCGCAAGCTGTTCGGTTCGCATACCGAGCCCATCGGGCAAGTGGTATTTCTGGGATCGATGCCGGCGCGCGTGATCGGGGTGACGCAAAAGAAGGAAACCGTCTTCGGCAGCAATGACTCGTTGAACGTCTGGGTTCCCTACACCACGGCGCTGTCGCGCGTGCTGGGCCAGCAGCATCTGAAGAGCATCACGGTGCGCGTCAATGACGCTTCGCCGCCCGCCGCGGCGGAACAGGCCATCGTGCGCGTGCTGACGCGGCGCCACGTGACCAAGGATTTCTTCGTGTTCAACACGGACGCGATCCGCAAGACCATCGAACGCACCACCGCGACCATGACGCTGCTGGTGTCCATGATTGCGCTCATCTCGCTGATGGTGGGCGGCATCGGGGTCATGAACATCATGCTGGTTTCCGTGACCGAGCGTACCCGCGAGATCGGCGTGCGCATGGCGGTGGGGGCGCGGCGCAGCGACATCATGCAGCAGTTCCTGATTGAAGCGGTGCTGGTGTGCCTGATAGGCGGCGCCATCGGCATCGTGCTGTCGCTGGGGCTGGGCGTGCTGGTTTCCAAGGCGACGCGCGGGTCGTTCCAGATGATCTATTCCACGACATCGATGGTGGCGGCGTTCAGCTGCTCGACCTTGATCGGTGTGCTTTTTGGCTATTTGCCGGCGCGCAATGCGGCGCGTCTGGATCCCGTCGAGGCCCTGGCCCGGGAATGAGGAAGATGAAAGCGGTTTCCCTGATCTGCAAACCCGCCGCCCTGGCGTTGCTGCTGGCCTTGGCCGGCTGCGGCAGCCTGCTGCATACGGACTACGAACGGCCGCTGACGTCCACCCCCGCGGCCTGGACCCATGCGCTTGCCGGCGACTTCCAGGCCGGGCCGCTGGCCGATGGCGGCGAGTGGTGGCGCAATTTCAACGACCCGACGCTCAACGGCCTGGTCGACGCCGCGCTGGCGCGCAACAACGACCTGGCCGCCGCCGCGATCCGCGTGCGCCGGGCGCAGTACCAGGCTGGAATCACCGAGGACAAGCTGCTGCCGCAACTGGGCGGCAATGCCGATGTGACGCGCAACCGCAACCTGTACGGCGATCGCGCCATTACCCGGACCAACGCCGTGCAGTTGACCGTCAGCTACGAAGCGGATCTGTGGGGCAAGCTGTCCAGCCAGCGCGACGCGGCGCAATGGGACGCTCTGGCGACCGAGCAGGACCGGCAGAGCGCCGCGCTGTCCCTGGTGGGCACTACCGCCACGCTGTACTGGCAGACCGCCTTCATCAACCAGCGCATCGCCAGCAGCGCCGAGAGCATCGCCTACGCGCGCAAGACGCAGGATCTGGTGCGGGCGCAGTACGCGGCGGGCGGCGCGTCGGCGCTGGAAATGGCCGAGGCCGAACAGACCGTGGCCAGCCAGGAAGCCGCTCATACGCTGCTGGTGCAGCAGCGCGTGGAGTACGCCAACGCGCTGACCATCCTGTTCGACGGCCCGCCGGACCGCATGATGGCCGACCCGGCGCGGTTGCCGGGCTATCCCTTGCCGCAAGCGCGCGCCGGCGTGCCGGCCGACCTGCTGGGCCGCCGTCCCGACCTGCGCGCCGCCGAACTGCGCCTGCGCCAGTCCCTGTCCACCGTTGACGCGACCCGCGCCAGCTTCTATCCGCCATTGACGCTGACCGGCGCCTTGGGAAGCTCGAGTCCCTCGCTGTCCGACGTTCTGAAGAACCCGGTAGGCTCGCTGGGGGCGGCGCTGACGCTGCCGTTCCTGCAATGGAACCAGATGCAGCTCAACATCAAGATCTCCAAGGCCGACTACGAAGAGCGTGTGGTGAATTTCCGGCAGGCGCTGTACCAGGCGATGGCGGACGTGGAGAACGCGTTGTCCAATCGCACGCAACTGCGCTTGCAGGCGGAACAGCTGGACGCATCTCTGCGCGCGGCGCGCGAGGCCGAGCGGCTGTACGAAGTGCGCTACCGGGCGGGGGCCGTGCCGCTGAAGGATTGGCTGGATGCGCAGGAGAAGCGGCGGGTGGCTGAGGTTTCGCGGGATGAGAATATGTTGAATCGGCTGGTGAATCAGGTGACGGTTTATCAGGCGCTCGGTGGGGATGATGCTGAGTCTGCTGGCGGTGCGGCGGCGGGTTCTTAAGGCGCCAGGCTCCGCTTTGGAAACTTGACGTCAGCTGGGGTGACCGGACTTCGTAGGGTTCTCGCGGACGGTGGGGGTGGGCGAAGGTCTTACGATGCTCGCCCCAATAGGCCGCCCGGGCGGCCTATTGGGGCTTACGCGGTGTCTTGCGATTTGTGATGGCGCTGCGCGCTGATGATCGTCCGTGCTCGAGCAGGAAGCGTTGTTGGTCGACGAGCTGCATATGAACGCGGGCCTGCATCAGCGCGCAGCGTCTCTCGCACGACTAACGATATCCATATGCCAAAGAAGGCCGCCCGCGCGGCCGTCTTTGGCGTCCCTGCAAGATCTTCTTCTCTCCTCAACCGGGGAGAAGAACGTCAAGCACGCCACCCGTCCCAGCGGCCGGCAAGATTCAATAAGCGGAGCCTGGCGCGGCGGCGGCCGGGGTGGCGCGGGGCGTCGATAAGCCCGAGGGAATCCGAAGGAACCGCCGGAGGCGGTGACGAGGATGACGACGGGGAAGTCCGGAGCGAAGGCTCCGGACCGCAATCGTTGCCCCGCGCCACCCCGGCCGCCGCCGTGCCAGGCGTCTTAAGAACCCAACCATCCGCCTGCAATAAAATACGCCCTCATGAACACCCCCGACCCCACCGCCGACCTCGACCGCCGCTTCGGCAGCCTCTCCCGCCTCTACGGCCCCGAAGCCCCGACCCGCCTGCGCAACGCCCATGTGGCGGTCGCCGGCCTGGGCGGCGTAGGTTCCTGGACCGTCGAGGCCCTGGCGCGCTGCGGGGTAGGGGCGTTGACGCTCATCGACCTGGACCACATTGCCGAATCCAACGTCAACCGCCAGATCCACGCGCTGACCGAGACGCTGGGCCAGTCCAAGGTCGATGCCATGGCCGAACGCGTGCTGGCGATCAATCCGGAGTGCCGGCTGACGCGGGTGGATGATTTCGTTTCGCCCGAGAACGTCGCCCAGGTCCTGCCCGGCCCGTACTCCGTCATCATCGACTGCACCGACCAGGCCGCCGCCAAGATCGCGATGATCCTGCATGCGCGCGAAATCGGCGTGCCCATGCTGTTGTGCGGCGGCGCGGGCGGCAAGACCGATCCGCTGGCCCTGCGCGCCGGCGACCTGTCGGCCGCGGTCAACGACGCGCTGCTGTCCAAGTTGCGCAACAAGCTGCGCCGCGAGCATGGCTTTCCGCGGGCTTCCGACCAGAACGGCAAGGCCCTGAAGCGTGTGCCGAAAATGGGTATCCACGCCCTGTGGTTCGACCAGCCCGCCATCCTGCCCGACGCCTGGACCCGCCCCACCGAAGGCGAGGACGATATGGGCGCCTCTGGAGAAACCCTGGCGCCGCAGGGCCTGTCCTGCGCCGGCTACGGCTCGGTCGTGACCGTCACGGCCGCCATGGGCATGGCGGCCGCGAACGAGGCGCTGCGCCTCGCGGTCTGACAAAGGCGCTATAGCGCCACGAATACCACGCCGTCCTCGATCCTGACCGGATAGGTGGCAATGTTCTCGCGCAGCGGCGAACAGAGCGCGCGCCCGTCACGCACGTCGAAGCGCCCCTGATGCAGCGGGCATTCGATCTCATGCCCCATCAGAAAGCCGTCGCACAGCCGCGCATTGCCGTGCGTACAGAGGTTGGCGGTGGCGTAGACCTCGCCGTCCACGCCATACAGCGCGATCTCGCGGCCGCCGGCCTGCACCGCGATGACGTCGTCTTCAGGCACCTCGTCCCGCGCGATGGCCTTGATCCATTGCGTGCTCATTACTGTCGTTTCCTTGTTCAGATGGGATAGATAAGCGAATTCGGCACCAGCTCGCTGTCGAAGATGCAGAGCCGCGATTCGAATTTGAGCCCGTCCGGACCGAGCCGGACCACATCCAGGTAGCGGCCCACGTTGAATACCGTGGTCAACTGGCTGGGCTTGGTGCGGAACACGGCGTAGTTGGCCTCGGACTCGATGCGGTCGCCCTGCACCGACAGCACGCGCGGCGCGCCCACCACATGGCGCTGGTAGTAGGGATCGTGGAAGATGGTGTCGGTGGCGCCGTAGATGCGGTCCTTCAGCATGCCGCGGCTTTCGAAGGACATGGTCGCCAGCGGATAGCCGCGCTCGTGGTTCTCGCGCGGCAGCACCTTGTACACGCAGTCTTCCAGGAAGAAATCGGGCCACTTTTCCCATTCCTCAGCGTCCAGCGCGGCGGCGTAGTCGTTGTACAGGCAGGTCAGTTGGTAGTAGAGGTGAAAGTCCAGCATCGTCAGGCCTCCATGACCCGGCGCCAGTACGCGTACATGCCGCGGATCAGCGTTTCCGTGACCATGTGGTCGGTGTTTTCGGCGGTCTTGCCGCCCAGTTCCGCCACGCTGCGGTGCCAGGGCTTCTGCTCGAAGCCCGATTGCGAGAACTCGATGACCTCGCCGTCGTCCGCCGACACGAAGCCCGCCGGGCCGAACAGATTGGCCTGGCGCAGCCGGCGGCGCGTCATCTCGGGCGTATCGTCGGCGAAGCCGAAATGCGTCCACACGAAATCGAAGGCGTCGTGGCCCACGGGCTGGATGTGGCGCGTGGACAGCGAGTTCACCTGCTGCTGGATGATGACGCTGGGGAACAGCGTCATCAGCACGGCGGTGGGGCCGTTCCACCAGGGCTCCGGCACGATATCGAGGAAGCGGTCGTCGTTCAGCGACATCTGTTCCTTGAAGCTGGACACGCCGCTGGTCACGCTGCCCTTGCCGCCTTGGCCGCGCGTCGAGATCATGGCGGCGTGGCGCAAGTGCCGGTCCATCTTCAGCTCGGAGCGGTTGTCGGCCCGCCACAGGCCGAAGGTGACGAACCAGGTGTGCAGCAGGCCCGGATGGTAGGGATCCTTGATGTTCTCCTGCATCAGCTTCCAGTTGCCGGGGATGCGCTGGCGGCTGTAGCCGTGGATCACCAGTTCGCGGCCGTCGAAGACGCGGTCGAAGTAGTGCAGGATGTCCGGCCCCAGATAGTCCTCCAGCGGTTCGACATCGTGATCGAACGAGGCGAACACCACGCCGTTGCGGCAGGCCACGGCCAGCTTGGTCAGGCCATGTTCTTCCGGCTTGAAATCGGGCGGCATGCCGCCGTTGACCTTGCCGTCCTGCTTGACGCCGCGGCGGAACGGCACGCCGATCAGGTTGCCCTGCAGGTCATAGTTCCACTGGTGGTACGGACAGACGAATTCGCTGCGGTTGCCGGAACGTTCGCGGCAGAACTGCACGCCGCGGTGGGCGCACACGTTTTCCACCACGCGCACCTGGCCGTCGTTGTCGCGCAGCAGGATGACGGAGCGTTCGCCCACCGCGGTGCGCTTGAAGTCGCCCGGGTTGGGGATCTCGGCCTCCAGGCCCACGTAGCTCCAGTGCGCGCGGTAGAAGAACCGCTCCATTTCCCGCTGATGCAGGGCGGCATCGGTATAGACGCCGAAGGGGATGCGGTGGGATCCGTCGTCCTGCCAGCGCGGGGCGAATTGGATGGGCTGCTCGGGGGCGTTCATGATCCGCTCCGGCGACAGGGCGCGGCGGCGGACAGCGTACAGGTACGCATGGCGTGTCTCCTTGGTTCGGCGGACCGCGGGCGCGATCCTGCAGAGCCGGCGCTGCATGGGCGCTGGCGTTTTTCGCATCATCGGGCAGAAAGTGAAATAAATAAATAGAATCTGCTTGATGAGATAAATCACCAAAATCAATATTGGTGGAGGCAGCCCATGAACCTGCAAGACCTGGACCTGAACCTGCTGGTCGTCTTCAATGAACTGCGCAAGCACGGCCGGGTGTCGGCCGTGGCCGAGAGCCTGGGCATTTCGCAGCCCGGCGTCAGCAACGCGCTGGGCCGGCTGCGCAAGCTGTTGGGCGATGAGCTTTTCCTGCGTACCTCGCGCGGCATGGTGCCCACGCCCTACGCGCAGGATTTGGCGCAGCCCATCGCCGCCGCGCTGGAGGCGCTGCACAGCACCCTGAACGCGCGCGCCGCGTTCGACCCCGCGCATAGCGGTCGCGCCTTCGTGATCGGCGTGAACGACGTGGGCGAGACCTATTTCCTGCCGCGGCTGATGCGCGCGCTGGACCGCGCCGCGCCCGGCGTCACGGTGCGCACCGTGCGCACCACCTCGATCGACGTGAAGGACGAGATGGAGCGCGGCCGCATCGACCTGGCCATGGGCTTCCTGCCCGATCTGAAGAGCGGCTTCTTCCAGCGCCTGCTGTTCCGCCAGCCCTATGTGTGCATCTTCCGCCGCGACCATCCGCTGGCGCGCACCGGGGTCTCGGCGCGGCAGTTCCGCGCGGCCGAGCACGTGGCCATCGCCTCGGAAGGCACGGGCCACGGCGTGGTCGACCAGGTGATCGGGCAGGCCGGCATCCAGCGGCGCCTGCGCCTGACGGTGCCGCACTTCATTGCGGTGGGGCCGGTGCTTGCCGCCACCGACATGATCGCCGTGGTGCCGCAGCGCTTCGCTGACTGCGCCTGCGGTCCGTTCGGCTTGGCAACCGCGCCCTGTCCGGTGAAGATCCCGGAGTCGGTCATCAATGTGTTCTGGCACGCCCGCAACCACCGCGAGCCGGCCAACCAGTGGCTGCGGCAGGTGGTGGTGGACGAGTTCGCGGATTAGGCGTCGCGCAGCGTCACCGGAAACCAGCCGCGCAGCGCGTTGGACAGGCGGATTTCCTCGGCCGCGTGCAGGTCGGCCAGGGTCAGGACGCGTTCTGCCACCGTGCCCGTTTCGAGCAGTTCGGCGCGCTGCACGCCGGGCAGGCAGCCGCAGTCCACGGGCGGCGTGTACCAGTCGCCATCCAGGCGCAGATAGACGTTGCTGCGGCTGCCTTCGCAGAGTTCGCCGCGCTCATTCAGGTAGAGCAGATCGAAGATGTGCGGATGCGAGGGCAGCCATTCGATGGTCTTGGTGTACCAGGGGCGGTAGGTGGTCTTGTAGCGCAGCAGCGGTTCGGATGAACGCAGCGCTTCGGGCGCCAGCATGGCTTCCTGCGCGGGGTGCAGGGGCGGCAGCGGCGCGGTCTGGATGTTGCGGCTGCCGTCGCGCGCCACCAGCAGGCGCAGCCGGTGCGGCCCGGGCGTGGCCAGGCCCAGCGCGGTGATCATGATGTCGGCCTCGACGGCCCGGCCGCCCCAGCCGTAGCCCAGGGCCTTGCAGGACGCTTCCAGGCGCTTGAGATGGCGCGCCAGCAGCGGCACGCGTCGTTCGGCATCGACCAGGATGGTCTCGATCAGTTCGGGTTGCATGGGACTCTCCTGGGGTAAAGGTGCGCTGCGGCCGCGCTCTATCCTACTACCGATGGCTGCAGGCGCGCAGGGACGCCGGACATCCGGACTGCGGCCTCAGGCCCGCAGGATCCGGGCCTTCCAGTGGCATTCCTGCCATTCCTCGGCCGGGTCCGAATCGTGCACGATGCCGCCGCCCACGCTATAGACGCCGTGGCCGGCCTGGTCCAGCACCAGGGTGCGGATGGCGACGTTCAGCGAAAAGTCGCCGTCCGGCGCCAGCCAGCCGATGCTGCCGCAATACAGGCCGCGCCGCGCCGTTTCCATCTGGCGGATGCGGCGCATGGCCGCGACCTTGGGGGCGCCGGTGATGGAGCCGCAGGGAAACAGCGCGCGCAGCACGTCTTCCAGCGAGGCGTGCGGCGCCAGCGCCGACACCGTGGACGTCATGGTCCAGACGGTGGGATAGCGCTCCAGCGAGAACAGCGCGTCGACCCGCACCGAGCCCGGCTCGGCCAGCCGGCCCAGATCGTTGCGCAGCAGATCCACGATCATCAGGTTCTCGGCGCGGTTCT
This sequence comes from Achromobacter xylosoxidans, assembly GCF_014490035.1. Taxonomy (NCBI): domain Bacteria; kingdom Pseudomonadati; phylum Pseudomonadota; class Betaproteobacteria; order Burkholderiales; family Alcaligenaceae; genus Achromobacter; species Achromobacter xylosoxidans. Next base: position 5,705,259 of record NZ_CP061008.1, on the reverse strand, counting down.
TTTCGCTGGCCAGGAGCGCCTGGCCCAGCCGTTCGTCCTCGGCCGGATCGGGGTGGCGCGGGGCCGTGCCCTTCATCGGGCGCGTGGTCAGGCGCGGGCCGTCGCGGCGCACGAACAGTTCGGGCGAAAACGACAACACCGTGCGCTCGCCGTCCTCGATGAACGCGCCGTGCGCCACCGGGTTGCGGGCGGCGATGCGCCGGTACAGCGTGGCCGCGTCGCCCTGGAATTGCAGGTCCAGCGGCTGGGTGTAGTTCACCTGATACAGCTCGCCGTCACCGATCAGGCCGCGGATGGCTTCGATCTGGCGTACGTAGTCGGCCTCGGTCATGCGCGGCGCGGGCAGGCTGATGGCGGCGGGCGCAGCGCCTGCGTCCGGTGCGTCCCAGGGCGTTTCCTCCTGCCGGCGTTCGAACGCCAGCGCGGTCAGGCGCGGTTTGCCGTCGTCGCGCGGCGGCGTCCAGGGGCCGGCGGGCGGCGCCATGGCGGCTTCGGGCAACAGCCACTCGCCCAGTTCGTAGTCCAGCAACAGGGCGATCCAGCGCCCCTGTCGCCGCTGGGCTTCGATGGCGGCGAGCGCGGGGGCGACCTCGGCGGCGGAGCGCGCCTCGATCCGCGAGCACAAGCCCTCGAACCGCAGCGCGCGGCCGGCCAGCCGGTCTTCAAAACGACATTCCATGCTGCCTACTGCTGTTGATGTGCCAGGAATTCCTTCAGGACCCGTCCGGTATGGGAATGGTCGCTCAGGGTCATGACGTGTTCGGGCGAGCCTTCGCCCACCAGCTTGCCGCCGCCCGTGCCGCCTTCGGGGCCCAGGTCCAGCAGCCAGTCGGCTTCGGCGATCACGTCCAGGTTGTGCTCGATCACCACCACCGTATTGCCGGCTTCCACCAGGCGGTGCAGCACGTGGATCAGCTTTTCCACGTCGGCCATCGACAGGCCCACGGTGGGTTCGTCCAGCACGTACAGCGTATGCGGAATGCGCGAGGCGCGGCCGGTCTTGATCAGGCCGTCGGTGAGGCGGGCCTTGGACAGCTCGGTCACCAGCTTGATGCGCTGCGCTTCGCCGCCCGACAGCGTGGGCGAAGGCTGCCCCAGCGTCAGATAGCCCAGGCCCACGTCCTGCATCAGCTGCAGCGGGCGGTGGATCTTGGGGTGCGCGGCGAAGTAGCCGATGGCGTCGTCCACTTCCATGGCCAGCAGTTCGCCGGCGTTCTTGCCGCGCATCTGCACGCTGAGAGTGTCGTTGTTGAAGCGCGCGCCGTTGCAGGCGTCGCAAGGCACCTTCACGTCCGGCAGGAAGTTCATCTCGATGGTGCGCATGCCCTGGCCTTCGCAGATCGGGCAGCGGCCGTCGCCGGTGTTGAACGAGAAGCGCGCCGCGGTCCAGCCGCGCATGCGCGATTCGCGGGTGTCGGCGAACTGCTTGCGCACGTCGTCCCAGAAGCCCACGTAGGTGGCCGGGCAGGAGCGCGGCGTCTTGCCGATGGGCGTCTGGTCCACTTCCAGCACGCGGTCGATGGCTTCCCAACCCTTGATGCTGTCGCAGCCCGCCCAGCCCGGCGCCTTGCCTTGCGACACGGCCTGCATCAGGTTGTCCAGCAGCACTTCGCGCGCCAGGGTGGATTTGCCCGAACCCGACACGCCGGTCACCACGCTCAGGCGGCCCACCGGAATCTTCGCGTCCACGCTGCGCAGGTTGTGCAGGCGCGCGCCCTTGATTTCGATCATGGGCGTATCGGCCTCGACCGGGCGGCGGCCTTGCAACGGGTGCTGCAAGGGTTTGGCCAGATAGCGGCCGGTGACCGATTCGGGCGCTTCGATCAGGTCCTGCGCGCTGCCCTGGGCCACCACGCGGCCGCCGCGGATGCCCGCGCCCGGTCCGATGTCGATGATGTGCGAGGCGCGGCGGATGGTGTCGTCGTCGTGTTCCACCACCACCAGCGTGTTGCCGTTGCCTTCCAGGCGCGCCAGCGCGTCCAGCAGGATGCGGTTGTCGCGCGGGTGCAGGCCGATGGTCGGTTCGTCCAGCACGTAGCAGACGCCCTGCAGGTTGGAACCCAGCTGCGCGGCCAGGCGGATGCGCTGCGCTTCGCCGCCGGACAGCGTGGGCGCGGCCCGGTCCAGCGCCAGGTAGTTCAGGCCGACTTCCTGCATGAAGTTCAGGCGTCCGCGGATTTCCGTAAGGATGTCGCGGGCGATCTCGCCTTCGCGGCCGCGCGCCACCAGCCCGGTGAAGAAGGTATGCGCGTCCGACACCGGCAGCGAGGCGAGTTCGGCGATGGACTTGTCGCGCCAGCGCACGGCGCGCGCCACGCGGTTCAGGCGCTGTCCGTCGCATTGCGTGCAGGGCTTGGCCTCGCCTTCGTACCAGGCGTTCCAGGCGGTTTCCTCGCCGGTCTGCTCTTCGTCGAAGCCTTGCAGCTGCAGGCCGGTGCCGTAGCAGCCGGTGCACCAGCCGTGCTTGGAGTTGTACGAGAACAGGCGCGGATCCGGTTCGGGGAAGCTGGTGCCGCAAGACGGGCAGGCGCGCTTGACCGAGAAGTGCTGCTGCTGCAGGTCGCTGTCCAGCGCTTCGTGCAGCTTGTTCACGGGCCAGACCACGGACATCACGCCCTGGCCGTTTTCTAGCGCGTTCTTGACCGCGGCGCGCAGCTCGGCTTCATTGGCCGGGTCCACCACCACGTCCGCGATCGGCAGCTCGATGGTGTGTTCCTTGTAGCGGTCCAGCCGCGGCCACGGGGCCACGGGAATGAACTCGCCGTCCACGCGCAGGTGCGAATGGCCCTTGGAGCCGGCCCATTTGGCCAGGTCCGTGTAATAGCCCTTGCGGGCGGTGACCAGCGGCGCCAGCAGGCCGATGTGTTCGCCCTTGTGCTCGCGCAGCAGGCGCGCCACGATCTGGTCCGTATTCTGCGGCTCTACCGCGACATTGCAGTCCGGGCAGTACTGCGTGCCCAGCTTGACGTACAGCAGGCGCAGGAAATGGTGGATTTCCGTCATCGTGGCCACGGTGGACTTGCGTCCGCCGCGGCTGGTGCGCTGCTCGATGGCGACCGTGGGCGGGATGCCGAAGATGGCGTCCACGTCCGGCTTGCCGGCTGGCTGCACGATGGCGCGGGCGTAGGCGTTGAGCGATTCCAGATAGCGCCGCTGCCCTTCGTTGAACAGGATGTCGAAGGCCAGCGTGGACTTGCCCGAGCCGGACACGCCGGTGATGACGGTGAACTTGTCGCGCGGGATTTCCACGCTGACGTTCTTCAGGTTGTGTTCGCGCGCGTTGCGGATCTCGATCGCCATATTGGCCTGGCGCCGCTCGCGCATCAGCGACTGCAACGGGCGGCCCACGTCTGCGCCGTAGGCTTCGCCGGGCTCGGCGATGCGGGCGGTCAGTCCAGCCTGCTCGACTTCCTGCGCGTCGGCGTCGGTGCTTACGACCACGTCTGCCGGCAGGATGCTGACTTCGTAGTCGCGCAGGGCGGCGCCCGTGTGCGACTTGGGGTTGTCCATCAGGTCCTGCGGCGTGCCGGTGCCGATGACCAGGCCGCCGGCGTCGCCGCCTTCGGGGCCCAGGTCGATCAGCCAGTCGGCCGCGCGGATCACGTCCAGGTTGTGCTCGATCACCAGCAGCGTGTGGCCGGCGGCCAGCAGCTTGCGGAACGCGCGCATCAGCCGCGCCACGTCGTCGAAGTGCAGGCCGGTGGTGGGTTCGTCGAACAGGAACAGGCTGCCCTTCTTGGCGACCTTGGCGGTGGAGATGCCGCTGCGCGCGGCTTCGGCCAGGTGGCCGGCCAGCTTCAGGCGCTGCGCCTCGCCGCCCGACAGAGTGGGCACGGGCTGGCCCAGCCGCACGTATTCCAGGCCTACGTCGGCCAGCGGCGCCAGGCCCGTCTGCACGTCGCGCAGGCCCTTGAAGAAGTCCAGCGCCTCGCTGACCGTCATCTCCAGCACTTCGTCGATGGACGCGCTCTTGCCCAGGTGTTCGACGCGCACTTCCAGCACTTCTGGGCGGAAGCGCTTGCCGTCGCAATCCGGGCAGCGCAGGTAGACGTCGGACAGGAACTGCATTTCCACGTGTTCGAAGCCGGTGCCGCCGCAAGTGGGGCAGCGGCCGTCGCCGCCGTTGAAGCTGAAGGTGCCGGCCGTGTAGGCGCGCTCGCGCGCCAGCGGCGCTTGCGCGAACAGCTTGCGGATCGCGTCGAACGCGCCCACGTAGCTGGCCGGGTTGGAGCGCGCCGTCTTGCCGATGGGGGTCTGGTCCACCATGACCACGTCGGCGATCTGTTCGGCGCCCAGCAGGCGTTCGAAGGCGCCGGGCGCTTCCGAGGGCTTGCCCTTCTGCTTGAGCAGGGCGGGGTAGAGAACGTCCTGTACCAGCGTGGACTTGCCGGAGCCGGATACGCCTGTCACGCAGACCAGGCGGCCCAGCGGCAGTTCGACGGAGACGTTCTTCAGATTGTGCGCGCTGACGCCTTCCAGCAGCAGGCGCGGCGTGTTCGCCGCCACCGGCATGGGGCGCGGCGCTTCCACGCGCTGGCGGCCGCCCAGGTAGTCGCCCGTCAGCGTGCGCGCCGCGCGCAATTGGGACGGCGTGCCGTCGAAGACGATCTGGCCGCCGCGTTCGCCGGGGCCGGGACCGATGTCGATGATGCGGTCCGCGGCCACCATGACCTGCGGGTCGTGCTCCACCACCACCAGCGTGTTGCCGGCGTTGCGCAGGCGGTGCATGACTTCGACCACGCGGTGCATGTCGCGCGGGTGCAGGCCGATGGAAGGCTCGTCCAGCACGAAAAGCGTGTTCACCAGCGAGGTGCCCAGCGCCGTGGTCAGGTTGATGCGCTGCACTTCGCCGCCCGACAAGGTACGGCTCTGGCGGTCCAGCGTCAGGTAGCCCAGGCCCACGTCGCACAGGAACTTGAGGCGCGCGCGCACTTCTGTCATGAGCAGGTCGGTGGCGGCGTCCAGCGCGCCGGAGAACGACAGCGTGTCGAAGAAGATCCGCACGCGTTCGATCGGCAGCAGCATCACGTCATGGATGGACAGGCCGCCCAGGTTGTCGAGCTGTTCGCGGCTCCAGTTGGCGCTCACCGGCATGAAGCGCTTGTAGCGGCCGTCGTCAGGCGGCAGCACGGTGTCGGCTTCTTCCTTGGTGCCCAGGCGCCAGAGCAGCGCGTCGGGCTTGAGGCGCGCGCCATTGCAGGTGGGGCAGGGCGTGTAGCTGCGGTATTTCGACAGCAGCACGCGCACGTGCATCTTGTAGGCCTTGGTTTCCAGCCAGTCGAAGAAGCGCTGCACGCCGTACCACTGGTGCTTCCAGGCGTCGTTGCCGCCCTTCCAGTCGGGCGTGCCGTAGAGCACCCAGCGCTTGTGTTCTTCGCTCAGCTTCTTCCAGGGTACGCCCAACGGCACGCCGGCCTTGGGCGCGTACTTCTGCAGCTCGTCCTGGCATTCCTTGTATGAAGGGGTCGTCCAGGGCTTGATGGCGCCTTCCAGCAGGGTCTTGTTTTCGTCCGGGATGACCAGGCCGAAGTCGATGCCGATCACGCGGCCGAAGCCGCGGCAGGCTTCGCAGGCGCCCAGCGGCGAGTTGAACGAAAAGCTGCTGGGCAGCGGATCGGTGTATTCGATGTCGCAGTCGGCGCAGTGCAGGCGGTCGCTGTACTTCCAGATGTGGGCATTGCCGCCCTCGGCGTCCATGACGTACACGGCCAAGTGGCCGGCGCCCATGCGCAACGCCGTGTCCAGCGCTTCCATGATGCGTTCGCGTTCGGTGCCGGCAAAGCGGAAGCGGTCCTGGACCACGTGCAGGATGCGGCGCAATTCGGTGCTGCCTTTTGCTGCCTTGGCTTTCTTGGCGCCCTTGGCCGGGGCGGCTGCGCGCGGCGCCGCGTTTTCCTCGGCGTGCACGCGGGTGTAGCCCTGCTGCTCCAGGAAGCCGCGCACTTCCTCTTCGGTGAAGTTGGCGGGAACCGCAATGGGGAAGGTCACCACCAGCCGCGGATCGCCAGCGGCGGCGGCGCGTTCGGCCAGCGAGTGGTAGACGGAATCAGGGGTGTCGCGCCGCACCACCTTGCCGCAGCCGCGGCAATACAGCTTGGCGCCGCGCGCGAACAGCAGCTTCAGGTGGTCGTTCAGTTCCGTCATCGTGCCGACCGTGCTGCGCGAACTGCGCACCGGGTTGGTCTGGTCGATGGCGATGGCGGGCAGGATGCCTTCGATGCGGTCTACCTGCGGCTTGTCCATGCGGTCCAGGAACTGGCGCGCATAGGGCGAGAAGGTTTCCACATAACGCCGCTGCCCCTCGGCGTACAGGGTGTCAAAGGCCAGCGAACTTTTGCCGGACCCCGACACGCCGGTCACGACGACCAGTTCGCCGGTGGCGATGGTCAGGTCCAGGTTCTTGAGATTGTTCTGGCGGGCGCCAACGATGCGAATTTGGGAGCTCATGGACGGTATCGTAGCCTGAGGGGAGAGGCCTGCCCGAGCGACAACCCATCGCTGGTTCCGAGCGCGGCGATATGGAATAATTGACTATATTGTGAGTCACCAGTCCATAATGTGGACAGAATGGAAGATCACTAGCTGTACAAATAAACAGTATCGCAGATTCGTCTGAATTTCGCGCTGTCGGCGTTGCGCATTCTGTAGATTCATTGCTAAAGGCATGCAGCCATTAGCTGGAGACAACATTGCTGGAAACCAAGGTCCCGGGCGCCGCGGCGTTCGCCAAATTCATGACGGTGCTGCAGGCGGTGGCGGATGCGCCCCAGCCGCCCACGGCCGCGTCGTTGGCGCGCAGCTGCGGCTATCCCCGGCCCACCGTCTACCGCATCGTCGCGGCGCTGGCCGAACAGGGCATGGTGGCCGAAACCGGCGGCGCCTACCGCCTGGGACCGCGCCTGATGTCGCTGGCCAGCCGGGCCTGGTCGCAGTTCGACCTGCGCGCGGCGCTGGCGCCCGACCTGCAGGCCTTGCGCGATGAAACCGGCGAAACCGTGCACCTGGCCGTGCCTGCAGGGCACGAGATGACCTATATCGACAAGCTGGAAAGCCCCGGTCCGGTGCGCATGGCCTCGCGTGTCGGGGCCAGCGTGGCGCTGCATTCCAGCGCGGTCGGCAAGGCCTATCTGGCGGCGCTGGACCCGGCGTCGCGCGAGCGCCTGCTGCGCGAACTGCCGTTGACGGCCCGCATGCCCGGCACCGTGACCAGCCTGCCCGAACTCCGCGCGGTGCTGGATGCGGCCGCCGCCCGCGGCTACGCCACCGACGACGAGGAAAACGAAGCCGGCATCGTCTGCTATGGCGTGGCCGTGTGCGACGCGGCCGGACGGCCCGTCGCCGGCGTCAGCGTCAGTACCTTGCTGTTCCGGCGCCGCGAAGACCCGCAAGCCGCCTATATCGAACCCTTGCTGCGGCTGCGCGATGCCGCCGCGGCCAAACTCGCCGTCCTGCCGGTATCGCCCGGCGGCGCCTGACCGCCTGCCTCCAAGGAATGCCATGACCGCAACCGCTGCCCCTCTCGCCTCCAAGCTCTCCACCCTGCTGGCCTCCCGGGTCGTCCCCGTGCTGCGCTACACGGACGCCGCCACCGCCGCCTATGCGGCCGAAGTCGCGGTGGCCGCCGGCTGCACCACGCTGGAACTGACCTGGACCATTCCCGGCGTCACCGACCTGCTGCGGGCGCTGCGCGACAAGCACGGCAGCGCGCTGCTGCTGGGCGTGGGCACGGTGCTGGACGAGCACCAGGCGCGCGAGGCCTTGGTCGCCGGCGCGGACTTCCTGGTGTCGCCGGCGCTGGCCACCGACATCGTCGATCTGGCGCATGCGGCCGACGCGCTCTGCCTGCTGGGCGCCTTCACGCCCACGGAAGTGCTGGCGGCGCGCCGCGCGGGCGTGGACGTGGTGAAGATCTTCCCCGCGGACACCGGCGGCCCCAAGCACCTGGCCGCGCTCAAGTCGGTGTATCCGGACACCATTTTCTGCCCCACGGGCGGCGTTACCCAGGACAACATGGGCTCGTACTTCGCCGCCGGCGCCGCCATCGTCGGCATCGGCAGCAATCTCTATGACAAGGCGGCCTTCGCTGCCCGCGACACCGCTGCGCTGGTGGCGCAGATCATCCGCACCCGGGAGGCCGCCCATGGCTGATTTCGATATCGTCGCGCTGGGCGAGCCTCTGGTCGAACTGAACCAGACGCACCAGGACCAGCGCCAGTATCTGCAGGGCTTTGGCGGCGACACCTCCAACGCCGTCATCGCAGCCGCGCGGCAGGGCGCAAGCTGCGCCTATCTGACGCGGGTCGGCAACGACGCCTTCGGCCAGCAGTTCCTGGACTTGTGGCGGGCCGAAGGCGTGGATACGTCCGGCGTGCAGGTGGATGAGCAGGCCCACACCGGCTTGTACTTCGTGCAGCATGGCCCGGACGGCCATGCCTTCAGCTATCTGCGCCGCGGCTCGGCCGCCAGCCTGATGACGCCGGCCAGCCTGGATTCGGGCCTGATCGAACGCGCCCGCTACCTGCACGTGTCGGGCATCAGCCTGGCCATCAGCACCAGCGCCTGCGATACCGTGTTCGCCGCCATCGAGCGCGCGCACGCGGCCGGCGTCCAGGTCAGCCTGGACTCGAACTTGCGGTTGCGCCTGTGGCCGGTGGACCGCGCCCGCGCCGTGCTGCGCGAAACCATGCGCACGGCCGACCTGTTCCTGCCCAGCATGGACGATATGCAGCATCTGACCGGCAACGACGATCCGGAACGCACGCTGGACTGGATCCGCGACGCCGGCGCCACCGGCGTGGTGGTGCTGAAGCTGGGCAAGGACGGCTCCATCATCGACGACGGCCAGCGCCGCGTACCCGTGGCCGCCTTGCGCGTGGATGCGGTGGACGCGACCGGGGCGGGCGACTGCTTTGCCGGCAGCCTGCTGGCGCGCCGCTGCCAGGGAGACTCCTGGGAAGATGCCGTGCGTTACGCCAATGCCGCGGCGGCCTTGTCCACGCTGGGCTACGGCGCGGTCGATCCGCTGCCGCGCAAGGAACAGGTGCTGGAGCGGCTGAAGAGCCTGTCCTGCTGATCGCCGGGGGGCTGGACAGGCGCGGGCGACTGTCCAGGCTGACTGGGCGGTGTTCCGTCCCGCATTTGATTGCTCCTGGCGCGAACGTGGCGGAAACGCCGCATTTTCGCGTCATTGGCGCCGTCAGGGCATTTCAGGCTAAAATGCCAAGTTACCCGAATTTTCCGCCAGCCCAGTATCCGGTTGTGCGGGCAACATTTCCGCAAATTCAACAGGAGAATCAACATGGCTGAACGCAAACGCGTGCGTCGCAACACCCTGGAACGCCGTTGCCTGGGCAAGGCTTTCAAGCGCTTGTTCGTCAAGTCGCCCAAGGGCGTTTTCAAGATGCTGGAAAAGATCAAGCGCGTCTAATTGACGCGTCCGGCCGCAGCCCAGGCTCGGCCAGATCAAAAAAAACCCGCTCGGCGCGCCGGCGGGTTTTTTTTCGTCCTGCGCGGACCGGCCTATGCCTGGTCCTGGGGCGGACCGAGCTTGGGCAGAATGAAATCCATGAAGGCGCGGGTCTTGGCCGGCTGGATGCTGGACGGATACACCACGTAGATCGAGATCGGATCCACCGACCACCCTGGCAGCACGCGCTTGAGCGAATTGCGCTTGATGATGGGCTCCAGCGCCAGGCAGTGCGGCATGCGCGTGATCGCCAGGTCCAGGCCTGCCAGGGTGCCCGCGATGCTCATATTGTTGGCCGCCAGGTGGCCGCTGACCGGCACGCGTTCACTGACCGCGCCGCGGCGCAGCGTCCAGTGCGAATGCGCCTCGTCGATGGTGGTGCGCAGGCACTGATGCCGGCTTAGATCCGCCGGCGTCTCGGGCTCGCCGTGGCGTTCCAGGTAGCGGTCGGAGGCATACAGGTAGTTGTCCAGGGAGACCAGCTCCTGTACGACCGCGCCGCCATGCATGCCGCCGTTGCCGTTGATGTCGGCGGCGCTGGCCGCTGCCAGCGGGTAGTCGGCGTTGCTGCCGAAGCGCAGCACGATGTCGAACGGCGTGCCCTGCGCGTCGGAGGCCGTCAGCATGCTCAGGTCGAACTCGCATTCCACTTCCGGATAGCGGTCGGTGAAATCGTTGATGGTTTCTGGCAGCAGCCACATCGCCAGGCTGTAGGGCATGGATACCCGCAGGTTGCCAGAAGGGCCGCCGGACAGCGATTGCAGCTGCTCATGCGCCAACCTGGCTTCGTCGATCAGGCCCTGGCAGCGCCGCATGTAGGCCGCGCCGGCTTCGGTGAGATCCAAGCGGCGCGTGTTGCGGTTGATCAAGCGCAGGCCGATGGCGCGTTCCAGCTCGTTGATGCGCCGCGATAAAGTCGAAGTCGGCATGTTCAGCGCGCGCGCCGCCATGCTGAAGCTTTTGCGCTTGGCAACCTCCACGAACAAGGCGATGTCATTGAGCTGGACGGTCGAAGCTTCCATAGGCATTCCGGTTTTGGCCGCCCGAGTGTACGCCACTAAGGAGTGCGTCCAAGGCAGATAAAGTGCCGAGACGGCCTGTCAACTGTCGTTTTTGTCAGATTTGATTGCAAATTTGAGCCTTACAGGGCCGGAACGCGCGTGCATATCCCCTAAACTTCAGGCGAAAACACCAAAACCAAGACCGCAGCGCTTGCTCGACGCATCGCAAAGGGGCTCAGTGGGCATGACCGACACACCAACTTTTTTCACTGTTTTGACGCCCACCTACAATCGGGCGGGCACGCTGCACCGGGTATATGAATCGCTTTCCCGGCAGACTTTCCGGGATTTCGAATGGGTCGTGGTGGACGACGGTTCCACCGACAACACCCACGAATCCATCCTGGACTGGCAGGCGCGCGCCGATTTTCCGATCCGCTACTTCTGGCAGAACAACCGCCACAAGAAAACCGCCTTCAACCGCGGCGTGCGCGAGGCGCGCGGCGAACTCATCGTCGCCCTGGACAGCGACGACGAAATGCCGGCCGACGCGCTGGCCACGTTCAAGGAGGTCTGGGACGGCATTCCGCCGGCGCGGCGCGAATCCTACGTGGCCGTGACGGGGCTGTGCGCGCGTCCCGATGGCAGTATCGTCGGCGACCGCTATCCGCAGGACGTGTTCGACAGCACGGCGGTGGACGTCTATTTCCGCTATCGCATCAAAGGCGAGAAATTCGGCTGTATGCGCACCGACATCCTCAGGAAGTATCCCTTCCCCGAGGATGTCGCAGGCTTTGTGCCCGAAAGCCTGGTGTGGTGGGCGATTGCGCGGGCGGGTTATCTCAGCCGCTTCATCAACCGTGTGGTGCGGACTTATCACGACACGCCCGGCGCCCTGAGCCAGGGCGCCGTTTCCGTGAGCAACAACGCGCAAGGCCTGTACCTGCTGGCCTGGGACATGCTGCAGCATCACCTGGAATTCTTCCGCTACCGCCCGCGCGAATTCATCATGGCCGCGGCGCGCTACACACGCTTTCGGCTGCATCTGAAGCACTCCGGCGTGCCGACGGCGGTGCAAGCCTACAAGCTGACCAATCCCATGGCGAAGTTCATGGTCGCGGCCCTGTGGCCGCTGGGCTATGCCATGTACCGCCGCGACAGGCGCCGCGGCGTGGCCTGAAGCCTGCCGCGCAGGCAGGCCCCTGCCGGTGCTTCAGGCGGCGGGCGCCGAGGCAGGGGCTCCGTGCCCCAGCCCCAGATACACCTCGACCACGCGCGGGTCCTCCGCCACCTGGGCGGCCGGGCCTTCCAGCGTGACGGCGCCGGTTTCCAACACGTAGGCATAGTCCGCCACCTGCAGCGCGGCCCGGGCGTTCTGTTCGATCAGCAGGATGGACACGCCCATCTCGCGCAGGCGCGTGACGATGCGGAACACCTCGCGCACGATGCGCGGCGCCAGCCCCAGGCTGGGTTCGTCCAGCATCAGCAGCTTGGGCTTGGCCATCAGCGCGCGGCCCACCGCCAGCATCTGGCGTTCGCCGCCGGACAGCGTGCCGGAGAGCTGGAGGCGGCGCTCCTTCAAGCGCGGAAACAGTTCATAGACCTCGGCCAGCGTCTGGTCCTGGTCGCGCAGGCCGCTGCGGAAACGGTGGAACGCGCCCAGCATCAGGTTGTCTTCCACCGTCATCTCGGCGAACAGCTCGCGCTTTTCAGGCACCAGGTTCATGCCGGCCGCCACCATTTCCTCGATCTCGGCATGTTCCTGCACCTTGCCGCCGAAGACGATCCGGCCGCTGGACGGCAGCACGCCCATGATGGCCGACAGCAGCGTGGTCTTGCCGGCGCCGTTGGGGCCGATCACGGTCACGATCTGGCCTTCGCCCACTTCCAGGCTGACGCCTGAGACGGCCTCGATCTTGTCGTAGGCCACGCGCAGGTCGCGCACTTCCAGCAATTTCGCGCTCATCATTCCACTCCGCCCAGATAGGCTTCAAGCACCGCGGGGTTGTGCTGGATCTCGGCGGGCAGGTCTTCGGCGATCTTCTCGCCGAAGTCCATGACCACCACGCGGTCCACCAGCCCCATCACGAAGTCCATGTCGTGCTCCACCAGCAGGATGGCCATGCCTTCGGCGCGCAGCTTCTTCAGCAATTCGGCCAGTTCGCATTTTTCCTGGTAGCGCAGGCCGGCGGCGGGTTCGTCCAGCAGCAGGATGCAGGGATCGGACGCCAGCGCGCGGGCGATTTCCAGGATGCGCTGTTGCCCCAGGGCCAGCGAGCCGGCCTCGTCGTGCAGATGCTTGCCCAGGCCCACGCGTTCGACCTGGCGCGCGGCTTCGGCCAGCAGGCGCGCTTCTTCGGCGCGGTCCAGCCGCCAGGCGGCCGGCAGTACGCCGCGATGGCCGCGCAGGTGGGCGCCGATGGCCACGTTTTCCAGCACGCTCATGCGGCCCAGCAGGCGCACGTGCTGGAAGGTGCGCGACAGTCCCAGCCGCGCAATGCGGCGCGCGCCGGCGCCGGCCACGGAATGGCCCAGCAGCGTTACCGTGCCGGAAGTCGGCGTGTCCACGCCCGAGATCTGGTTGAACATGGTGCTCTTGCCCGCGCCGTTGGGGCCGATCAGCGCCAGGACTTCGCCGGCGCGGATTTCCAGGTTCATGGCGTTGTTGGCGACCAGGCCGCCGAACTTGCGGGTCACATCCACGGCCTTCAACACCACCTCGCCGCGCGGCGGCATGGGCTTGCGCGGCAGCGGCTCGGCATTCATGTCCAGCTTGCGCTGCTGCTTCTTCACCGGCACACAGCGCGTCAGCACCGGCCACAGGCCGCTGCGGGCGCGGTGCAGCAGCAGCACCATGCCGAAGCCGAACACGATCACCTCGAAGTTGCCGGTCTGGCCCAGCAGCCTGGGCATCCAGTCCTGCAGCCATTGCTTGAGCACGGTGAAGACGCCCGCGCCGACCAGCGCGCCCCACACCTGCCCCGCGCCGCCGATGACGGTCATGAACAGGTATTCGATGCCCATCTGCAGGCCGAAGGGGTTGGGGTTCACGAAGCGCTGCATGTGCGCGTACAGCCAGCCCGAGGCGCAGGCCTGCAGCGCCGCGATGATGAAGATCACCATGCGCGAGCGCGCCGTGTCGACGCCCATCGATTCAGCCATCACGCGGCCGCCCTTGAGCGCCCGGATGGCGCGGCCCTCGCGCGAATCCAGCAGATTCTGGGTGGACCACACCGCCACCAGCAGGAAGGCCCAGATCAGGTAGTAGATGTTGTCGCCCTGGTTCAGCGTCCAGCCGAACAGGTTGATGGCGGGAATGTCCGGGATGCCGGTGTGGCCGCCCAGGCCTTCGACCGAGCCGAAGACGAAATACAGCGACAGGCCCCAGGCGATGGTGCCCAGCGGCAGGAAATGCCCCGACAGCTTCAGCGTGATCGCGCCCAGCAGATAGGCGATGACCAGCGTCAGCAGCAGCCCCGCCAGCAGGGTCAGCCAGGGCGATGCGCCCAGCCATGCCAGCCAGGACGGCAGCGTGTCCGCGCGGGTGGTCAGCAGCGCCGTGGTGTAGGCGCCCACGCCGACGAACGCGGCCTGCCCGAAGCTCGTCAGGCCGCCGACGCCGGTCAGCAGCACCAGGCCCAGCGCCACCATGGCGTACAGGCCGATGTAGTTCAGCAGCGTCACATAGAACGGCGGCAGCACCAGCGGGCCCAGCGCCAGCAGCGCCAGGAATGCGAGGAGGATGTGGCGCGGGTTCATTCGTCTTCTTCCTCGACGTGATGGCTTTTCAGTGAACGCCAGAGCAGCACGGGGATGATCAGCGTGAACACAATGATTTCTTTGTAGGCGCTGGCCCAGAACGAGGAGAAGGCTTCGATCAGGCCGACCAGGATGGCGCCGGCCGCGGCCAGCGGATAGCTCACCAGGCCGCCGATGATGGCGCCCACGAAGCCCTTCAGGCTGACCATGAAGCCGGAGTCGAAGTACATGGTGGTGATCGGAGCGATCAGGATGCCCGACACCGTTCCGATCAGCGCGGCCAGGAAGAACGTGGCCTTGCCGGCGAAGATCGGCGAAATGCCCATCAGCCGCGCGCCCAGCCGGTTGAAGGCGGCTGCGCGCAGCGCCTTGCCGTACATCGAGCGTTCAAAGAATTGGTAGAGCACGACGATGAGCAGGGCCGACACCGCCACCACCCAAAGCGCCTGGCTGTTGACGTTCAACGGTCCCAGCGCCAGGCTGGCGTCGCTGAACGGCGCCGTGCGCGCGCCTTCCGCGCCGAAGGCCAGCAGCCCCAGCCCGACCAGCGCCAGGTGCACGGCAATGGAGACGATCAGCAGCACCAGCGTCGAGGCCGACGCGATGGGCTGGTAGAACAAGCGGTACAGCTGCGGTCCCATCGGCACCAGCAGCAGCAGCGTCAGCAGCGCCTGCGCGGCCATCGGCAGCTGGGCCAGCGGCAGGTTGTAGAACAGCGCGGCCAGCACCAGCGGATAGGCCAGCTTGACCGCCATGCGCCAGGCGCCGCGGTTGCGCCCGGGGCGCTTGCGCCGCGCCAGCAGATCGGCGCCGACCTCGGCCAGCGCGAAGGCAAACAGCAGCCACACCAGCAACACCGGCTTGCCGGCCTGCAGTGCAGCCATGGTGAGCGCGCCGAACGCGACGAACTCGCCTTGCGGGATGAACAGCACGCGGGTGACGGTAAAGACCAGCAGGATGGACAAGGCCAGCAGCGCATAGATGGCGCCGTTGGTGATGCCGTCCTGCCCGAGTATCAGGGCAATCTGAGCATTCATGCGAAATTCCGGGTAAGACAGACAAGCACGCCAGGTACGTCATCCCCTATGCACCGCGCGTCCCCCCAACGGGACACTGCGGAGCCGGAGCTGCGCTACTTCAGAGGAATGCGAATGAGCAAGCTCCGCGCACGCCATGGTGATGCCACGAAGCAAGCTCTGCGCACCCTATCGGGATGCCGCGGAGCCGGCTTTGCCGGTCCGCAGGCATGCCCCCCTGGGGGGGAAGCGCGCAGCGCTTCGGGGGGGTTACTTCACTAGTGTCCAGGCGCCGTCCTTGACGGTGATGAGCTCGCGGCCGCGATCGTCAAAGCCGCTGTGGTCGGCAGCCGTCATGTTGTAGACGCCTTGCGTGCCGACCAGCTCCTTGGTCTGTTCCAGGGCATCGCGCAGCGCGCTACGGAACTCCTTGGTGCCCGGCTTGCCGGCCTTTTCAGCCAGCGGCACGGCCTTTTCCAGCAGCAGGCCGGCGTCGTAGACGTTGGCGCCGAAGGTGGCGGGCTTGGATCCGTTGAGCTTTTCGTAGGCGGCGATGTAGTCCGCAGCGACCTTCTTGGACGGGTTGCTGTCCGGCATTTCCGGCAGCACCAGCATCAGGCTGGCGGCCAGCACCGTGCCTTCAACCTTCTTGCCGCCCAGCTTCAGGAAGTCGGGCAGGGCCGCGCCGTGGGTCTGGTAGAACTTGCCCTTGTAACCCTGATCGAACAGGGTGGTCTGCGGCAGCACGCTGGCGGCGCCGGGGGCGGCCACCAACACGGCGTCCGGCTTGGCGGCCAGGATCTTCAGCGCCTGGCCGGTGACCGAGCTGTCAAAGCGCAGATAACGTTCGTTGGCGGCGATCTTGATGCCCTTTTCGGCGGCCAGGCCCGAGAAGACCTTGTACCAGTTCTCGCCGTAGGGATCGTTCAGGCCGATGAAGCCGACGGTCTTGATGCCGGTCTTGGCCATGTGGTCGACCAGCGCGCGCGCAATGATGTCGTCGTTCTGGGTGGTCTTGAAGACCCACTTCTTCTGGTCGTTCATGGGCAGCACGACGGCGGCGGTGCCCACCGGCGCCAGCATCGGCACGCCGGCCTCGGCCGCGAACTGGATCACGCCCATGGCGTTGGGCGAACCCGACGGGCCGATCAGCGCGTCCACGTTCTGCTCCGAAATCAGCTTCTTGAAGGCCGTCACCGAGTTGGTGGAATCGCTGGCGTCATCCAGCGAGATGTATTCCACGGTCAGGTCGCCGATCTTCTTCGGCAGCAGCGGCACGGTGTTCTTCTGGGGAATCCCCACCAGGGCCGTCGGGCCGGTGGATGAGGTAACGACGCCGACCTTGACTTGGGCCAGGGCGGGCAGGGCGAACAGCGCGGCTACCGCGGCGGCAGCGGCCAGGGGGAGTTTCTTCGACAGCATGGCAAAACCTCCGGATAGGGAGCAGGGTGGGGGTGCGGCTGGAAAACGGAGAAAACGGTACTTCTGTGCTTGCTTGGTTTGCTTTAATACTTGTTGCTTAAACTTTCTGTGCGCAGGCTCGCACTGTAGACCTGGTCCGCAGTGCTTACCTATCCGTCAAAACCCGAAGCAGCGCGCGCGATGCGCGTTCAGATGGTGATGGAGCTGACGCTGGCGCCGCCGCAGACGAACAGCGTCTGGCCGGTGACGAAGCTGTTGGCGGGATCCGAGAAGAACATGACGGCGCGCGCCACGTCGTCGGAGCGGCCCAGGCGCTTGACCGGTATGCCGGCTGCCAGCTGTTTCTCGCGTTCGCTGCCGGGCTCGATCACCTCGTAGAACATGTCGGTCTGGATCGGGCCGGGAGCCACCACGTTGACCGTGATGCCATAGGGCGCCAGCTCCAGCGACCAGGTGCGCGCCATGCCCACCATGCCGGCCTTGGTGGCCGAATAGGCGGTGCGGGTCGGCAGGCCCAGCGCGCCGCGCGAGGACATCATCACGATGCGGCCGAACTTGCGCTCCTGCATGCCGGGCAGGGCGGCCTGCACCAGGCTGATGGCCGCGCCCAGGTGGATCTGGGTCAGGCCGTGCAGTTCTTCCTGCGTGACCTGCGGCAGCAGGTTGGGCCAGATGACGCCGGCGTTGTGGATGACGTGGCTGATGGGAAACCGGGCGGCGGCTTCGGCGCCCGCTTGCGCGGTGGCCTCGGCGTCCAGCAGGTCCACCTGCACGTTGTGCAGGCGCGGGTGGCTGAAGTCGGCGGCGCGGCGCGCCATGGAAATCACTTCGTAGCCTGCGTCCAGCATGCTGCGGCAGATTTCGGCGCCGATGCCGGCGCTGCCGCCGGTGACGATGGCGACGTTGGTGTGCGTCATGGATATCCCCCTGTTGTTGTCGTGAGACCGGCTCAGGCGCGGCCGGCTCAGGTGCGGCCGGCTTAGGCCTTGGGCGCCAGCGCCAGCACGCGCAGCGGGCTGCCCGAGCCGCTGCGGATCTTGAGCGGCGCCGAGAAGATCACCGCGCCGGTGGGCGGCAGCTGGTCCAGGTTGGTCATGCATTGCAGGCCGTAGCGGTTGTTGCCGTGCATGTAGTAGTGGCAGGGATAGGGCGGATTCAGGTGATGGGCCTGGCCGGTATCCGTGCCGATCGACTCGGTGCCGAAACCGTGCACGTCGCGCTCCTTGATCAGCCATGGCACTACTTCAGCGTCCGGGCCGGGCGAGTGCGCGCCGTCTTCCTGCAGGTTCAGGTAGTCGGCGGGCTTGGCGCGCTTGGACCAGTCGGTGCGCATCAGCACCCAGGAGCGCGCGGGGATGCGGCCGTGTTGCTCTTCCCACTTTTTCACGAAGTCGATGGTCAGCAGGAAGTCCGGGTTGTCGCGGGACTCCGCCGAGCAGTCGATGACGCAGGCGCTGGCGATGAAGGCCTCGATGGGAATCGTGTCCACCGTGTTGTCGGGCAGGTCCTTGCCCGTGACCCAGTGGGCCGGCGCGTCGAAGTGGGTGCCGGTGTGCTCGGAACACGAGAAGTTGTTCCAGTACCAGGCGGGGCCGCGCTCGTCGTAGCGCGAGATCTCCTCGATGCGGAACGGCCAGGCCTGGCCGAACTCCGGCGGCAGCACGATGGTCGGGAATTCCGGCGTCAGCGTCTCGGTCAGGTCCACCACGCGGATGCGGCCGGACACCAGTTCGGCCATGAATTGGGCAAGAATGTTTTGGCTCATGTGCTGTTCCTTTAGGTTCGTGCGTTGTCGGGGCGGCGGGCCGTCAGGCTCCCAGTTCCCGTTCCAGTCCCTTGGGGTTCTCCGCCAGCCGGGCGCGGAATTCCTGCGCGACATCGCCGACATAGACGTCCTCGATGCCATCCTTCAACGCGCGCACGATGGCGGTGGCGATCGCCGCGGGCGCCACGCGCGGGGGCGGCGTGCGCTGCTCCCATTCGTGATCCACCGGCCCGGGGAACACGTTCACCACCCGCACGCCCGCGCCGCGCATCTCGGCGCGCAGGCATTGCGCCAGGGACAGCGCGGCTGCCTTGGACGCCGACCACATGCCGCGCGACGGCAGGTTCATGTGGGCGTAGATCGACAGCACGTTGACCCAGGCCGTGGCGCTGTTCACGCCGTCCGCGGCGCGTCCGCACAGGGCCGGGCCGAAGCTTTGCGCCAGCCGCATCAGCCCCAGCACGTTCACATCCATGGCGTCGCGCGCCGTATTCACGTCCTTGCGGTTCAGCAGCCCGCCTTCGCGTTCCAGGTCGGCGGTATTCACCAGGATCTCGACCTTGCCGCCGATGGAGGCGGCGACGCGTTCGACCGAATCGGTATCGGTCACGTCCAGCACCACCGCCTGCACGCGCGGGTCGGCCGCCAGCGCGTCGTAGGCGGCGTCGCGCTTCCAGGCCTGCGGGTCGCCCAGGAACACGGTCGGGCAGCCAGCGTCCAGCAGGGCGCGTGCCACCGCCTGGCCCACCGCCGACTTGCCGTCGGTGACGAGCGCGCGGCGGAACTTCGGATCGCACGAGGTTTCGCGCAGGGTCTTGTCGTCTTCCATGTTGGGCGTATTCCTTTCAGGCAGGGCGATCATCACGGCCTGGCCGCTGCGGTCCAGCTTCAGCGCCAGGCGCACGCGGTCGCCGTCGGCGCAGTCCTGGTGCACGTGCGCCACCACCGAGGGGCCGGCCGTCATGCGCACCGTGCCCACGCGCCAGGGCAGGCGTTCGCGGAAATACAGGTCGTTGCTGTGATGCAGGGTGGTGCTGACCAGCAGCACGCCGCTGGGATCGGCCGGACGCCAGGGCAGATGCTCGGACAGGCATTGGCCGCAGACCTCGCGGGGCGGGTACTGGACCGCGCCGCAGTCGGCGCAGGTCTGCAGGTCGAAGCGGCCCTCGGCGGCGGCGGCGGTCAGCCCCAGCGCGCTGCGGCTGCGCCAGCCCGGCGGCAGCGTCGGCTGGCGGGTGCGGGCGATCGGATTCTTGCGGGGCGGCTTGGCCAAGGGTTCGGTCATGCGTGGCTCCCCAGGATGGCCGCGGCGGTGCACAGCCCGCGGTCGTAATTGATCATGCCGAAGCCGCTCACCATGCCGAGGCGGGCGTCGGCCACCTGCGTGCCGCCGGCCGTGCCGCTCAACTGGCGCAGCGCCTCGACCATGCCCAGATAGCCGCCGGCCGCGCCGGCCTGGCCTACCGACAGCTGGCCGCCATTGGTGTTGAAGGGAAAGCTGCCGTCCACGGTGAAGCTGTGGCGGCGCACGAAGTCCGGCGCCTCGCCTTTGGGGCAGAAGCCCAGGTCTTCGATCTGCATCAGGTTGATGACGGGGTAGTCGTCGTAGGCCTGCAGGAAATCCATGTCGCCGGGTTGAACGCCAGCCTGGCCGTAGAGCTCGTCCAGGTCCACTGTCCAGCCGCCGCGCGTCTGGATCGGGTCCTCGATCCAGGCGTTGTGGCGTTCGATGGTCGACAGGATGCGGGCGTAGGGCAGGTTCAGCGCGCGCGCCCGGTCTTCGCTCATGACCAGGAAGCCGTCGGCGCCGGCGCAAGGCATCACGCAATCGAACAGGTGTATCGGGTCGGTGATGACGCGGGCGTCCAGGTACTGGGCCAGCGTCAGCGGCTTTTTCATCAGCGCGTGCGGATAGCGCAGGGCGTTGTCGCGCTGCGCCACGCACAGCTTGCCGAAGTCCTCGCGGGTGGCGCCGGTCGTGCGCATGTAGTTGGCGGTCAGCAGCGCGAAGCTGGCGTTGGGTCCGCCCGCGCCATAGGGATAGACGGCGTCCTGCGCGAAGCGCGAGAACTGGCTGACCGTGTTGCGGAACGAGTCCACGTGGTTGGTGTCGCCGGCGATGCAGGCGACGATGCTGGCGTCGCCCGCCTGCACGGCGCGGGCCGCGCGGCGCAAGGCGGCCACGCCGCTGGCGCCGCCCATGGGGATGTGGTCCAGCCAACGCGGGCTCATGCCCAGGTGCTGCACCAGGCCGACGGCAGTGTCGGGGGCCAGCGTGAAGCTGGACACGCACAGTCCGTCCACCTCGGTCTTGGCGATGCCGGCCTGGCGGATCAGCGCGCCCAGCGCCCGCCCCAGCCACCAGTGGGCGGCATGGGTGGAATAGCGTTCGTACGGAATCGTGACGGGCAGGGCCGCCACCACGCCGTCATAGCCCAGGCGGCTCATCGCGCGGGCTCCTGGCGTTTCTTCATGTGGCCGGTGTCCACGCAGCGGGCCGTGCCGGGCAGCGTGGGCGCCAGGGCTTTCATTTCGCCGCGCTGGATCTTGTTGGTGGTGGTCAGCGGCAGGCTGTCGACGAAGGCGACGTAGCCGGGGGCCTTGTAATAGGCCAGTTGTTCCAGGCTCCATTGCACGATGCTGCGCGCGGCCTCGGCCATTGCGGCGCCCTCGGCCGGCAGGCTCTCGGGCACCACGCAGGCCAGCACTTCGTCGCCGCGCACCGCGTCGGGCACGGCGGCGACCGCCACGGCCTTCACCAGCGGATGCTGCAGCAGCACGCTTTCCACTTCCACGGCGGAGATGTTCTCGCCGCTGCGGCGGATCACGTTCTTCTTGCGGTCCACGAAGCGCAGCGCGCCATCGGCGTCGCGGCGCACGATGTCGCCGGTATGGAACCAGCCGTCTTCCCAGGCCTGGGAGGTCGCGTCCTCGTCCTTGAGGTAGCCGGCGAAGAAGCCGTAGCGCGGGTCGTCGCCGGCGTGGCGCACCAGCAGTTCGCCCGGTTCGCCGGCGGCGGCCTCCAAGCCGGAGTCGGCGACGATGCGCACCAGCACGTCGTCTTCCTCGCGGCCGAAGCAGCTGCTGCCGATGTGGCGCGGCTCATGGTTGGCGATGATGACGGCGCCCGCGCCGGTCTCTGTCATGGCCCAGGCTTCCAGCAGCGGAAAGCCGAAGCGCTCTTCAAAGGGCTGGTGCAGCTTGCGGTCCACGCCCGCGCCGAAGCCGAAGCGGATGGCAGGCTGCTTGTCGCGGGCCGAAGGTTCGGCCTTCATCAGGATGGCGGGCATGACGCCCAGGTAGTGCAGCACCGTCGCGCCCGAGTCGCGCACGCTGCCCCACCAGGTCTTCGGGTGGAAGCGGTCCAGCGGGATCAGGCAGCCGCCGGTCAGCAGCATGGCCATGGCCGAATACGCCATGGCGTTCATGTGGACCAGGGGCAGCGGCGTCAGCATGCGTTCCTGTCCCGGGCGCAGCTCGCACAAGCCGCCGATGCGGGCGTACCAGCCTCCGGCGTGCAGGAAATAGCGGTTGGGCAGGATGCAACCCTTGGGCCGCCCGGTAGTGCCGGACGTGTAGAGCAGGGCGCATTCGGTCAGGACATCGGGCTCGCGGCCCGCCAGCGGCGCGGCGAACGGTGCGGCGGGAGGGGCATCATCGGGACCCATCACGCGCAGTTCGCGGCCGGCGCGCGTTGCGGCGGCCAGCAGGTCGGCGTGGCGCTCGGGCAGCGCCACGGCCAGCGCGATCTCGGAGTGGCCCGTCAGGTATTCCAGTTCCGCTGCGCGCAGGTCGGGGTTGATGGGCACCACCGACACGCCCAACGCGTTCAGCGCGAACCAGTGCAGGAAGAAGGCAGGGCGGTTTTCCAGCAGCAGGCCGGCGCGGTGGCCGTGGCCGTAGCCGGCGCGGGCATAGGCCGTGCGCAGGGCTTCGATGGCCTCGGCGGCCTGGGCGTAGCTCAGTTCGCCCGCGGCGATGCCGTAGGCCTGCGCCGTTTCCGGCAGGATGCACAGGAAGGGCTGGGCGCCGTAGCGGGCCGCGGTGTCGCGGAATGCCTGATGGACCGTGGTGCTCACAAGCCGCTCCTACATGAACAATTGGATATTGCCGAAGGCCGCGTCGCAGTTGACGAGGTCCACGCGCTTGAGCCGGATGCGCAGCGCGCCGTCCCGCTCCACCAGATGGTGGGTGGCCCAGCCCGCGTACAGCGTCTGCGCGTCCTGCCGCGTCTCGACGTAATGAAAGGCGGTGCGCACCACGTGGCGGCCTTCGGCGGGGGCGGCATCGGGATGGCCGTGTTCCACCATGGGCGCCTGCAGCAGGTGATGGCAGCGGCTCTTGGGCTGTTGCGAGAACGTGCGCTGGCCGGCCAGGCGCTCGACGCGCACGCGCAGCAGCAGCTTGTCTTCGTACATGAGCGAGGCGTGCAGCTTGGGATCGGTCTGGCCATGGGCCAGCGGCATCCAGTAATAGCCGTCTTCGGTGTACAGGTTCAGCCAGTCCTCGAAGCGCAGCTCGTCCAGCATGCGCGCCTCGGCGTAGACAAAATCGATCAACTCGCGGTCGCTTGCGCTCATACCGACTCCGCTCCGGTCATGTAGCGGCCCCATGCGCGGTACTGGTTGCGCATCTGCCATTCATTGGTGCCATTGGTGGCGACGTTCTTCTGGCCGACCTCGTCGGGCGAGTACAGCCGGCCCACGTTGACCCAGTCCCGCGCCCGCGATTGCAGGCCGTCCTGGGCGCGCTCGTACATTTCCAGGTCGTCGTGCCCGACCACCGAGGTCGGCGCGTTGATGAGGCGGTTGTACATGAGCGTGCGCTCCAGCAGCAGGTCGGGCGCGCCCACCAGGCGGAAGGTCCAGGACTCCACCAACGTGCGGTCGGCGGCGATCGGCTTGAACACGCGCAGCGTCTGGATCGGGCCCTTGACCATGATGTTGGGGAAATACACGGTGTTGTGGCGCACGTCGCCCAGGATCTGCTTGGCGCGGTCCTCGCCGTAGGCCGCCACCATGGAGTCCCAGTAGCCCGGAATGCCGGAATACGAGGCATGGATGGAGTCCGACACGCCGGTATGGCCGTGGCCGTTCTCCCACACGCGGATGCCCATGTTCTCGAAGAACTCGTAAGGCGAGATGAAGGGCGCGAACAACTCGACGGCCATGGGCTTGGGCGTGCCTTCCGGCGCCTGTTCCCAGACCTTCACGGCGGTGCCTGCCGAGGACTCGTGCGCCACCATCGGGTGGCAGGTGTCGGTCTGGTTGTCGACCAGCATCTTCCAGTTGCAGCGGTGCATGTAGCGCAGCACGCCGCCGGCGACTTCCAGCCGGCCTTCGGGCGAGCGGTCCACCATGTTGTCCAGGGTGGACAGGGACTCGCCGAAGAAGTCCTCGAAGGACTGGCCTTCCGGGTTCAGGCGGCAGAACACGAAGCCGCGATGGTTCTTCACGTCCTTCACGGCGGCCATGCCCTGGCTCGCTTCGCAGTTTTCCAGGCCGGTGTTCTCGTAGCCCTTCTTCAGGGGGATGGACAGCAGGCTGCCGTCGGTCTTGAAGGTCCAGGCGTGATAGGGGCAGCGGAAGAACTTGCCGGTGTTGCCGCAGGCGTCGCCCGCCACCATGGTGCCCTTGTGCGGGCAGCGGTTGTGCAGCACCCGCACCGTGCGGTCGCTGTGGCGCACCATCACCACCGGCTGGTTGCCCACCGTGGTGGTGATGTAGTCGCCCGGATTGGGAACCTGGCTGTCGTGGCCGACGTAGACCCAGGTGTTGGCGTACAGGCGCTCCATCTCCAGCTCGAACAGCTCCTGGTCGATGAACAGGTCCTTGTGCACCTCGGTGTCGCGCAGCAGGGCGCGGATGGCGTCGGGGTTGTCGCGGTATTTGGCCATGATGGCGCTTCCTTGCGTCGGGGCTACAGGTCCAGCACCAGGCGCGCCGATTTCGCGCGCGAGATGCAGATCTGGATGATCTTGCCGCTGGCCTTCTCGGTGTCCGAGAGGTAGTAGTCGCGGTGGTCGGGTTCGCCTTCCAGCACGGTGGCCTGGCAGACGCCGCATTCGCCGCGCTTGCAGTCGTACATCGGGTCGCAGCCTTCTTCTTCCATGACGTCGATGATGGTCTTGTCGGCGGGGATGGTCAGCACCCGGCCGGACTGGCGCAGCTCGACTTCGAAGGGCTGGTCGCCGGCCTGCGGCGCGGCGGTGGCGAAGAGTTCGAAATGGATATGGGCGTCGGGCCAGTGGCGCGCGTGCGCGCCCTGGATGACCGCGTCGATCAGGCCCTTGGGGCCGCAGACGTACAGGTGCTGGCGCGGCGATGACGCGGCCAGCAGAGCCTGCAGGTCGAAGCGGCAGGAAGGATCGTCGTCGGCGTGCAGGCTCAGGTCATCGCCGGCCAGGGCCTGCAGTTCGGGCAGGAAGGCCAGCTGGTCCTTGCTGCGGCCGCAGTAATGCAAATGGAAGGCGCGGCCCGCGGCCTTGAGCGCGGCGGCCATGGAGGCCACCGGCGTGATGCCGATGCCGCCCGCGATCAGCACCACGGGTTCGTCGCCGGCAGGCGATTCGTGCAGCGGGAAATCGTTCTTCGGGCCTTCGACCGTGAGCGTGTCGCCCTCGGCCAGCGCATGCATGTGGCGCGAGCCGCCCTGGCTGGTTTCCTCCAGGCGCACGCCGAGCCGGTATTCCGCGGGCTGGGCGAACTTGCCGGCTTCCGGCGCCAACTGCACCAGCGAATAGCAGCGCGGCTCGCGCAGGCCCGGCACCGTCACCTTCAGGTGCGCGCCCGGTCCGAAGGCGGGCAGGGGGCCGGCGTCCTCGCGCGCCAGCCGGAACGAGCGGATCAGCGGCGATTCCTGCCGGACTTCCCGGACGATGAGTTTCAGTGTCTGCACGGCGTTTGTCCCTATCTTTGCTTGTCTCAGGCCGCCAGCTTTTCAGCCAGCTGGCGTTCCATGGGGCCGCATTTTTCGTTGGCCAGCGCGGTTTCGCGCAGCGAACGCAGCGTCTCGGCGGCGTCGGGCCGGCCGGCCAGTTGTTCCGCCGCGGCGATCAGCTGGCGGTACTTGCCGCCGCCGCGCACGTGGGTGTCGCTATAGCCCTTGACCAGGCGGCGGCAATTGACGATTTCGACGGCCAGCGCGTAGTCGCGCGGGGCCAGGCGGGCGATCAGGTCCAGCCATTGCGCGAGGCCGGCGGCCTCGGTCTGATGGCGCAGCGTGCTGCGGCGGAAGCGCCGCATGCCCGCCAGGGTGTAAAGCATCAGGAATCCGCCCAGCGTGCCGCTCTGCATGCGGCGGCCGTGGCCCAGGCGGCGTTCGACGAAGCCGCCGAAGGCCTTGGAGCCTTCGAGCCAGCGGCCCAGGCCCGCCGGCAACGTGCCGCAGATTTCTTCCAGGCGCGGGTGCATGAATTCCGTGGTGTAGACCAGTTGGTCCGGACGCGCGCCGACTTCCTGGCGCACGCGGTCGAAACGCGTGGCGCGGGTCTTCAGGTCGGCGACGCGGATCACGTCGTCGTAGGCCATGGCCGTGGCCACGTAGCGCGCGGCGGCACAGGTCAGCGCCCATTGCCGGGCCTCGCCGCCATGCGCGGCGTCCAGGTCGCGGATGGCCTTCATGTGGCGCAGGTACTCGGCGGCATAGGCCAGGTCCTGGAATTCGATCTGGCGGCGCGTGCCCGCGGCCAGCATGGGCTGCGCACAGGCGGGAAAGTCGCGCTTGATCGTGTCCAGCAGGGCCTGCGCCTTGGGGCTGGCGGCGCGTTCCGGCACGGCCGGCACCGGCCGCGCCAGATCGATGGGAGCCGGCTGCGCGGGCGCCTGGTCGGCGGACTCGTAGCCCAGCGCGAAGGCGCGCAGGCTGGCTTCCACGCCCAGGCCGGCGCGCCGCACCGTGGCTTCGAAGTCGTCGCGCGAGAAGGGCAGGGCGCCGCTGCCGGCCACCGCGCCGAACAGGCTGGCGCTGATGACGCTGCCGGCGCGGTCGGCCAGATCCTGCAGGTCGAAGCAGAGGAAGCGTTTGGCCGCGGCGCGGCCCGCTTCCAGCACCTTGTTGGGATCGGCGATGCCGTTGCCGGGCGCGGATTTTTCGCTGACGGCGTAGCTGCGGTGCGAAGAAGTCAGCAGCACGGTGCGTTCCGGCGTGACCAGTCCGCGCTGGATGGCGCGGCCGCCTTCCATCAGTTCTGCGGCGACCACCAGGTCGACGTCGCCCGGGGTGGGCATCAGCGCCAGCGCGGGTTGCCGTCCGGCGCGCTGCACTTCGGCTTCGGGCAGCAGTTCCAGGTAGTAGATGGTGGCGCCGGTGCGCTGGGCCACGCCCGGCACCGAGGTGGTCTGGGCCCACCAGCCGGCGTGCTCGGCCATGTCGACGATCCAGTCGGCCAGCACGCCGCCGCCCTGGCCGCCCATGGCCAGGATGGCGATCTTGATCGGATTGGCTTGTTGCATAGCGGCCGGGTTCATGGAACTGGAATCCTCAGAGGGCGTGGTGGGCCAGGCGCGCGGCGCGGCGCCGTTGCAGGAAGCCGATGACGGCGGTGCGCATGCGCGCCAGGAAACGGTCGCGGCCGGTCGGGTTGTGGACGATGTCGGCGCGGTAGAAGGACGGGCAGAGCACCGCGGCATGGGCGACTTCGCCGCAGTTGCCGCAGCCCACGCAGCTGCTTTCCACGTGCGCCACCGGATCTTCCTTCAAGGGGTCGCCGCTGTCCTTGACCGTCAGCGACGGACAGCCCGACAGGCGGATGCAGGCGTGGTCGCCGGTGCAGACGTCGGGGTCCACGCCGAAGCGTTCCTTTACCACCCGCTTGCCTTCCTTCACCGCCTTGTTGAACAGCGGCTTGATGCGGCGCTGCTTGTTCAGCATGCATTCCGATTGCGCGATGATGACCTTGGGACCCTTGATGTCGGTGGTCAGCGCCTCTTCGATGGTGGCGCGCACCTTGGCCACGTCATAGGTGCGGTCCAGCGTGCGCACCCACTTCACGCCCACGCCGCGCACGGCCTGGTCGATGGGGTTGTTGGTGGAGCGGTCCGGATTTTCGGCGCGCGAGGACAGGATGTCCTGCCCGCCCGTGGCCGAGGCGTAGAAGTTGTCGACGATGACGATGACGCCGTCGTACTTGTTGAACACCGCGTTGCCGATGCCCGAGGACAGTCCGTTATGCCAGAAGCCGCCGTCGCCCATGATGGAGATGGGGCGCTTGGCGGCCGGCACGTTGAAGGCCGCCGCGCTGGAGGCGCCCAGGCCGTAGCCCATGGTGGTGGCGCCCAGGTTGAACGGCGGCAGGATCGAGAACAGGTGGCAGCCGATGTCGCAGGAGATGTGGTGCTGGCCCAGCGTTTCCTGCGCCAGGGTCAGGGCCGAGAAGATCGGCCTTTCCGGACAGCCCGTACAGAAGCCCGCGGGCCGCGGCGGCACCACGGCCGCCAGGCCTTCGACGTGCTTGTGGAAGGTGATGGGCTGCTCGGCCGGACGCGCGGGCTTGGGCCGCGCCACTTCGGTGATCTGGAGCTGGCTTGCCGCGGCCTGGGCGTCGGCGGCGGCGGCGGGGTGCGTCTGCAGCGATTCCGGGCGCTGCCGCTTGAGGAATTCGCGCAGGCCGTCGCGCATGACCTGGGTGGTGTATTCGCCCGCCATCGGCAGCACGTCCTTGCCGGACAGCTTGGTGTCGATGCCGGCGCGGCGCAGCACGGCGTGCAGGTTCTGTTCGATGTAGTCCGGCTGGCCTTCTTCCAGCAGCAGCACGGCGCGCTTGCCGCGGCAGAAATCGATGACCTCGTCCTCGATCACCGGGTACGTCACGTTCATGACGTACAGCGGGATGCGGCTGTTGCCGAAATTGTCGGCCAGGCCCAGCAGTTGCAAGGCGCGGATGACGCCGTTGTAGAGGCCGCCTTGCAGGATCAGTCCGATATCGTCCTGGTCGCCGTCGAAGTGCTCGTTGAGCTTGTGCTCCTTGATGTAGCGGATGGCGGCGGGCCAGCGTTCCTTGATCTTTTCCTGCTCATGCAGGAAGGACGCAGGCGGCAGCACGATGCGGCTGGTGTCGCGCGCCGGGCTTTCCAGCGCCTGCGCCAGCGAGAAGGCGGGACGCTTGTTTTCCTTGGCGATGAAGCGGCCGTGCACGTGGCAGCCGCGGATGCGCAGCTGCAGCATCACGGGCGTCTTGCTGGCTTCGGAGAGCTCGAAGCCGTCTTCCACCGCCTTGACCATGCTTTCCAGATTGGGGCGCGGATCCAGCAGCCAGATCTGCGACTTCATGGCGAACGCGTGCGAGCGTTCCTGCATGATGGAAGAACCTTCGCCGTAGTCTTCGCCCACGATGACCAGCGAGCCGCCGGTGACGCCTCCGGAAGCCAGGTTGGCCAGCGCGTCGGACGCGACGTTGGTGCCCACGGTGGACTTCCAGGTGACCGCGCCGCGGATCGGATACATGACCGAGGCGGCCAGCGTGGCCGCCGCGGTGGCTTCGGAGGCGCTGGCCTCGAAGTGCACGCCCAGTTCCTGGAGGATGTCGTTGGCGTCGGCCAGCACGTCCATCAGATGCGAGATCGGCGAACCCTGATAGCCCGCGACGTAGCCCACGCCGGACTGCAGCAAGGCCTTGGTGACCGCAAGAATGCCTTCTCCGCGGAACTCTTCGCCCGCGCCGATGCGCAACTGCTGGACTTCTTTCTTGAAAGACCTTTCAGCCATCTGGCACTCCTTCGCGGCCCGGCCTGCGGGTCCTCAATGGTTGCTGCTTTGCAGCATCGTCACGTCAGGGAAATCTCGTCTTAAAAATACTTTAGGAGTCAACGTTTTAGCTGTCAATAAAAAAGATGAAATTTCATGGAAAACAAAAAATATCACGCTAAAACAATGACGTATATACTCGTTGTTCTCTAGTTTGCAGCGCTGTTCCGGCGCTGTAGTGGTGCAAAAACGGGTTGCGATTCCGGGTATACCCTGTGCTGCGCAACAGCATTGCGGCACATCATGGCGCGCGTTTGCGCCAGCGTGGTGCAATGCGCATTTCGTCGGGCCGCGTCGGCCCTGGTTTCCGGTGCGTGGGAGCAAAGCAACATGCGGTTGGACAAGCAGCGGGACACGGACGCGGCGGCGCACAAAGGTCGCTTCGTCGATGGCTATCTGGCCTATCTGCTGGCGCAGGCCAGCCAGCGCATTTCGGCGGAATTCCATCTCCAGGTAAAGGCGGCCGGCCTGTCGGTGACCGAATGGCGGGTGCTGGCCAGCCTGGAGGGCAGTCCCGGTGAAACCATAGGCACGCTGGCGGTGCTGGCGATTACCAAGCAGCCCACCTTGAGCAAGGTGGTGCAGCGCATGGAGGCCGAAGGGCTGGTGGCGCGCACGGGCGTGCGGGCGGACCGGCGCCAGACCCGGGTCTGCATCACGACCAAGGGCACCAACCTGATCGCCGCGCTGTGCGAACAGGCCTTGCAGCACCAGAAGGCAGTGCTCGCCCCGTTCGGCGAGGAAAGGGCCGCGATGCTGATCGACATGCTGGAAGTGCTGATGACCGAGCACGTGCCGCTGGAATTGTCGGCGCCGGACGAGGAATAGACGGGGGACAGGGGCGGGCCGCATGCCCAACACTGTTTACTTCGATTATTTTGTTACAAGCTTATGTGTCCCCTATTGGTTCTCCCTCTGTGAAAACCGTCTACGGTACGCATAAACCCTCAATTGACGGAGGTCTTGCGGCTAGGCAATATCGCGCCGGTATTCAGACTACAGTCAGGAGTTGAACCTATGCGCCGCACTTTGATTGCTATCGCGATCGCCGCCGCCGTTGCCGTGCCCACGATCGGGCAGGCCAAGACCTTCCGCTGGGCCGCCCAGGGCGACATCCTCACCTTCGATCCGCACTCGCAGAACGAAGGCATGACCATCGCCGCCAACAGCTATGTCTACGAACCGCTGGTGGACTACGACAAGTCCTTCAAGGTCAACCCGCGCCTGGCGACGGAATGGGAGCAGGTTTCGCCCACGCTGTACCGCTTCAAGCTGCGCCCCGGCGTGAAGTTCCACGACGGCGCCGCCTTTACCGCCGACGACGTGGTGTTCTCGATCCACCGCGCCATGGCGCCCACCTCGAACTACAAGGCCTACACCACCGGCATCAAGGAAGCGCGCAAGATCGACGACCTGACGGTCGAGATCGAAACCTCGGCGCCCAATCCGGTGCTGCTGCGCCAGCTGACCAACGTGTTCATCATGAACAAGGCCTGGTCGGAAAAGAACAACGTCGCCAAGCCGCAGGACTACGTCAACAAGGAAGAGACCTACGCCGCGCGCAATACCAACGGCACCGGCCCCTACAAGCTGAAGTCGCGCGAAGTGGACGTGCGCACGGTGTTCGAGGAAAACAAGGACTGGTGGAACAAGGGCGGCAAGGTCGGCAACGTGACCGAGGTCGTGTTCACGCCGATCAAGCAGAACGCCACGCGCACCGCGGCGCTGCTGTCGGGCGAAATCGACTTCGTGCTGGATCCCGCCGCCCAGGACCTGGACCGCCTGCGCCAGTCGGCCAAGGTCGTGGAAGGCAACGAGTACCGCACCATCTACCTGGGCCTGGACCAGAAGCGTCCGGAACTCCAGTACTCCAATATCAAGGGCAAGAACCCGTTCCAGGACATCCGCGTGCGCGAGGCGCTGTACCGCGCCATCGACGTGGACGCCATCAAGCGCGCCGTGATGCGCGGCCTGTCCGCGCCCACCGGCACGATGATCGCGCCGCAGGTGCACGGTTGGGCCCAGCAGCTGCAAGCGCGCGTGCCTTACGATCCGGAAAAGTCCCGCGCCCTGCTGAAGGAAGCCGGCTACGACGGCACGCTGAACTTCACGCTGGACTGCCCGAACAACCGCTACATCAACGACGAAGCCATCTGTCAGGCGGTCGTCGGCATGTGGGCCAAGGTCGGCGTCAAGGCCACCATGAACGCCATGCCGCGTTCCACCTATTTCCCCAAGGTGCAGTCGTTCGACACCAGCGCCTACCTGTTCGGCTGGGGCGTGCCCACGTTCGACGCCATGTACACGCTGCAGAACCTGATCCGCACCAAGGGCGAGGGCGCTGACGGCATGTACAACCTGGGCAACTACAGCAACAAGGAACTGGACGTCATCATCGACCGGATCAAGACGGAAACCGATCCGGCCAAGCGCGATGCCGACATCATCACCGTGCTGCAAGGGCACGCCAAGGACTTCGGCCACATCCCGCTGCACGACCAGGTCATTCCCTGGGCCATGCGCAAGAACGTCACGGTCATCCACCGTGCCGACAATCGCCTCGTTGCCGATTGGGTCAAGGTTGACTGATCCAGGCTAATCAAACGGCGCAGCCCGTCGGCCTGTTCATGGTGAACAGGCCGACGGGTTTTCGCTGTTACGCCTTTTCCGCCTATGTTTGCTTTCATACTGCGTCGCCTGTTGCAGGCCGTAGCGGTGATGCTCACCGTCGCGCTACTGGCCTTTGTGCTTTTTCAATACGTCGGCGACCCTGTCACCATCATGCTGGGGCAGGACGCCACCGATGCCGAGCGCATCGAACTACGTGAGCGCCTGGGGCTGAACGAGCCCGCCATCGTCCAATTCGGCCATTTCGTGGCCAACGCCCTGCAGGGCAATTTCGGCATATCCCTGCGCCAGAGCGAACCCGTTTCCACCCTGCTGAAATCCCGCCTGCCGGCCACGCTGGAACTGTCCATGGTGGCCGCCTTGCTGGCGCTGCTGGTGGGCGTGCCGCTGGGCGTGTACACGGCGCTCAAGCGCAACAGCCTGCTGTCCCAGCTGCTGCTGGCCGGTTCGCTGCTGGGCGTGTCGCTGCCTACCTTCCTGATCGGCATCCTGCTGATCCTGGTGTTCTCCGTGCAACTGGGCTGGCTGCCCAGCTACGGGCGGGGCGACACCGTGAGCGTGGGCTGGTGGTCCTCGGGCCTGTTCACCGCCACGGGCTGGAAGCATCTCATCCTGCCGTCCATCACCCTGTCGCTGTTCCAGATGACCCTGGTGCTGCGCCTGGTGCGTTCGGAGATGCTGGAGGTGCTGCGTTCGGACTACATCAAGTTCGCCCGCGCCCGCGGCCTGAAGCGCCGCGCCATCCACTTCGGCCACGCGCTGAAGAACACCATGGTGCCGGTCATCACCATCACCGGCCTGCAGCTGGGCGGCATCATCGCCTTTGCCATCGTCACGGAAACCGTGTTCCAGTGGCCGGGCATGGGCCTGCTGTTCATCCAGGCGGTGCAATTCGCCGACGTGCCGGTCATGGCGGCCTACCTGTGCCTGATTGCGCTGGTGTTCGTGGTGATCAACCTGATCGTCGATCTTTTGTATTTTGTCGTGGACCCGCGCCTGCGTTCCGGGCTGACCCGCGGCGGGGGGGCTCACTGATGCGCGCCGTACTCAAACGCTGGTGGGACAGCGACATCGCCTGGGCCTGGCGCCGGGCGCCCGTGGCCATCGTCGCCACCGTGATGCTGGCGCTCCTGCTGATCGGCTCCTTCGGGGCCGGTTGGGTGGCGCCGCACAACCCGTTCGACCTGACCAAGGTGGAACTGCTGGACGCCTTGCTGCCGCCCGCCTGGGAGGCCAATGGCCTGCCCACCTATCTGCTGGGCACCGACAGCCAGGGCCGCGACCTGTACTCGGCCATTCTGTACGGCACGCGCGTGTCGCTGCTGATCGGCCTGGCCTCGGTGCTGCTGTCCATGGTGATCGGCATCGTGCTGGGGCTGATCTCGGGCTACGCGGGCGGGCGCATCGACGCCTTCATCATGCGTATCGCCGATGTGCAGCTGTCGTTCCCCGCCATTCTGATCGCGCTGCTGATCGACGGCGTGGCGCGGGCGGCGGTGCCGCGCGATCTGCACGAGCTGATCGCCTTCCCGGTGCTGATCGGCGCGATCGCGCTGGCGGGCTGGCCGCAGTATGCGCGCACGGTGCGCGGCTCCACCCTGGTGGAGAAGAACCGCGAATACGTGCAGGCGGCGCGCGTGATCGGCGTGGCCTCGCCCGTCATCATGTTCCGCCACGTGTTGCCCAATGTGCTGGGTCCGGTGCTGGTGCTGGCCACGGTGCATCTGGCCACGGCCATCATCACGGAAGCCACGCTGTCGTTCCTGGGCGTAGGCGTACCGCCGACCGCGCCGTCGCTGGGCACGCTGATCCGCATCGGCAACGACTTCCTGTTTTCAGGGGAATGGTGGATCACCATCTTCCCCGGCGCGGCGTTGGTGCTGCTGGTGCTGTCGGTCAACTTGCTAGGCGACTGGCTGCGCGATGCGCTCAACCCCCGGCTGAATTGAGGTTTACATGAGCGCACTTCTAGAAGTCCGCAATCTGCGCGTGGAATTCCCCACGCGCCGCGGCACGCTGCGCGCCCTGGACGACGTGTCCTTTTCCATCCAGGCTGGCGAAGTCCTGGGCGTAGTGGGCGAATCCGGCGCCGGCAAATCCTTGACCGGCGCATCCATCATCGGCCTCCTGGAGCCGCCGGGGCGCATCGCCGCGGGCGAGATCCTGCTGGCGGGCCGCCGCATCGACAACCTCCCCGACGAGCAGATGCGCCGCGTGCGCGGCCGCGAGATCGGGGCAGTGTTCCAGGATCCGCTGACCTCGCTGAACCCGCTGTACACGGTGGGCCGGCAATTGGCGGAAACCATCGTGACGCACCTGGACTTGAGCTGGTCCCAGGCGCGCGAACGGGCGGTGGAGCTGCTGGCATCGACTGGCATTCCGGCCGCGCGGGAACGCATCGACCATTACCCGCACCAGTTTTCCGGCGGCATGCGCCAGCGCGTGGTGATCGCGCTGGCCCTGGCGGCCGAACCCAAGCTGGTGGTGGCGGACGAGCCCACGACCGCGCTGGACGTGTCGATCCAGGCGCAGATCATCGAACTGCTCAAGCGCCTGTGCCGCGAAAATGGTACGGCGGTGATGCTGATCACGCACGACATGGGCGTGATCGCCGAGACCGCCGACCGCGTCGCGGTGATGTACGCGGGCCGCGTGGCCGAGATCGGCCCGGTGGCCGACGTGATTCACAAGCCGCGCCATCCCTACACGACGGGGCTGATGGGATCGATTCCGTCGCTGGAAGGGCATTCCGAACGGCTGGTGCAGATCGACGGCAGCATGCCGCGCCTGAACGCCATTCCGCCAGGCTGCGCCTTCAATCCGCGCTGCGGCCAGCGCCTGCCGCGCTGCGGCGTGGAGCGTCCGGAGCTGATGGCGGCCGGCACGTCCCGCGCGGCCTGTTGGCTGCACGACAACAACGATAAGGTGGCCGCATGACGACGCCCTTGGTGGAAGTAAAGGACGCCGCGCGCTGGTTCGATGTGTCGCCGCCGTGGCTGGAACGCAAGCTGGCGGGCAAGCCGCGCGTGATGCTGCGCGCCGTCGATGGGGTGTCGTTCGAGATCGCGCGCGGCGAAACGCTGGCGCTGGTGGGCGAATCGGGCTGCGGCAAGTCGACCGTGGCGCGCATGCTGGTGGGGCTGTACGGTCTGACCCGCGGCGATATCCGCTTTGACGGCCAACCGCTGTCGCGCATGTCGGAGCCGGGCGGCCGCGCCTTGCGCAAGCGCCTGCAGATGATCTTCCAGGATCCCTATGCCAGCCTGAATCCGCGCTGGCGCGTGGGCCGCATCATCGCCGAACCCATGCTGACCCATACCGCCATGACGCCTGACGAGCGCAGCGCGCGCGTGGGCGAGCTGCTCAAGCAGGTGGGCCTGGACCCGGCCGACCAAGGCCGTTATCCGCACCAGTTTTCAGGCGGCCAGCGCCAGCGCATCTCGATCGCGCGGGCGTTGGCGGTGAATCCGGAATTCCTGGTGTGCGACGAGCCGACCTCGGCGCTGGACGTGTCGGTGCAGGCGCAGGTGCTGAACCTGATGAAGGATCTGCAGCGCAACCTGGGGCTGACCTATCTGTTCATTTCCCACAACCTGGCGGTGGTGCACCACGTGGCCGACCGGGTGGGGGTGATGTACCTGGGCCGCATGGTGGAGGTGGCGCCGCGCGACGAGCTGTTCGCGCGGCCGCGGCATCCGTACACGCGCATGCTGCTGGAGGCCATTCCCGACATCAATGGCGCGGGCAAGCCGCGCACCGCGGTGGCGGGCGAGGTGCCCAATCCGCTGAACCCGCCGTCGGGCTGCACCTTTCATCCGCGCTGCCCGCATGCGAACGAGCGCTGCAAGTCCGAGGCGCCGGTGGCGATGGCTGCGGGAGTGTCGGTGGTGGCCTGCCACGCCGTGCAGGAAGGGCGGATCTCGGTCTGATTCGCGGACGGCGCGGTTGCGCGGCCATGCCGGCCGCAACCCGCCGTCCGGCGCTGGCTCAGTGGCGGTGGTTGTGGTCGTGAGGATGATCGTGGCCGTGGCCGTCCGCATCATCCTCATCGTCCTCGTCCGCTTCGTCCTCGTCGTCTTCGTCGTCCTCCGCGTCCGGGTCTTCCGGCACGGGTTCTTCCGACAGGGCGAACGGCAGCACGTCTTCCAGACTGTCGGACCAGGCCGATTCTTCGCCGTCGTGGTCCAGCTTGATGAAGCGCTCGCCCTCGTTCAGCGAGATCTCGATGGCCCAGAGATAGAGGCAGTCGTAGGTGTCGTCGTCGGACTGGGGCAGGCCGCCGCGGTTGCCCAGCAGGCGGGCGCCGGCGCCGCCCAGCTGCACGTGGGTCTGGTCCTCGTCGGGCTTGGCGTTTTCATCCATGGGCACGCCATAGGTCACCCATTCGGTGCCGTCATCGCCCAGCACCACTTCGGCCAGCACGGGCTTGCCCAGGTACGCGCTCAGCGCGTCGGCGGTCTTGGCCAGCATGTCCAGTTCAGCGGCGCTGAAGTGGGTCAAGGAGGCGGGGGGAGTGGCGGAGGCAGACATGAAGGGGTTCCTGGGCGCGATGAAGCCGCGACGGCACGGCAAGATACGGGCCTGCTGGCAGACCCTGGCTACAGCCGTATTGTCTCGCGATCGGCCGCGTCTTGCATCAGGCGCTTGGATTACGCGGTTCTCCGGGGTCATGGCGCGGGTGCGCCGCCCTGGCTGCGCCTGCGCGCGTTGTCCGGCGACTCGCCGGTGAGCCGCTGGAACATGGCGATGAAGGCCGAGGGCGTGCTGTAGCCGAGCTCGCGCGCCACGGACTGGACCGGCCGGCCGGCATCCAGCATGCCCAGGGCGCTGACCACGCGCAGCCGCAGACGCCATTCATTGAACGACATGCCCAGGTGCAGCTGGCAATGGCGCAGCAGCGTGCGTTCGGTAATGCCCGCCGTGGCGGCCCAGTGCGCGGCGCCGCGCTTGTCGCCGGGACTGTGCTGCAGCGCCGACAGGATGGGCGCCAGCAAAGGATCGGAGGTGGACGGCAGGTAGCTGGCGTAAGCCCGCGCCTGGCGCGCCTGGTCGATGACGATCTGCGCCATGCGCCGGTCTTCCGGCGTATCCGGATAGCTGATGCCGCGCCGTTCGAAGTCGGCCAGGATCGCGCGCATGACCGGGCTGATCTCGAGCGTGCACGGTTCCGCGGGCAGGCCGGCGCAGGCCGCGGCCGGGATGTCGATGCAGGCGTAGTGCACCTCGCCTTCGTTCTGGCAGCAGTGCTCGACATGCGGTGGAATCCAGATGGCGTACTGCGGCGGCGACAGGTAGGTGACGCCGCGGATGCCGATTTCCATGATGCCGGAGATCGCGAAGTTCAGTTCCGCCCAGGGCGAGCTGTGGCGCTTCATGCGCGAGTTCGGCGTGAAATGCAGGATGCGGCAGGCCAGCGGATAGGGCAGGTGGCTGGCCAGGGCAGGCGCGGTATCGATGGCGGACATGTCGGAACTTCGTCTGATTTTGTCTGTTTTTCATTATATACATCAGGTCGGACAGATCCTACACTGGCCCTGTCTTATCCATCTCTGCGCATTGCCCTCATGACCCGAGTCTCCTCTCCCCATGTTCCCGCCCGTTATCTGCTTTATCCGCTGCTGGCGGCCCTGATCTGGTCGGTCAACATGATCGTCACCAAGATGGCGGCCAGCGCCATCGCGCCGGCCGCCATCGGCTTCTACCGCTGGGCCCTGGCCGGCGTGGTGCTGACGCCGTTCGTGCTGCCGGGCGTCTGGGCGCAGCGCCGCCAGATCCTGCCCCACCTGCCCAAACTGGCGGTGCTGGGGGGCTTGGGCATGGCCCTGTACCAGGGCCTGGCCTATGTGGCGGCCGCCAGCACCACCGCGACCAATATGGGCATCATCACGGCGATGATTCCGCTGATGACCATCGCGGTGGTGGCGCTGCTGCTGCGCGAACTGCCCTCGGTCATGGCCATGCTGGGCGGCCTGCTGTCGCTGGCGGGCCTGGCCCTGCTGATCGGCGAGGGCGATCCCGCCCGGCTGCTGGAAGTGGGCGCCAACCGCGGCGACCTGCTGATGGGTGTGGGCGCGTTGGCCTATGCGCTGTACGGCGTGCTGCTGCGCCGTTGGGCATTGCCGGTGGGGCCGTGGCAGTCGCTGTATGTGCAGGTGGCTTTCGGCGTGCTGTTCCAGCTGCCGGCTTTCCTGATGGCGCCGCCTTCGCCGCTCAACGGCGACAACTTGCCGCTGGTGCTGTATGCGGCGGTGTTCCCGTCGCTGTTCGCGCCCTTCCTGTGGATGCAGGGCGTCAAGCACCTGGGCCCCAACCGCGCCAGCATTTTCCTCAACCTCATGCCGGTAGCCACGGTGGCGATCGCGGCCGTGTTCCTGGATGAAAAACCCCATCTGTTCCACATCGTCGGCGGGGCGATGGCGCTGGCCGGCGTGATGCTGGCGCAGATGCGCGCCGGCGGCCGGGCGGCGCGGCCCAAGGCCGCCTGAAGGGGCGGTTCCGCGGCGTGGGCCGGCCATTTGGCGGTGGACATACGCGGGTCAGGGTTCCGGCCTACAATCGACGATTCATCAGCTATATCTCCTATATACGAGCCCATGGCCCAATACGTCTACACCATGAACCGCGTCGGCAAGATCGTGCCGCCCAAGCGGCAGATCCTGCGCGACATTTCGCTTTCGTTTTTTCCTGGCGCCAAGATCGGCGTGCTGGGCCTGAACGGCTCGGGCAAGTCGACGCTGCTGAAGATCATGGCCGGCGTCGATCGCGAAATCGAAGGCGAAGCCATTCCCATGCCGG
Source organism: Achromobacter xylosoxidans (assembly GCF_014490035.1). Lineage (NCBI taxonomy): Bacteria > Pseudomonadati > Pseudomonadota > Betaproteobacteria > Burkholderiales > Alcaligenaceae > Achromobacter > Achromobacter xylosoxidans. The sequence goes on along the minus strand of NZ_CP061008.1, from coordinate 5,666,664 downwards.
GCCTGAACATCGGCTACCTGCCGCAGGAACCGCAGCTCAACCCCGAGCACACGGTGCGCCAGTCGGTGGAAGAGGGCCTGGGCGCCGTCGTCACGGCCAAGAAGCGCCTGGACGAGGTCTATGCCGCCTACGCCGAGCCGGACGCCGATTTCGACGCGCTGGCCGCCGAGCAGGCCGAGCTTGAAGCCATCATCGCCGCTGCCGCCTCCAGCGGCGCCGACGACATCGAGCACCAGATGGAAATCGCCGCCGACGCGCTGCGCCTGCCGCCCTGGGACGCCATCGTCGGCAAGCTCTCCGGCGGTGAAAAGCGCCGCGTCGCGCTGTGCCGCCTGCTGCTGTCCAAGCCCGACATGCTGCTGCTGGACGAGCCCACCAACCACCTGGATGCCGAGAGCGTGGAATGGCTGGAGCAGTTCCTGCACAAGTTCCCGGGCACCGTGGTCGGCGTGACCCACGATCGCTACTTCCTGGACAACGCGGCGGAATGGATCCTGGAACTGGATCGCGGCTATGGCATTCCCTGGAAGGGCAACTACAGCTCGTGGCTGGAGCAGAAGGAAGACCGCCTGAAGCAGGAAGAGGCGTCGGAATCCGCCCGCCAGAAGACCATCAAGAAGGAACTGGAGTGGGTGCGCCAGAACCCGAAGGGCCGCCAGGCCAAGGCCAAGGCGCGTCTGGCCCGCTTCGAGGAACTCTCGTCCTACGAATACCAGAAGCGCAATGAAACCCAGGAAATCTTCATTCCCGTGGGCGAGCGCCTGGGCAACGAAGTCATCGAATTCAACAACGTCAGCAAGGCCTACGGCGACCGTCTGCTGATCGACAACCTCAGCTTCAAGGTGCCGCCCGGCGCCATCGTCGGCATCATCGGCGCCAACGGCGCCGGTAAGTCCACGCTGTTCCGCATGATCGCGGGCCGCGAGCAGCCGGATTCGGGCGAGGTCAACATCGGCCAGACCGTCAAGCTGGCCTATGTCGACCAGTCGCGCGATGCGCTGGAAGACAAGAAGACCGTGTTCGACGCGGTGGCCGACGGCGCCGACCTGCTCACGGTGGGCAAGTTCGAAATGTCGTCGCGCGCCTACCTGGGCCGCTTCAACTTCAAGGGTGGCGACCAGAACAAGGTCGTGGGCCAGCTGTCGGGCGGTGAACGCGGCCGCCTGCACATGGCCAAGACGCTGATCGCCGGCGGCAACGTGCTGCTGCTGGACGAACCGTCCAACGACCTCGACGTCGAAACCCTGCGCGCGCTGGAAGACGCGTTGCTGGAGTTCCCCGGCAGCGTCATGGTCATCAGCCACGATCGCTGGTTCCTGGACCGGATCGCCACGCACATCCTGGCCTTCGAAGGCGACTCGCAAGTGGTGTTCTTCGACGGCAACTACCAGGAATATGAAGCCGACAAGAAGCGCCGCCTGGGCGAAGAGGGCGCCAAGCCCAAGCGCCTGCGCTACAAGGCCCTGAAGTAATCGGCGCCTGCAAGAATCCCGGCCTCGCGCCGGGATTTTTTTTGCCGGGGGTATGCTAGGGGCTGTTCAAGGCTTCGTTCTGTGTGAACCGGCCTTGGGGACTACTTCCTGGAGCACCGCGCAATGTTGTTGTCCGCTACCGATTCCACCCTGCTGATCGTCGACATGCAGGGGCGTCTGATGCCCGTCATCCACGACAACGAGGCGGTGCTCAACGCCGCGCACAAGCTGGCGCAGGCTGCGCGCCTGCTGGAGGTGCCGGTAGTGGCCACCGAGCACCATGCCAAGATGCTGGGGGCCACCGTGGAACCGTTGCGCGAGCAGGTCCAGAGCGCCTTCCAGAAAATGCACTTCTCTTCGGCGCTGGAGCCGGGCTTCGAGGCCTGGTTGCCGGCCGCACGCAAGACCATCCTGGTGGCGGGCTGCGAAGCGCACATCTGCGTGCTGCAAACCGTGATCGGTTTGATCGACCTGGGCTACCACGCGGTGCTGGTGGCGGATGCGGCGGGCTCGCGCAAGCCTGCCGATCATCACGCGGCGCTGCGCCGCGCGCGTGCGCATGGCGCTGAAATCGTCACGTCCGAAATGGCGATCTTTGAATGGATGCGGACTTGTGAACACCCGCGTTTCCGCGAGGTGTTACGTCTGGTCAAATAGCGGCCGACCGCTGCAACAATGTCCCTGGGGCGCGCAAAGATTAACTCGCCCTTTGACACAATTCATGGGCAAACTTCACAGCCAGGGCAAGAATATTTTGCGATCCTGAAGGTTCCAGGCCCTCATGGGCGCCGCGCGCTCGCATCCAGTTTCATGCGCGGCTCCCGGGTACGAGAATAGGAACCACAAATATGAAAATCGCATCTCTCTCCAAAATCTGTGTTGCGCTGGCGCTGACCGCCGCCATGGCTGGTTGCTCGTCCTGGGACGGCATGAGCCATCGCCAGAAGAGCACCGTCGGTGGCGCTGCCCTGGGCGGCGTGGCAGGCGCCGTGATCACCAACGGCGGCATCCTCGGAACGGTGGGCGGAGCGGCGATCGGCGGCGTCATCGGCGATCAGGTCGGCAAGCGTTAAGCGTTCACCGCCCCAAAGCAAATGCCCGGCAATGCCGGGCATTTTTTTGACCTGGGCTGTGCGCGGCGGCAAGTATGCCCCTGCGCCGCGCAGCCGCATCAGGTCTCGTTCTGAGGCATTTCGATCTTGACCTCCAGGACCTCCAGCGTGTCCTGGCGTTCCAGGTGCACCTTGATGTCCTCGGGGTTGATCTTCACGTATTTCGAAATGACGGCGATAAGCTCCTGCTGCAACTGCGGCAGGTAATCGGGCGAGTCGCCGCGGCCCCGCTCGTGGGCCAGGATGATCTGCAACCGTTCCTTGGCGACGGATGCGGAGGTCTTCTTTTGACCAAGCAGAAACGACAGGAAGGACATTGCTTACTTGCCTCCGAACAGGCGTTTCAGGAAACCGGGCTTTTCGTAGTCGGTAAAGCGCAGGGCCTTGTCTTCGCCAAGATAACGGGCCACGACGTCCTTGTAGGCTTCGGAAACGTCGGTGTCTCTGAGGTGGATGGCCGGCAGGCCCTGGTTCGACGCTTGCAGCACCGCTTCGGATTCGGGGATCACGCCGATCAGCTTGATGCGCAGGATGTCCTCGATGTCGCCCAGCGACAGCATTTCGCCGTCGACCACGCGCTTGGGGCTGTAGCGCGTCAGCAGCAGGTATTCCTTGACGGGCTCGTCGCCTTCCACGGCGCGCTTGGACTTGGCGGCCAGGATGCCCAGGATGCGGTCGGAGTCGCGCACCGACGAGACTTCCGGGTTGGTCACGACCAGTGCGTCGTCGGCGAAGTAGGCGGCCATCAGCGCGCCGGTTTCGATGCCGGCGGGCGAGTCGCAGACGATGTAGTCAAAGCCCATGCCCTTGAGGTCGTTGATGACCTTTTCCACGCCTTCCTGCGTCAGCGCGTCTTTGTCGCGCGTCTGCGAGGCGGGCAGGATGAACAGGTTTTCGAGCTGCTTGTCCTTGATGAGGGCCTGGTTGAGCGTGGCTTCGCCCTGGATCACGTTGACGAAGTCGTACACGACGCGACGTTCGCAGCCCATGATCAGGTCGAGGTTGCGCAGGCCGACATCGAAGTCGATGACAGCGGTCTTGTGGCCCCGCATCGCGAGTCCCGCAGAAAAACTGGCGCTGGTCGTGGTTTTGCCCACGCCGCCTTTGCCGGAAGTCACCACAACAATGCGTGTCATGACGATCAAACCCTTATGTTCGAATAAATCGCGTTATCGTAAAGCAAAAAGCCCTTGTAAGGCTTCTTACAGGATGTGTTGAAATTTGCGCGGGTGTCTGCGCGTGCGCCTCGGCCGCTGCTGGCGGCCAGATTCCGGATATCAAGCCTTGAGGGCTTCGATGCGCAGCGTGTCGCCGTCCAGGCGGACCAGCGCGGGCTGGTTCTGCAGCGTGCGGTCGAGCTTGTCCTCGACCACGCGGTACACGCCGGCCACGGCCAGCAGTTCAGCGTCCAGGTGGGTCGTGAAAATGCGCGCCGAAGTGTCGCCGCGCGCGCCCGCCATCGCTTTGCCGCGCAAGGGACCGTAGACATGGACGTTGCCGTCGGCGATGACTTCCGCGCCTTGGCTCACCATGCCGATCACCACCAGGTCCGTATGGCGTGCGTAGACGCGCTGGCCGGAACGCAGCGGCTTGGTGATGACCAGCGCCGACGACGAGTGCGGCGCGGCCGGGGTGGGGCTGGGGGCCGAGGTGGTGTTGCTGGCCGCGCGGGCGGGCAGCGGCTCGTCCGCGGTCTTGCCGGCGGGCGCGTCGGGCTCGGCGGCTTCGGCGGCGACTTCTGTGGGCGCGGCTGCGGTTTCGACCGCGGCGGCCGGCACCGAGGGTACCGGAGTGGAGACATCGTTGGGCGGCGCGGTGTCGATCACCGGCGCGGGCCGGGCCGCGGGCGTGGACAGTTCCACCGGCGTCAGGCCCGCCGCGCGCGCGGCTTCCAGGTTGGCGCCTTCGGCGACCACGCCGATGGGAGGCAGGTTATGGCCGCGCAATGCCGCCACCAGGGCGGTCCAATCGATTTTTTCCTCGACGCGGCTGGCGTCGATGACCACGGGTTCGTTTTCGAAGAAACTGCCGGCATCGGCCATGCGCTTGGCCAGGGCGGCGTTCAGGCGTTCAGGGTCGGCGCTGTGCAGGACCACCCGGATGGCATAGAGGGTGGCGCTTTTGAAGTCCAGGGCTAGGGATTCAGTGTTCATCTTGATTGTGGCTGGCGGTTCCGGCGCCGGGAAACGGCGCGCTCGACCGGCTGCGGGGTTCGGGGGATGATAACCCGCCCCGGGGCGGCATGCGCAGGGGGCGAGCCCAAAGAAAAAGGCGCCTTTCAGCGCCTATTTCCTGCAATGCGGACGCGGCGCGTCAGCCTTGCGCCCAGGAGTCGCGCAGGGTCACGATGCGGTTGAGCACCGGCGCCTCGGGGCTGGATTCCTTCAGGTCGGCCGTGAAGTAGCCCAGGCGTTCGAACTGCCAGGTGGCGCCCGGCGTGGCGACGGTGCCCGGCTCCAGCCAGGCCGTGACGGTCAGCTTGGAATTCGGGTTCAGGCAGGCCAGGAAGTCCTTGTCGCCGCCATCGGGACGCGCGTCGGCGAACAGGCGGTCGTACAGGTGGATCTGGGCGGGCACCGCATGGGCCGCGCTGACCCAGGTGATGTTGCCCTTGACCTTGACGCTGTCCGCGCCCGGCGTGCCGCTCTTGGTTTCCGGCAGGTATTCCGCCTGGACCTCGATGATCTCGCCGGCTTCGTTCTTGGTGAAGCCGGTGCAGCGCACCACGTAGCCGTATTTCAGGCGCACGGTATTGCCCGGGAACAGGCGGAAGTACTTCTTGGGCGCTTCTTCGCGGAAGTCGTCGCGTTCGATCCAGAGTTCGCGCGACAGCGGGAACTCGCGCACGCCGGCTTCGGGATCGTGCGGGTTGCGCGGCGCGGTGCAGATCTCGGTCTGGCCTTTCGGGTAGTTGGTGATGACCAGCTTGAGCGGATCCAGCACGGCCACCGAGCGCGGGGCGACCGGGTCCAGGTCGTCGCGCACCGCTTGTTCCAGCAGGCTGTAGTCGATGCGCGAGTCGGACTTGGACACGGCGGTGCGGTCGCAGAACAGGCGGATCGAGGAGGGCGTGTAGCCGCGCCGGCGCAGGCCGAAGATGGTCGGCATGCGGGGATCGTCCCAGCCGTCCACGTGGCCTTCGCGCACCAGCTGCAGCAGCTTGCGCTTGCTGGTGACGACGTAGCTCACGTTCAGGCGCGCGAATTCGTACTGGTGCGGCAGCGGCTGCGCCAGCTTGCCGAGTTCGGCCAGGCGCGCCAGGATCCAGTCGTAGAACGGGCGCTGGTCTTCGAATTCCAGCGTGCAGACGCTGTGCGTGATGCCTTCCAGCGCGTCTTCGACCGGGTGCGCCCAGCTGTACATCGGGTAGATGCACCACTGGTCGCCGGTGCGGTGGTGATGGGCGTGGCGCACGCGGTACATGACCGGGTCGCGCAGGTTGATGTTGGGCGACGCCATGTTGATCTTCGCGCGCAGCACCAGGCTGCCGTCCGGGTGCTTGCCGTCGCGCATTTCGCGCAGCAGCGTCAGCGATTCGGCCGCCGGGCGGTTGCGCCAGGGCGAGTCGGTGCCGGGTTCGGTCAGCGTGCCGCGGTTGGCGCGGATTTCTTCGGGGCTCTGCTCGTCGACGTAGGCGTGGCCGGCCTCGACCAGCGCTTCGGCGAACTCGTACATGTAGCCGAAGTAGTCGCTGGCGAAGTACAGGTTGTCGTTGCCGTCGGCCTTCCAGTCAAAGCCCAGCCAGTGCACGGCCTCGATGATGGCGTCGACGTATTCCTGGTCTTCCTTTTCCGGATTGGTGTCGTCAAAGCGCAGGTGGCAGACGCCGCCGAAATCGCGGGCCAGCCCGAAGTTCACGCAGATGCTCTTGGCGTGGCCGAGGTGCAGGTAGCCGTTGGGCTCCGGCGGAAAGCGCGTGCGGATGCGGGCCGAATCCAGTCCGCCTTGTTGTTGCAAGGCCGCCGGGCCAGGCTTGCCCGCCCAACGCTTGCCTGCGAAGCGCTGGGCTTCGAGGTCGTCTTGAACGATGTTGAGCAGGAAATTTGATGCGGCAGGGGTCGGCGTCGTGGCGGAGGTCATTCTTGAAAGAATAGGAAAAAGCAGCGACAAAGAGTCAATTTTGCCACGTTCCGCAGGCGAGGCCTTTTTGCTGCCGGTGCAACCGGTTTCAAACTGTCCCCACAGTCATGTAACTGGCTCTACACTACGGGCCATCATGGACATATCCACGTTATCCCTGGCCCGCACGCAGTTCGTGGCCAGCCTGAGCTTTCTGGCGTTTTTCCTGGCCTTCTCCCTGGCGCTCGCCTGGGTGCTGCTGTTCTTCAAGATCAGGGCGCGCTGGTCCGGCCAGGGCGGCTGGACAGCCGCCTACCGCTTCTGGGTGCGGATTTTCGCCTTGGCCTTCGTGCTGACGCTGGCGGCCAGCGTGCCGGTGCTGATCCAGCTGGGCAGCCTGTGGGCCGGCCTCATGGACAAGATCGGCAACGTCGCCGGGCCCTTGCTGGGCTACGCCATACTTTCGGTCTTCATTCTCAAGTCCTGTTTCCTGGGCGTCATGCTGTTCGGTCAGCGCCGCGTGTCGGATGGCGCCCATACGCTGGCCGTGCTGATGGTGGCGGTGGGGCAACTGGTGGCGGTGTTCTGGGTGCTGGCGCTGCAATCCTGGATGCAGACGCCGGATGGCGCGCTGCTGGTCGATGGACGCTACCAGGTCTATGACTGGATGGCCGTGGTGCTGAATCCCTCCGTGGGATGGCGCATGGCGGTGGTGATGGTGGGCGCGGCCCTGGCCGCCGCGTTCCTGATGATGGGCGTGACCGCGCTGCAGGCGCTGCGGCGTCCGCTGGGCGACGGCGAGCGCAACGCGTTCAAGACCGCGCTGGTGGTCGCCGTGGTGGGGGCGTTCATGCAGTTGCCGGTGGCGACCGGCGCCGGGCAGATGATCGCCAAGCTGCAGCCCGCCAAGGCCGCCGCCGCCGCGGGCTACTGGGAAAGCGGCGCAGAGCCGCAACTGGTGCTGTTCGGCTGGCCCGATGCGCGTGCCCATACCAATGTGGCCGACGTGACCCTGCGCAACATGGGCGGGATGTGGCTGCACCGTAACCAGGACGGCACCTACCGCGGCCTGGACAAGTATTCGGGCATGCTGCCGCCGGTGGCGCTGACCTTCTGGTCGCTGCGCGTGGCGGCAGGGCTGGGCTTGCTGATGCTGGCAGTGGCCTGCGTGACCTTCCTGTGGACGTTCCGGCGCGGGCTGGACCCGTCCACGCTGCCGCATTGGTGGCAGCGGGTGCTGTGCGGCATGATGTTCTCCGGCGCCATCGCCGTCGTGGCCGGGTGGTGGGTATCCATCCTGGGCTTGCAGCCGTTCGCGGTGAACGGCACCGTCACGCAGTCCGAGGTGCTGGGCATCGTGGCCTCCAGCACCGTGCTGTACGGATTGATCGGCTATGGCGTGCTGTACCTGCTGCTGCTTGCGGCGTTCGTCGGCATGCTGTTCCACGCGGCGCGCTATGGCGTCGTGCCCGTGCGCAAACTGGCTGGAGGCACGCCATGATCGCCATGCTGGCCGCCTCCCAGGGCCTCAACCCCGACGATCCCTCTTTCTGGATGCCGCTGGCCTTCATGGCCCTGCTGTTCGTGGTGATTGCCGCGGGCATGGTGCTGGACGGCTTCGACCTGGGCGTGGGCATCCTGCTGCAACTGGCGCCGGAACACGAGCGCGGCCGCATGATGAGCCTGCTGAGCCCGTGGCGCGACGCCAATGAATTCTGGCTGCTGCTGGGCATGGGCCTGTTCGCGGCGGCGTTCCCGTTCGCCTGGGGCGCGGTGCTGGGCAAGCTCTACGGACCGCTCACCTGCATGGTGCTGGGCGTGGTGCTGCGCAGCGTCTCGTTCGAGTTCCGCATCCGTGCGCGCAACGAAATGAAGCCGCGCTGGATTTTCGGCTTCTGGGCGGGGTCGCTGATCACCGCTTTCGGCCAGGGCATGCTGCTGGGCCGCATCGCCACCGGCTACCAGTCCGATGCCGGCTACGGCTGGTTCTCCATGTTCGTGGGCCTGTGCGCGGTGGCGGCCTATGTGCTGCTGGGCGCGTCCTGGCTGGTCATGCGGGTGGACGGCGATCTGCAGCGCCGCGCCGCCAACTGGGCGCGCCACGCCATCCGCTGGACGGCGGTGGGCATGGTGGCGATCGCGGTCACGCTGGGCCTGGCCAATGCGGGCATCTTCTACAAATGGAGCAACATTGCCCACCTGAGCCTGGCGGCAACGGTCTGGGTGCTGATGCTGGCGGGCTTCGTCGCCGCCGAAATGCTGCTGGCGAGGTTGCCGGGCAAGGCCGACCGTTTCAGCTGGCTGCCGTTCGTGCTGTGCGTGGCCCTGTTCCTGCTGATGCTCAGCGGCCTGGCCTACAGCCTGTTCCCCTACCTGATCCTGGACGACATGACGCTGTGGGACGGCGCGGGCGCGCTGGGCTCGATGCGCCTGGTGCTGGCCGGGGCGGTCGTGGGCATTCCGGTGGTGCTGGTGTTCAACATCCTGGCGTACCGCTCGGTGTTCGGCAAGGAACGCGCGCCGGTGCCGCTGCTGCCGCCGCCGGGCTGATCCGGCCGGGAAGTCCGGCCGGGGCTGCCGTCACAAGACCGGCCTGGCGACGCGCTGCAGGATCTCTTCGCCGTAGGCTTCCAGCTTGCGGGCGCCCACGCCGCTGATGTGGCTCAGCTCGTCCATGGATTCGGGCTGGGCCAGCGCGATCTCACGCAGCGTGGCGTCGTGGAAGATGACATAGGCCGGCACGCCATGGCTCTTGGCCACTTCGCCGCGCCAGGCGCGCAGAGCCTCGAATACGGGCTGCAGTTCGGCCGGCAGGTCAATCGCCGCCGCCTTGGGGCGGCCGCTGCCGCTCTTGCCCGAGCGCGGCTTCTTTTCGGATTCGCGGCGCAGCATCAATTGGCGCTCGCCCTTGAGCACGGCGCGGCTGCCTTCGGTCAGGGCCAGGGTGCCGTAGCCTTCGTGGTCCACCGTCAGCAGGCCTTGCGCCAGCAACTGGCGCAGCACGCCGCGCCAGGCGGTATCGCTCAGGTCCGCGCCCACGCCGAATACGCTCAGCGTTTCGTGGCCGTGCTGCTTGGTGCGGTCCGTGACCTTGCCGCGCAGGATGTCGATGATGTGGCCGGCGCCATAGCGCTGGCCGCGCTCCTTCCACAGGCGGTAGACGGCGGACAGCACCTTCTGCGCCGCAACCGTGCCGTCCCAGGCCTGGGGCGGTTCCAGGCAGACGTCGCAATTGCCGCAGGCGGTGATCTGCTGGCCGAAGTAGGCCAGCAGACGCACGCGCCGGCATTCCACGGTTTCACAGAGCCCCAGCATGGCGTCCAGCTGCTGGCCCAGGCGGCGGCGGTAGGACTCTTCGCCCGGCGATTCGTCGATCATGCGGCGCTGCTGCACCACGTCCTGCAGGCCGTAGGCCAGCCAGGCCGTGGCCGGCAGTCCATCGCGGCCGGCGCGGCCGGTTTCCTGGTAATAGCCTTCCACCGACTTGGGCAGGTCGATGTGCGCCACGAAGCGCACGTCGGGCTTGTCGATGCCCATGCCGAAGGCGATGGTGGCCACCATGACCACGGCGTCCTCGCGCAGGAAGCGCGCCTGGTTGGCGGCGCGCACCTGCGCGCTGAGGCCGGCGTGATAGGGCATGGCGTCGATGCCCTGGTTGCACAGGAACTCCGCGGTCTCTTCCACGCGGGCCCGCGACAGGCAATAGACCACGCCGGATTCGCCTTCATGATCGGTCTGGATCATTTCCAGCAATTGCTTGCGCACCTCGTTTTTTTCGATGATGCGGTAGCGGATGTTGGGGCGGTCGAAGCTGGAAACGAAGTGGCGCGCATCGTCCAGCGACAGGCGCTGGGCGATTTCGCTGCGGGTGTCGGCGGTGGCGGTCGCGGTGAGCGCGATGCGCGGCACGTCCGGCCAGCGCTCGTGCAGCATCGACAGGCCCAGGTATTCCGGGCGGAAGTCGTGGCCCCACTGGGACACGCAGTGGGCCTCGTCGATGGCGAACAGCGCGATGCGGCCGCGTTCCAGCAATTGCAGGCAGCGGTCGGTCAGCAGGCGCTCGGGCGCCACGTACAGCAGATCCAGCTCGCCGGCCAGGAAGGCCTGCTCGACGTCGCGGGCCACCCGCCACTCCTGGGTGGAGTTGAGGAAGGCTGCGCGCACGCCCAGTTCGGTCAGGGCGTCGACCTGGTCCTGCATCAGCGCGATCAGGGGCGACACGACGATGCCGGTGCCTTCGCGGACCAGGGACGGAATCTGGTAACAGAGCGATTTGCCGCCGCCCGTGGGCATGAGGACCAGCGCGTCGCCGCCGTCGATCACCTGTTCGACAATGGCTTGCTGGTCGCCGCGGAAGGATTCGTAACCGAAAACGCGCTGCAACACGCCGAGGGCGCGCGCGTCAGACATGGGGGTAGGCCGGGAGCATCATGGCAGGGATTTTAAGCCGCAATTCCGCCGGACCTTTTCCGGCAGGGAGATTTCTGTCCTTGCCGCGGTCTGCCTACCAGCTCAGCCAGGTGCCGCGCATGAAGGTATCCACGGGCATGCTGAGGTTGGCGCGCCATTCGTAGTTGCCGGAAATGATGTCGCGGTCCGCGCCCACCGCCAGCTTGACCTTGGGTGAGACGAACATGCTGTGCGACAGGCCCACGCGCTGCTCGGCCAGCTCAGAGCCTTCCCGCAGCCCCGAGTAGGTGCCGCTGAGTACGCCCCAGCCGGTGATGGGGACGCCCGCGGACAGCGTGTTGCGGGTATGCGCCGCCGAAGCGCCGCCGCCCGAGTAGCTGGACAGGTCGCCGTAGCCCGCGCCGACCTGCTCGTTGGAATAGCCCAGGTTGACGGCGTCGGCCACGGCCACGTTGTAGTCGAAGCGGTAGCGCCAGGCGCTGGCCGCGTCGAACGAGCTTTGCGTGGCTCCGGCGCGGAAGGTTCCGTAGTCGCCCGCGGCGTAGGTGGTGCCCATGCCGCGCGTCGTGAGCGACGGCGCGCTTTGCATCTGGCCCTCCAGGGTCAGCGTCGGCGTGAGGCCGTAACGCACGCTGCCGCTGCCCACCGGGTCGCCGTAATCCACGGCTCCGGAACTGGCGGCGGGATCCATGTGGTTCAGGCGGCCCAGCGACGAGGAGTAGCCGAAGCTGCCTTCCGGGACCGTGGCGCCGGATCCGGCCCAGTTCGAGATCTGCAGTCCGCCCACCGGCGCGCCGCTGCCCCAGGCCGGCGCCCTGGCGTCGATGTTGCCGACGGCGACGGAGGGGCCCGAGGTATTCCGGTAGACCCAGTTGCGGTTGCCGCCGTAGCGCAGGCCCTCCTGGCTGCTGGCGGAGGCGAACCAGGGCCGGGAGGCGCGCGACACGCCGGAGATCATGACCACGGGTATGCGAGGCAGGTCCCCGTCCTGGAGGGTGAGCGAGTAGTCCGGCGCGGGCTCCTCGGGCGTCGCGAGCACCGTGCAATCCTGTGGAACCGGGGCGGGCTGGGCGTCGCCGGACAGTCCCAGTCCGGTGCCGGGGATCAGGTCAGCGTTGCCCGTGCCGTGCACGCTGGTGTCCAGCGCCGGTTCCATGGTCTGCATGTCGCAAGGGGACGGATCCAGCGGGACGGCGCGCGATGCCATCGACGCCGCGGGGCGCACGGGCATGGGCTGAACCGGGGACAGTATGCCGATGCCGCGCGCCGAGGGCGGGGCGGGCATATAAGGGGACGCCGCAAGCGGATCGGCCGCGGCCGGGGCGATCGGGCAGGCGACTACCGCGGCCAGCGCGGCGCGCAACAGGGTTTTTCGCCAGAGGAGTGCAGGGGCGACCATAGGCACAGTGTAGAAAGGGAGCGTCGCCTTGCCTGTAAACGTTTTTTAGCAAAGCGGACAGAAGGCGGGCCGGGCTCCATTTTAGGGCCAGTCCGCATCGGGCGCTGCGCCGTGGCGGGAAAGCGCTGGTAAACGCGTTCAACATCGTGCAACAGGTATATTTCAGTTGATTTCCCGCCTCTTGCGGCTTGTGGCGGCGGGCCGCACTATGGCATCCATGGACAATCCCCACACCAAGCTGCTGGTCGTCGACGACGATCCGGCCTTACGGCAATTGCTGGCCGACTACCTGAACCGGCACGGCTACGACACCCTGCTGGCGCCGGACGCTACCGACCTGTCGTCCCGCATCACCCGCTACGCGCCCGACCTGCTGGTGCTGGACCGCATGCTGCCCGGCGGCGACGGCGCGGACGCCTGCCGCCGCCTGCGCGAGCAAGGCGAGGACATTCCCGTCATCCTGCTGACCGCGCGCGACGAGGCGGTGGACCGCATCATCGGATTGGAGGCCGGCGCCGACGATTACGTCGGCAAGCCTTTCGATCCGCGCGAACTGCTGGCCCGCATCGAGGCCGTGCTGCGCCGCAAGCGCGGCCCGTCCGCGCTGACCAAGGACGCGCCGGTCTCGTTCGGGCCCTTCGTGTTCGATCCCTCCACCCGCCAGCTGTCACGCGAGGGCACGGTGGTCAAGCTGACCGGCGGCGAAATCAATCTGCTGGAGGCGCTGGTGCGCAACGCGGGCAAGCCGCTGTCGCGCGAACGCCTGCTGGCGCTGGCGCGCGATGACGATGCCGGCGAGCGCAATGACCGCGCCATCGACATCGCCATCCTGCGGCTGCGCCGGGTCATCGAAGACGACCCCAAGCAACCGCGCTGGATCCAGACCGTCTGGGGCATCGGCTACCGGTTCTCGCCCTGATGCGCTTTGCTCCTGGCTTCCTGGTGCCGCGCTCGCTGCGGGCAAGGCTGATCCTGCTGATCCTGGGCTCGGTCCTGCTGACGCAGGCGGCCACCTTGGTGACGGTCTCGTACTTCCGGCACAAGTTCATGGAAGACGTAGCCATCGGCTATATCGTCACCACCATCCGCACCTTGCGCGCCGCGGTGTCGCAGGTGCCGGCGGAGGAACGCGCCGACTTCGTGCGCACGGCCTCGCAGAACCAGTGGCGGCTGTGGTCGCGGGTGCTGCCCGCCGAGGCCAAGCTGCAGCGTTTCAATGGCCGCCGGCCACCGCCGAAGGCGGCTCCGAAGCCGCCGCCTCCGCCGCCTCCGCCGCCCGCGGACATGCAGATGCATGGCCCGCCGGCGCCGCCGCCCCCGGAAGTGCGCGACGAGGAACACGGCGATGAACGCGCCAGCGCCAGGGAAGGCGAACGCGCGCGCGAACGCGACCGCGAAGAACACAGCCGCCGCTACCAGCCCGAACCGGACGACATCCGCCGCGATCTGCGCGTGCTGGTGCAGCAGCTCAATGAACGCCTGAACGACGGCACGCGCGTGGCGCTGTCGCGCGGACCGACGCCGGAAATCTTCATCTCGCTGGCGCCCAACCCCGCCAGCGAGGACGCGCCGCGCCTGCGCGAATGGCTGGTCATCCCGCTGGACCGCCTGGATCCGCCGGTCGCGACGCCGTTCATCGCCGCCTGGCTGGGCGGCCTGGGGCTGCTGCTGTTGCTGGCGGTGGGTTTTTCCTGGCACATCACGCGTCCCATCACCCGGCTGGCCGACGCGGCCGACCGGCTGGCGGCGGGGCAGCCGCAACGGGTCGAGCCGTCGGGCCCGCACGAAACGCGGGTGCTGGGAGAGCGTTTCAACGCCATGCTGGACGCGCTGTCCGAATCCGATTCGGTGCGCCGCACGCTGCTGTCGGGCCTGCCGCACGACCTGAAGGGACCCCTGTCGCGGATGTGGCTGCGCATCGAGCTGGCCGACGACTCTAAGCTGAAGGAGGGCCTGCGCGCGGACCTGCAGGACATGCAGCACATGGTCGACCAGTTCATCGGCTTTGTGCGCGGCACCGATCCGGCCGCCTACCGGTACGCCTCGATGCTGCTGTCCGACTGGCTGACCGAGCGCGTGGGCGCCTGGCAGGGCGCCGGCACCGATATCAGCCTGCGGGCCGGCGACGACGTTGCAACCCTGGTGGTGCAGGCGGACGCCGTGGCGCTGGGCCGCCTGCTGGACAACCTGATCGGCAATGCGCTGAACCATGGCGCGCCGCCGGTCCAGGTCAGCCTGCGGCACGAGGGTCGCCACGCGGTGCTGGACGTGGCCGACCACGGTTCCGGCATCGTGCCGGAACGGCGCCAGGAGGCCCTGCGCCCGTTCAGCCGCCTGGACGACGCGCGCACGCGCACCGGCAGCGTGGGCCTGGGCCTGGCGCTGGCCGAGGCCATCGCGCGGGCCCATGGCGGCTCGCTGGAGCTGCTCGAGGCGGATTCCGGCGGGTTGTGCGTGCGGGTCAAGCTGCCGCTGTCCGAGACGTCCTAGGGGCGCCCGCAAGGGCGCTCGCTTCTCCCCGGGGCGGGTCGCGCTACGGTACGATGCATCCTGCTCAGCATTTTGTCGTTCCCGCACCATGGCCATCCAGTCCGATTCGCTTTCCTCCCGTCCCGACGCCCCCCGTATCGTGGCGCCGCAGCCGGTCTCGCCCAACGAGGAGTCGATCGAACGCGCCCTGCGGCCCAAGGCGCTGGACGAGTATGTCGGCCAGCAACGCGCCCGCGAGCAGCTGGAGATCTTCATCGCCGCGGCCAGGAAGCGCGGGGAGGCCCTGGACCACGTGTTGCTATTCGGTCCCCCGGGCCTGGGCAAGACCACGCTGGCCCACATCATTGCGCATGAAATGGGCGTGCAGCTGCGCCAGACCTCCGGTCCGGTGCTGGAGCGCCCGGGCGACCTGGCGGCGCTTCTGACCAACCTGGAAAAGAACGACGTCCTGTTCATCGACGAAATCCACCGCCTGTCGCCCGTGGTCGAGGAAATCCTCTATCCGGCGCTGGAGGATTTCCAGATCGACATCCTGATCGGCGAAGGCCCCGCCGCGCGCAGCGTGAAGCTGGACCTGCAGCCCTTCACCCTGGTCGGCGCCACCACCCGCGCCGGCATGCTGACCAACCCCCTGCGGGATCGCTTCGGCATCGTGTCGCGGCTGGAGTTCTACAACGCCGCCGATCTCGGCCACATCGTCACGCGCAGCGCCGGCCTCCTGAACGCCGGCATCACGCCGGACGGCGCGGCCGAAGTCGCGCGCCGCGCCCGCGGCACGCCCCGCATCGCCAACCGGCTGCTGCGCCGGGTGCGCGACTACGCCGAGGTCAAGGCCGGCGGCACCATCGATGCGGACGTTGCGGGCCGCGCGCTGGCCATGCTGGAAGTGGACCCGCAGGGCCTGGACCTGATGGACCGCAAGCTGCTCGAAGCCATCATCCACAAGTTCGATGGCGGTCCCGTCGGCGTGGACAGCCTGGCCGCCGCCATCGGCGAAGAGCGCGACACCATCGAGGACGTGATCGAACCCTATCTCATCCAGCATGGCTATCTGCAGCGCACGCCGCGCGGCCGCACCGCCACGCTGACCACCTGGCGCCACCTGGGGCTGACTCCGCCGGCCGGCGCCACGGCGGGTTCGGGCGATCTCTTCGGGAAGTAGGCTGCCGGCAAATCGGACCGAACCCGGGCGCCGGACGGCGCCCGAAGTCGGCCGCGGGTTTATCATCCGGAGGTTTTGATTATTCTCCGCGATCAAAGGACCCAAGCCCATGCAGCCCGAATTGCCCACCTATGACGACGTCGTGCGCGCCAGCGAGCGCCTGGCCGGCAACGCGCACCGCACGCCCGTACTGACCTCGACCACCGCCGATGCGATCAGCGGCGCGTCGGTCTTCTTCAAGTGCGAGAACTTCCAGCGCATGGGCGCTTTCAAGTTCCGCGGCGGCTACAACGCCATCGCCCGCCTGACTCCGGAACAGCGCGCCGCCGGCGTGGTCACGTTTTCGTCGGGCAACCACGCGCAGGCCATCGCCCTGGCCTCCAAGCTGCAAGGCGTGCAGGCCACCATCATCATGCCGCTGGACGCCCCCGCGGCCAAGCGCGCGGCGACGGAAGGCTATGGCGGCAAGATCGTCACCTACGACCGCTACACCGAGGACCGCGAGGCGATCGCCCGCCGCATCCAGGCCGAAACCGGCGCCACCCTGATCCCGCCCTACGACCATGAAGACGTGATCGCCGGCCAGGGCACCGCCGCCAAGGAACTGTTCGAGGAAGTGGGCGAACTGGACTACCTGTTCGTCTGCCTGGGCGGCGGCGGCCTGCTGTCGGGGTCGGCCCTGTCCGCCTACGCGCTGAGCCCGCGCTGCCTGGTCTACGGCGTCGAGCCCGAGGCCGGCAACGACGGCCAGCAGTCCTTGCGCAAAGGTGAAATCGTCCGAATCCCGGCGCCCAAGACCCTGGCCGACGGCGCCGCCACGACCCACCTGGGCAACCTGACCTTCCCGCTCATCCAGCAGCATGTGCGCGACATCGTCACCGTCACGGACGAACAGCTGGTCACCACCATGCGGTTCTTCGCCGAACGCATGAAGATGGTGGTGGAACCCACAGGCTGCCTGGGCGCGGCCGCGGTCATGCAGAACGTGGTGCCGGTACGCGGCGCGCGGGTCGGCGTCATCATCAGCGGCGGCAACGTCGACCTTCCGGCCTACGCCAAGCTGCTGGCGGGTTGATTCCCCCTCGGGCGGTCCCCACGCGGGGCCGCCGATGCGCGCTTGCGGTTGTAGCGTGTGCAAGGCAGAATCGGAACTGAATCCTGACGAACAGGGGCTGCGGCATGCGTATCCTTGTCATCGGCGGCACCGGTTTCATCGGCCGTCATCTGGTAGCGCGGCTTTCCGCGGATCAGCATCAGATCGTCGTGCCCACCCGGCTTTACAGCCGCGGGCGCGACCTGCAGATTCTTCCCACCGTCACCCTGCTCGAATGCGACGTGCACGACGACGCCACGCTGGACGGCCTGGCGCAGGGTTGCGACGCGGTCATCAACCTGGTGGGCATCCTGCACGGCAACGCCGGCCGTCCCTATGGCTCGGCGTTCGCGCGGGCCCACGTGCTGCTGCCGCAGCGCATCGCGCAAGCGTGTCGCCGCCAGGGCGTGCGCAGGCTGATACACATCAGCGCGCTGGGCGCCGATTCCAACGGCGACAGCATGTACCAGCGTTCCAAGGGCGACGGCGAAGTCGCCATCAAGCAGGAATTCCAGGGCAATCGGGATGGGGGCTGGACCATCTTCCGCCCTTCGGTGGTCTTCGGCCCGGACGACAAATTCACCAATATGTTCGCTGGCCTGGCGCGCTGGCTGCCGGTGCTGCCGCTGGCGGGCGCGCACGTGCGCATGCAGCCGGTCTATGTGGGCGACGTGGTCGCCGCGATCGTTTCGGCGCTGGGCAATACGCACACCTGCGGCAAGACCTATGAACTGGGCGGGCCCCAGGTCTACACGCTGGGCGAGATCGCTCGCCTGTGCGCCGCCTGGAGCGGCCATCCGCGGCCCGTGGTCAGCATGCCCATGGGCGTGGGCCGCATGCAGGCCCGGCTGTTCGAATGCATGCCTGGCACGCCGCTGATGTCGCGCGACAACCTGGACTCCTTGCGCCGCGACAATATCTGCAGCGGACCGATCGCGCCCGAACTGCACGTGGTGCCGACGGGGCTGGAAGCGGTGGCTCCGCGCTACCTGTAAGCCGGTTTCAGCGCACCAGCGCCTTCAACGCCTGCTTGATCCCGTCGGACACGCCCACGCCCTCGGGCAGCGTCTTCAGCGCCGACAGCGATTCCTTTTCCGAGTAGCCCAGCGCCAGCAGCGCATTCAGGATGTCCGACTGGTTGTCCGGCGCCGCGTGCGGCGAGGCGCCGATGTCCGCGCCCAGCTTGCCGCGCATTTCCAGCAGCAGGCGTTCGGCGGTCTTCTTGCCAATGCCGGGCACGCGCGTCAGGCGGCCCGATTCCTGCAGCGTAATGGCCTGCGCCAGGTCCGCCACCGACAGGCCCGACAGTACAGACAGCGCGGTGCGCGCGCCGATGCCGCTGACCTTGATCAGTTCGCGGAAAGCGCTGCGTTCGCCGGCCGAGGCGAAGCCGTACAGGATGTGGGCGTCTTCGCGCACCGTCAGGTGCGTGTAGAGCGTGACGCGCGCGCCCGTGTCGGGCAGCGAGTACAGCGTGCTCATGGGCACGTCGATGTCATAGCCCAGACCGCCCACGTCCACGCAGATGGTGGGCGGGAGTTTCTCGATCAGGGTTCCGGTGATGCGTCCGATCATGGTGATGGTGGCCTGGCAATGGTGAGGCCGCTGAATGCGCGGCGAATGCGGGGATTCTATACGCGCGGGCGCGCATGCGGCGGGAACCGGCCCCGCCTCGCGGAAAATCGCGGCGTGTCGGAGGTTCAGCCGATCAGACGGCCGTTGCGGATGCGGGTCTTGCCGCTCATGCGCAGGGACGCGCCCAGGCGTTCGAGCTTGTCCTGCAGCGGGCCGGCATGGGCATGGCAGATGGCGCAGGCCAGCGCGTCGGCCGAGTCGGGCGCGGGCGCGCCATCCAGCGACAGCAGATGCTGCACCATCATCTGCACCTGCTCCTTGGCGGCGCGGCCGGTGCCGACCACGGCTTTCTTGATCTGCAGCGCGGTGTACTCGTGCACGGGCAGCGAACTGTCGGCCAGCGCGCACAGCGCCGCGCCGCGCGCCTGGCCCAGCAGCAGGGTGGAGGCTGGGTTGGTGTTCAGGAAGATGATTTCCAGCGCGGCCACGTCGGGTTGCGTGTCGCGGGCCACCTGGCGCAGATTGTCCAGGATGACCTTGAGGCGTTCGGACAGCGCCAGCGCCGGCGGGACCACGATGGTCCCGCTGGCCACATAGCGCAGCCGCGGGCCGTCGGCATCGATCACGCCGAAGCCGGTGCGGCGCAGGCCGGGATCGATGCCGAGGACGCGCATCAGTGGCGGAAGTGGCGGGTGCCGGTCAGCACCATGGCGATGCCGTGCTCGTCGGCCGCGGCAATCACTTCGTCGTCGCGCACGCTGCCGCCCGGCTGGATCACGCAGGTCGCGCCAGCGGCCACCACCACGTCCAGGCCGTCGCGGAACGGGAAGAAAGCGTCCGACGCCACGGCCGAACCCTTCAGGGTCAGGCCGGCGTTTTCCGCCTTGATCGAGGCGATGCGGGCCGAGTCGATACGGCTCATCTGGCCGGCGCCCACGCCCAGGGTCATGCCGCCGCCCACGAACACGATGGCGTTGGACTTGACGTACTTGGCGACCTTCCAGGCGAACATCAGGTCGTTCATCTCGGCTTCGGTGGGTTGGCGCTTGGTGACGACCTTGAGCGCGTCGCGCGGCACGTTGTAGGCGTCCGGGCTCTGCACCAGCCAGCCGCCGCCCACGCGCTTGATGTCGAAGGCGTTCTGGCCAGTGCCCATCGGCACTTCCAGCACGCGCACGTTCTTCTTGGCGGCCAGGATGGCCAGCGCGGCGCCGTCATAGGCGGGAGCCAGCAGCACTTCCAGGAACTGCGAGCTCACGGCTTCGGCCGTGGCGGCGTCCACCGGGCGGTTGAAGGCGATGATGCCGCCGAAGGCCGAGGTCGGGTCGGTCTTGAAGGCCTGCTGGTAGGCGCCCAGCGTGTCGGCCGCGACGGCCACGCCGCAGGGGTTGGCATGCTTGACGATGACGCAGGCAGGCGCTTCGAAGCTGCGCGCGCATTCCCAGGCGGCGTCGGCGTCCGCAATGTTGTTGTAGGACAGTTCCTTGCCCTGCAGCTGGCGGTAGTTGCCCAGCAGGCCGGCCGGACGCTGTGCGTCCACGTAGAAGGCGGCGGTCTGGTGCGGGTTCTCGCCGTAGCGCAAGGCCTGTTCCTGCTTGACCTGCAGGGTCAGGGTGCCGGGCCATTCGTTGCGGGCCGGCACGGCTTCCTGCTTCGGCTCGGCTTCGGCCAGGCTGGTCAGGTAGGCGGCGATGGCGCCGTCGTAGGCGGCGGTGTGGGCGTAGACCTTGGAGGCCAGCGCCAGGCGCAGGCCGTAGGAGGTGTTGCCGCCCTTGTCCATTTCGGCCAGCACGCGCGAGTAGTCGACGGGGTCGATCACCACGGTCACGCCGCCGGCTTCGGTGCCGTGGTTCTTGGCCGCCGCGCGCAGCATGGCCGGGCCGCCGATGTCGATGTTTTCGACGGCGTCGGTGAAGGTGCAGTCCGGCTTGGCCACGGTTTCGCGGAACGGGTACAGATTGACCACCAGCATGTCGATGCGGTCGATGCCGGCCGCCTTGATGGTGTCCATGTGCTCGGCGCTGTCGCGGCGCGCCAGCAGGCCGCCGTGGATCTTCGGATGCAGCGTCTTGACGCGGCCATCGAGAATTTCGGGCGAACCCGTGTGGGCCGCCACTTCGGTGACGGTCAGGCCGGAGTCGGCCAGCAGCTTGGCGGTGCCGCCGGTGGACAGCAGGCGCACGCCGCGCGCGGCCAGGGCGCGGGCAAATTCAACGATGCCGGTCTTGTCGGACACCGAAAGCAGGGCGGTTTCGATTTTCATGGTGAGGGACGGAGTGGGGCGGGAGCGCCTTTCTCGTTCAGGTCGGATGGGAAATCTGGGGGAGCGGGCGGCGCGATGCGCCTGCCGCCCGCGCACGAAAGCTATACCTGGATATTGTGCGCCAGCAACTTCTTGCGCAGGGTGTTGCGGGTGATGCCCAGCATTTCGGATGCCCGCGACTGGTTGCCGCCCGACCTTTCCAACGCCACTTCAAGCACCGGGCGCTCCACGCAGCGCATCACCATGTCCCACATGTCGTGGGGTTCGGATTCGCCCAAGTCTTCGAAATAGCGCTCCAGGCTGGCGCGCACGCATTCTTCCAGGACATCTTTCTTGCTCATTTGAGTACAGATATTTTTATGTTGGTGTTGAGGCGGTTATGCCGCCAGCAGGGCTTCTGCGACCGGCGCCGGATGGGATCCGCCGTCGCGCGAGATAAGGTCGAACCAGTCCGACACGGCCCGCCACTGGTCGCGGGTGTTGTCGATCAGATTCATGCGGGCGCAGAACGAATCCGCCCCCGGCAGGCCGTCCAGATACCAGCCTATGTGCTTGCGCGCCGTGCGTACGCCGGTGTGCTCGCCGTAAAACCGGTAGTGGTCGTCGAGATGTTCGAGCAGCAGCTCGCGCATTTCCCCATAGGAGGGAGGGGCCAGTGTTTCGCCCGTGCGCAGGTAGTGGTCGATTTCGCGGAAAATCCAGGGACGGCCTTGAGCCGCCCGGCCGATCATGACCGCGTCGGCGCCAGTGTAATCCAGGACGTGCCGGGCTTTTTCGGGCGTAGTGATATCTCCGTTGGCGACAACGGGGATTTTCAGCTCGGCCTTGACGGCGCGGATAGTGTCATATTCCGCCTCGCCCGTATAGAGGTCGGCGCGGGTGCGGCCGTGCAGGGTCAGGGCGGCGATGCCGGCGTTTTCGGCCATTTTCGCCACCCGCAGGGCATTGCGGCTTTCGCGGTCCCAGCCGGTGCGGGTCTTCAGGGTCACCGGCACGTCCAGCGGCGCGCAGGCGGATACCACCGCGTCCAGGATGCGGGCGATCTGGTCTTCATGGCGCAAGAGCGCCGACCCGGAGGCCACGTTGCAGACCTTCTTGACCGGGCAGCCCATGTTGATGTCGATGATCCGGGCGCCCTTGCTGGCGTTGAACACCGCCGCCTCCGCCATCATGGCGGGGTCGGCGCCGGCGATCTGCACCGAAATGGGGGCGATCTCGCCGTCATGGTTCAAGCGGCGGGAGGTTTTGACGCTATCCCACAGCTTGGGGTTGCTCGCGGCCATTTCCGAGACGGCATAGCCCGCCCCCAGCTTCTTGCAAAGCTGGCGGAAAGGACGGTCCGTCACGCCCGCCATGGGCGCGACCAGCACGTTGTTGGGAAGGGTCCATTGACCTATGCGCATGCTCACATTTTAACCGGCTCGCTCGTACCCTCTTTGTCACCTGGAGAACAATTCGTAACAAGGGAAGGCGAAAGCAGACAACCGCCCCATTATCGGGGGCGGATAGGGAAGCGTTCAGGCGCGGAAACCTTGCAGCAGATGTTGCGCCAGCGGCGCGCGCAGCGGAGAGGCCAGATCCATCCCCAATAAGGCCAGGCCGCAGGCATGCTCCACCGGCGCCAGGCCGGTCGAGAAGATGCGAGGCATCAGATCGGTCAGGCCGGCGGTGATGAAGCGGTCCACGTGGCGCGCCCCGGCGAATTCCGCCAGGGCGGAACCGGGATTGACGTCCGGATGGGCCAGCCAGCTGCCCAGCGTCTGGGCCAGGCGGGCCGCGTCGCGCAGGCCCAGGTTCAGGCCCTGGCCTGCGACCGGATGCAGGGTTTGCGCGGCATTGCCGATGGCCGCCACGCGGCCGTGCACCTGGGCGCGGCGGGCGCTCAGCGCCAGCGGGAAGACATGTCGCGGCGCCTGGCTGGAAAGCCGTCCCAGGCGGTCGCCGAAGGCGGCGGACAGCGCCCGCGAAAACGCGGCGTTGTCCAGCGCCGCCAGTTCGGCGGCGCGCTCGGGCGCGCTGCACCAGACCACCGAATAGGCGTCCGGCGTCTGCGGGTGCGGCAGCAGCGCCAGCGGGCCTTCGGCGGTGAAGCGCTCCCAGGCCCAGCCGCGGCGGGGCAGGGTGGCGTACGCCGTGGTCAGCACCGCATGTTGGTCGTAGTCGCGGCGCACGTCGGTCGCGCCCGCGCCGTCGGATTGCACTGCGACCCGGCACAGCAGTGTCGCGTCGCCTTGTTCGACGCGCACGCCGTCTGCGTCCTGCATGCCGATCCGCGCGGGCGGCCCTTGCAGCACGGTGACGCCGCAAGCGGCCACGCATTCGTCCAGCTTGGCGTGCAGGCCGGAATAGGCGACCACGCTGCCCAGCTGCGGCACGCCGAAATCGGTGTTCTGGATCAGGGTGCGGCCCAGCCGGCCGCGCTGCGATACATGGATGTTGCGGATGTCGGCCGAGCGTTCGGGCCAGGCATGCAGCGACTCCAGCAGCACCCGGCTGCCATGGTTCATGGCCAGCACGCGGGGATCCGTGGCGGGGACCGCCGCCGACGGCGCGACCGCGGCGGGCGCGCTGCCGGCAAGCAGCGCGATGCGCGCGGGGTCGGGCGCCACGCGGGCCAGCATCAGGGCCAGCACGCGGCCCACCGGGCCCGCGCCTAGAATCGCTATGTCGAAGGCGGATGAAGTCATGCCCGGATTTTAACCGTCCACTACAATCCGCAGCAGCCGGCGCGTCTTGGCGCCGTGGCCCTCTTTCCGGTCGATCGACATGACGCAGCTCCAGGCCTCATCCCCAGTGTCCGCCGTTTCCGCCGCTTCCACCCGCCGCCCGCGCGGAAAGGTCGCGGTCGGATTGCTGGCCTGCCTGTTCGGAGCGGTGGGGGCGCATTGGTGGTATCTGGGACGCCGCCATGCCTGGCTGGTGACCGCATACACGCTGATCAGCCTGTTCTGCGCTATCAGCTTCTACCCCGTCTGGTACGACAACCCCGCCTTCTTCCTGGTGTTCATTCCCATGGTCGACGGGTTCATCGAGAGCGCGGTGTTCTCGCTGATGCCGGACGAGAAATTCGACCGCCTCTACAACGAGGGCCTGGGCCGGCCGACCCGGACCGGCTGGGGTCCGGTGCTGGTCGCGATCCTGGCCTGCCTGGTCGGCGCCATCGTGTCCATGTTCGCCATCGCCATGGTGGTGGTCTACACCTGGATCGCCATGGGCTGGCTGGACGGCTACGTCTTTTAGCGCCAGCCCGGCGCGCCTACTCGCGCATCAGCGCTTCGATCTCGCCGGCCTGCACCGGCACGCCGCGGGTGATGAGTTCACAGCCTTCGTCCGTGACCAGCGCGTCGTCCTCGGTGCGGATGCCGATGTTCCAGTAGGCCTCGGGCACGTCGTCTGCGGGCCGCACGTAGATGCCGGGCTCGATCGTCAGCATCATGCCCGGTTCCAGCTGGCGCCAGGGGCGTTCGGCGCCCTGGGTCGGGCCAGGCTGGCGGTAGTCGCCCACATCGTGCACGTCCAGGCCCAGCCAGTGGCCGGTGCGGTGCATGTAGAAGCGGCTGTAGTCGCCGGATTCCAGCACCCCATCCAGCGAGCCTTTCAAGAGTTTCAGGTCCAGCATGCCTTGCGCCAGCACGCGCAGGGCGGCCTGATGGCCGTCGTTGAAGCTGCGGCCGGGCGCCGTGGCCTGGGCGGCGGCATCCTGCGCGGCCACCGTCAGGTCGTACAGCGCGCGCTGCGGACCGCTGTAGCGGCCGTTCACCGGAAACGTGCGGGTGATGTCGCTGGCGTAGCTGTCGACCTCGCAGCCCGCGTCGATCAGCACCAGGTCGCCGTCGCGCAACACGGCTTCGCCGGCCGGGTAGTGCAGCACGCAGGCGTTGGCGCCGGCGGCCACGATGCTGTTGTAGGCCACCGACTGCGCGCCGTGCCGGCGGAATTCGTACAGCAGTTCGGCCTCGATCTCGTACTCGCGCATGCCGGGGCGGGCGACGCGCATGGCGCGCACGTGGGCGCCGGCCGAGATCTTGGCCGCGCGCCGCATTGCCGCGATTTCCGTGGCGTCCTTGATCAGCCGCATCTCGGCCAGCAGCGGCCGGATGTCCTGTTGGCGCGCAGGCGGCGCATGGCCGCCGCGGCTGGCCTCGCGCGCCGCGGTCAGCCAGCGGTGCAGGCGTCCGTCGCTGCGCTTGTCGCCGGCCAGGGGCGCGTACAAGGTGGCATGGTCCTGCAGCAGCGCGGGCATCAGTTCGTCCAGCGCATCGAGCGGATGGGCGTCGTCGAAACCGAAATGCGCCGCGGCGGCCTCGGGGCCGAAGCGCTTGCCCTCCCAGATTTCATGTTCGATGTGGCGCGGGCGGCAGAAGAGCACGGCGCGGTCGGTCGCGCCCGCGGTCAGCACCAGCCAGGCGCCGGGTTCGGTGAATCCGGTCAGATAGAAGAAATCGCTGTCGTGCCGATAGGGATATTCCGCGTCGCGGTTGCGGGTGGCTTCCTGGGCGGTCGCCAGTATGGCGATGCCGCCGCCTGCGGCGCGCATCTGCGCCATCAGGCGTTGGCGCCGCGCGGCGTAAGGGGCGATGTCGTCGGGAGGCAGGCTCATGGCGGACTGGGCGTGAAGCCCGGCAGGGTGAGGATGCCGTTTACTTTACCTGCCATCCCCGGGTTGCGACAGCCCGCAAGGGGCGCGCGGAATTCGCTGGACCGCGCGGGGCAAGCTGCTACAATCGCGGCTCTGTCATTGGGGAGTAGCCATCCTTTGTCCCCACAAAGGAGCTAGCGTCAACAGACTTGGTGGTTCAGCGCTGCGCAGCAGCCGCTAGAACTCCATGGCGCTAGTAGCGGTATCCATGCACGGCGGCATCGCCGCATGGATCAGCCAGGCGAGACCTTTGGCCGCGTTGCGTTCACCCCAGCCGGGCGAGCCGCGACGTCGCGCCAATTGGTTTCTGCTCGTCCGGCTCGCCTATATGTTTCTCACTCTGTTCCTGTTTTTCCTGTCAGCGGCAGTGATCTACTTCGCCTGCGAGTTCTTCGTGAACGGCGTCGAATGGGTCGGCCATCGCTTCCAGCTGGGCGCCACCGCCACCGGCACCGTGCTCGCCGCGTTCGGCACGGCCTTGCCGGAAAGCGCCGTGACTTTCATGGCCGTCGTGTTTGGCGAAACCCCCGAGCAAAAAGACATAGGCGTCGGCGCCGCCATGGGCGGCCCGCTGGTGCTCGCGACGCTGGCGTACGCGGTGGTCGGCCTGGCTTTGTGGCGCGCGCGCCGCGGACGCGCCACGCAGGCGGACTGTATCAACGCGGACCAGCGCCGGCTGGCCCGCGACCAGGCCTGGTTCATGGGCATCTTCATCTTCAAGGTGGGCCTGGGCCTGTTGGCCTTTGCCTGGAAGCCCTGGTTGGGCATCCTGTTTCTGGCCACCTACGGCCTTTACGTCAAGCGCGAACTCAGCAACGACGAGGAAAGCCTGGCCAGCGAAGACCTCGAGCCACTGAAGCTGCGCCCGCGCGACGAGGATCCGAGCATGTTCTGGGCGGTCACGCAGACGATACTGGCGCTGGTCGTGATCGCCGGGGCATCGCATGTGTTCGTGAACCAGATCGAGCTGCTGGGCGTGGCCATGGGCGCGTCGCCTCATGTGGCCGCGCTGTTGCTGGCGCCGGTGGCGACCGAGCTGCCGGAAATCATGAACGCGCTGATCTGGGTGCGCCAGGGCAAGGAACGGCTGGCGCTGGCCAACATTTCGGGCGCCATGATGATCCAGGCGACCATTCCCAGCGCGCTGGGCATCTTCATGACGCCCTGGCTGCTGGACGCTCCCTTGCTGGCGGCGGGCCTCTTCACGATGCTGTCGATCAGCCTCTTGTGGCTGCGTTTCCGCCGTTCGGTCATGAGCGTGCCGGCGTTGTCGGCGGTGGGCGGACTGTATGCCGTGTTCGCCGCCTATTTGGGCTGGCACTTCTACGCTTGACAGTGCGTTGCGCGCGGGGCCTCGGCCCCCGCGGTTTTTTCCACATTCAGGCCCGATTTGGCCCCAAAAGCCTTGTCCATAAGTGGAAACCCGCGTAAACTTCTGCCCGTTATCCATCCCAGGAGCAGTCTTCGTGAATACCGATTCCGGCGAAAGTTGTCGATCTTGCATCGACGTCGCTGTTTAACAGGTCCACGCAGAACTCCGTCTGCCGCAGCCTGTTGAACAGGTTGCGGTTGTATCCCAAGCTCCAGGCGCAAGCCCGGACAATCGCGCAAGCCAGCGGCTTGCCGGGAAACTCCCCAACGTAAACCGCCAGAACCGCCGCAATCCGCAGCGTCAGCGTTCGTGCACGTTTGTCGTGCCTGTCCGCCGAACGCAGCGCGGGCGCGCGCGTATTCGCGATCACGCTCCCCATTCTTGCAATGGAGGTCGTTATGCGTTTCTTCGACTTGTTCCTACGCCGCGCCGGCGTGGACCGCGCCACCGCCCTGGGCCGCCGCCGCGGCACTTCGCGTCTGACGGTCATCTGTCCGCGCGACGAGCTGGGCGCCTTGCGCAAGCAGATCTGCCTGGACTTCAGCGCCGCCGGCCTGGACGTCTCGCAGGTGCAGATCGACCAGGGTCGGGATCCTGGCATGGCATCCGCCTGCATCACCGTCAATTGTCCCCCGGAATTGCGGGGCGAACTGATGTCGCAGGCGCGCCGCCTGAGCGCCAATCCCGCCGTGCGCCACGTGCACTTCGGCACGCAAGCCACGCCGGCCACGCAGGCTGCGCTGGCCTGAAGCCGCCCTTTCTTCCACAGGAGAGATCATGCCTAGTGCCTTAGACCCCGAGCCTCGATTGCGCCCAGTGCGCGGCGCCGGCATGCCTGTCTGACCTGTCTCCTCGCTGCGAGCCGACAGGCAGGATAGTCATCCTGGCCCGTACGGAGTCCGCAGCCAAGAATCGCCGGCCTGGCCCACGTCGCGTGCGCCTCTGCCGCCGGTACCGATTCCTCCGCTAGCTCCCATCCGTTTTCCGCACCCGGCGCATTTCATGCGATCCGGATACCGGCAACATTGCCCCGGCGCCTGCGCACGCCTGTACGCGGCGGTTTGACGGCTTTCTGCGCGAAAGCCGCGGACCGCTGCCGCCTGCGCGCAGCCGCCAGCGGGCAGGGTCGTCCGTGTCTCCAAGAACTACACGTACAACCGGAGCACTCCGATGTTCAAGTTTCTCAAGTCCTTCTTTACGTCGGCGGCGGGCCTGCGCCATAGCGCAAGACATTTCCGCCGTTCGCCCATGCCCGAGCGCGGCGCCACGACGGCCGCCGCGTCCTCCGATACCGCGCGCCATGCCAACCGCCAGATGCTGGACCTGTCGCGCATGGGCTTCGGCGCCTTGTTCGCCCTGTTCGGCAGCAGCCGCGGCGGACTGTCGGAGGCCCAGGCCCAGACCGCGCGCGAACGCTACGGCGCCAACGAGGTCGACCACGAAAAGCCGCTGTCCTGGTACACGCATCTCTGGCTGTCCTATCGCAATCCGTTCAACCTGCTTTTGACCGCGCTGGCGGCGCTGTCCTGGCTCACCGACGTGCGCATGGCCGAACCCGACGACCAGTCCTGGACGGCGGTATTCATCATCGGCGCAATGGTGCTCATCTCCACTGTGTTGCGGTTTGCGCAGGAGCAGCGCTCCAATCGCGCCGCCGAGGCGCTCAAGGCCATGGTGCAGAACACCGCCACGGTGCTACGCAGCGACCCGGCAGCCGACGCCGAGGGCGACGCCCGCCGATTCTTCGGCGTGGCGCTGCATGTCAGCGGATCGCGCCAGGTCGAGGTGCCGCTGGCGGAGCTGGTGCCGGGCGACGTGGTGCTGCTGTCCGCGGGCGACATGATTCCCGCCGACTGCCGCATCCTGAATGCCAAGGACCTGTTCGTTGCGCAGGCCGCGCTGACGGGCGAATCGCTGCCGGTCGAAAAGTACGCCACGCAGCGCAGCGAGACCGCCAACGCGCTGGAACTTGAGAACATGGCCTTCATGGGCACCAACGTGGTCAGCGGCTCGGGCAGCGCCCTGGTGGTGGCCACTGGCTCGCGCAGCTACTTCGGCCAGTTGGCCGGACGCGTCACGCAGACCAGCCGCGCGCCGACCCAGTTCCAGCAAGGCATCAACCGCGTGAGCTGGGTGCTGATCCGCTTCATGCTGGTCATGGCGCCCATCGTCATGCTGATCAACGGTTTCACCAAGGGCGACTGGATGGAAGCGCTACTGTTCGCGCTAGCCATCGCCGTGGGCCTGACGCCTGAAATGCTGCCCATGATCGTCACGGCCACCCTGGCCAAGGGCGCCGTGCGCATGTCGCGCCGCAAGGTCGTGGTCAAGCGGCTGGACGCCATCCAGAACCTGGGGGCGATGAACGTGCTGTGCACCGACAAGACCGGCACCCTGACCCAGGACCGCATCGTGTTGGAGCGGCACACCGATGTGTACGGCGCCAGCAGCGACGACGTGCTGGCCTACGCCTATCTCAACAGCTACTACCAGACCGGCCTGAAGAACCTGCTGGATGTGGCGGTGCTGCAGCACGCCGAGGTCGAGCGCAAGCTGGATCTGGCGGCGAAGTACCGCAAGGTCGACGAGATTCCCTTCGACTTTTCCCGGCGCCGCATGTCGGTGGTGGTCAACGAGACCGAGAACGGCCGCGAGCATCACGAATTGATCTGCAAGGGCGCGCTGGAGGAGATGCTGGCGGTTTGCACCCGCCTGCGTGTGGGCCACGAAGAGCATCTGCTGACCGCTGCCCGCCGGGCCGACATCCGCCGGGTGACGGCGGACCTGAACCGCGACGGCCTGCGCGTCATCGCGGTCGGCGTCAAGGAAATGCCGCCCACCCAGCAAACCTACGGCGTGGCCGACGAGTCCGATCTGGTGCTGGTCGGGTACATGGCTTTCCTGGATCCTCCCAAGGAATCCACCGCTCCCGCGCTCAAGGCGCTCAAGGATTCCGGCATCGAGGTGAAGGTGCTGACCGGCGACGTGGAGCTGGTGACGCAGAAGGTCTGCCGCGAGGTGGATTTCGAGGTGCGCAAGGTCTACCTGGGCGCCGATATCGAAGCGATGGACGAGGCGCAACTGGCCGCCGCGGTGCGCGAGGCCAATGTGTTCGCGCGGCTCACGCCGGCCCACAAGGAGCGCATCGTGCGCAGCCTCCGGGCCCAGGGCAACACCGTGGGCTTCATGGGCGACGGCATCAACGACGCGCCAGCCCTGCGGGCGGCGGACGTGGGCATCTCCGTGGATTCCGCGGTCGATATCTCGAAAGAGGCCGCGGACATCATCCTGCTGGAAAAGAGCCTGATGGTGCTGGAGGACGGCGTCATCGAAGGCCGCAAAACCTTCTGCAACATGCTCAAGTACCTGAAGATGACGGCTAGCTCGAACTTCGGCAATGTCTTCTCGGTGCTGGTGGCCAGCGCCTTCCTGCCGTTCCTGCCGATGCTGCCCATTCATCTGCTGGTGCAGAACCTGATGTACGACATTTCCCAGACCGCCATTCCGTTTGACAACGTCGACGAAGAACTCTTGAAGCAACCCCAGCAATGGGACCCCGATGGCCTGGGCCGTTTCATGGTGTTTTTCGGTCCGATAAGCTCCGTGTTCGATATCGCCACCTATGCGCTCATGTGGTACATCTTCCAGGCCAACTCCGCGGAACACCAGACGCTGTTCCAATCGGGCTGGTTCGTCGAAGGCCTGTTGTCGCAGACGCTCATCGTCCATATGATCCGCACGCGCAAGATCCCGTTCCTGCAAAGCCGCGCCGCGTGGCCGCTGATGGGCATGACCCTGATGGTGGTGACGATGGGGCTGCTGCTGCCGTTTTCGCCCTTGGCCGAGTACCTCCAGCTGCAGCCGCTGCCATGGAGCTACTTCCCCTGGCTGGTCGGCATCCTGTTGGCCTACTGCACGCTGACGCAGTTGCTGAAGGGAATCTGGGTCCGCCGCTACGGTTGGCAATAAGTCGATAAGGCCCGCGGCGGTCGCAAGCCCGCCGCGCAATCAGGAGAAACGCATGAGAATCGCTACTTTTGCCGCGCTGATGGCAGTGGGCCTGGCCCTTCCCCTGGCGGCGCGTAGCGCCGAGACCGGGCAGGGGCTGTCGCTGTACGGCGTGGTGGACGCGGGGGTGGCCGTCACCACGGTCTCGGGGCAGGGCAGCCACAGCGGTCTGCTCAATGGCGGACTGACCGATTCGCTATGGGGAATGACGGGAGCGGAAGACATGGGCGGGGGCTGGAGCGCCAGGTTCCAGCTGGAAAGCGGCTTCGATCCTTCGTCGGGCAAGCGGGCCGACGACGACCGCTTCTTCAATTACGCCGCCTGGGTCGGCCTGGGACATGACAGCTTCGGCGACCTGCGGCTGGGGCGCCAGCACACCATAGGCCAAGTCTACGGCAATTCCCTGGAAATCGCGTCCTGGAAGGAAATGGGCATGGGCGCCACCTTCAAGGCGTCCGACAACTACCAGTTCAGCAACCTGGTCAATTACTACACGCCTGTCTGGGGCGGTTTCCAGGCCGGCATCGGTTACTCCTTCGACGCCGACGACCGCAACCAGTTCAAAACGGCCAACAACAACCGCGCGCTCAGCCTCGGCCTGAAATATGAGGACGGACCCTTGCTGGCGATCGCCACCTGGGACCAACTGCGCCTGGCCGACGCCCCGCCGGGCAGCAATGGACGGCCGCAAGCGGTGCAGCTGGGCGCCTCCTATGACTTCGAGGTGCTGAAGCTGTCCCTGGCATGGTCGCGCCAGCGCAACGGCGATGTCGGGCTGGACGGGGGCGATCCGGACGGGCTGGGCATGGGCCTGGGGCCGGCTGCCTTCGTGCGCGGCGGCACGGTCGATGCCTGGCTGGTCGGGGCCAGCGTGCCGGTCGGACCCGGCGCCGTGCTGGTGCAATGGTCGCTGGCGCACCCGGACTGGCATTGGGACAACGGCATGACGGCGCGCAATGCGCAGGTGATGACGCTGGGCTATACCTACAGCCTGTCTGCGCGCACGACGCTCTATGCCTTCGCCGGCTATGCGTCGAACTACACGCTGGACGACCAGTTCGATCCTGCCCGCTCCCACACCACGCGGGTGGGCACGGGCATTTCGCACCGTTTCTGAGCGCCGGGGCAGGGCGGGCCGGGGTCAACTACAATCGGCGGGTGCGGCGCATGGCGCCCGTCCTCGTACAGCCCCGACGTTTTCCGGATGGTTTGCATGGATAGTCTCGAATGGCTCATACCCTGGGAGTTCTCTCCCACGCTGGTGGCCTCCTTCCTGGTGGCCATCGTGCTGTTCGTGCGCGGCCAAAAGGTCCATCGCGTGACCGCCGCCCGCAGCATCCTGTTCTGGACCGGCATGGTGCTGCTGTACCTGTCCATGCATACCCGGCTGGACTACTACGCCGAGCGCATGTTCTTCATCCACCGCATCCAGCATCTGGTGCTGCACCATCTGGGGCCGTTGCTGGTGATGGCGGCGTTCCCGGGACAGGTGATGCGGGCGGGCCTGCCCATGCGCTGGCGCATCCGCCTGCGTGACTTCCTGCGCACCGGCGCCGGCCGCGCGACGGTGGCGGTGCTGACCCACAAGATCTTCGTGCCGACGCTGTTCGTCTTCCTGGTGCTGGTCTGGCTGATTCCGTCGGTGCAGTTCTATTCCATGCTGGACTGGCGTCTCTACCGCCTGATGAACTGGTCGGTGGTGATCAGCGGCTTCATGTACTGGAACCTGATCCTGGATCGCCGGCCCGCGCCGCCGGCGGCCATGACGCCGGGCGGCCGGGTCATTTCGCCCGTGCTGACGATGCTGCCGCAGATGGTGGCGGGCGCAGTCATCGCCTTCACCGAAAGCGACATCTATCCGCTGTTCGAACTATGCGGCCGCGCCATCGCCATGTCGGCCCAGACCGACCAGACCATAGGCGGCCTGACCATGTGGATTCCGGCGGCGCTGGTCGAGGTGATCGGCCTGATGGTGGCCCTGGGAACCTTGATGCGGCTATCGGCCAAGGGGCGCTTGCGCAAGGCGGATCGCGAAGCGCTGGCCCGCTCCAAGGCCCGCGCTCGCGCCGCTTCGGCCTGAGAACCGCGGCGGGTGGCGTACGCCGCCGGGCTCAGAAGCTCTTCGGCGTATTGACCCAGAACAGTTCCACGGTTTCCTCGCCGACGACTTTCCACGAATGCGGCCGCCCGCTAAGGAACGAGATGCTGTCTCCGGCGCGCAAGGTCACCGGCGCCGCCAGATCGACCGTAATGCTGAATTCGCCGGCGATGACATGGATGCACTCTTCTCCATGGTGCGTATAGGCGCCTTCGCTGCGGGCGCCCGGCGCCAGAACCCATTTCTGGCAGTCGAGCGAAGGCAGGCTCGTTGCCAGCTGCAGGATCTGGATGCCCGCGCCGAACGACGGGGCGTGTATTTCCTGACCCTTGCGCACGACCTCTGCCGCGTTGCGCGACGGCTTGGGCGGTACTTCCGACAGGGCCGTCAGCGACGTGCCATAACAGGTGGCGAGCAGCTTCAGGCTTGCGACGGTGGCCCCGCGGCCCGTCCGTTCAAAGGTCGAAATGAAGGACACGGGCAGGCTGGTTTCGTCCGACGCCTCTTTCAGCGACAGATCCGCGCTTCGACGCGCGGTGCGAAAGCGCAGTCCGAGCGCGGCCGCGTCAGCTATTTCGCGGGCTTGAGATGCCGTGGCGCCCGAGGCGGGCGATGGTGGCGCCGTGGACGCCGATCCGGCCTGCGACTCCTCCAGCACGCGACGGATCGCGGGCATGTTCAGGCCGTTGATCTGCCGCAGACGAACGATATGGGATACCCGGGCCAGATCCGCATCTGAGTAGACGCGCTGTCCCGTTTCGGTGCGCGCCGGAACGAGGAGGCCGTGTTGCTCCCATAGCCGCAGCGTCGAGATGTTCGTGCCTGTGAGGCGCGCGACGTCGCCGATTCGATACTCAGACATGCAAGTGAAGTTCCTGTGCTGGCGCGGTGGACGGTCTGTTCTGGCAGAACATACAGAATATATATAGATAAATTATATAAACACGATCCTTCATGATAGGACCGGAAATATGGGGGAAAGCCCCTATTTTTTCCGAAAATCAGCTTCTATAGGATCGCAACCTACAGAAATTATGTAGATATATTTGATTTCAGGCGCGGCCAGATTGGGCCGCTTTGCTCATGATCATTTCACACCATTCAAGCCAGGCCGGACCTTTCCTGCAACGCAGTTTCTGGATGCGGGAGGCGGAACCCGCCTTGCAGGCAAGTGCGCCGCTGACCGGCAGTCAGGCCGCCGACATCGTGATTATCGGTGGAGGCTATGTAGGCCTGTGGACGGCGTTGAGCATCAAGGAACTCAGCCCTCAGTCCAAGGTCGTGGTCCTGGAGCGGGACGTCTGCGGCGGAGGCGCTTCAGGGCGCAACGGCGGCATGGCCATGTCCTGGTGGCCGAAAATCGCTTCGCTGCTTGCTTTCGCGGATGTCGACGATGCGCTGTTCCTGGCCCGGGCCTCGGAACGCGCCATCGATGAAATCGCACAGTTCTGCGGCCGCCATCGCATCGATGCGCACTTTCGCTGCGGGGGATGGCTCTGGACGGCCACTTCCGATGCGCAACAGGAGTCATGGGAGGGCACGCTCCAGGCCTGTGCCCGGGTCGGCGCGCGTCCCTTCGAGCACATGCTGCCGGAGGACGTCGCACGTCGAACCGGGTCTCGCATGCACAGGGCGGGCGTGTTCGAACGCGGCAACGCCACGGTGCAGCCGGCAAGGCTGGTGCGAGGCATGCGCAGGGTGGCCCTGGAGCGCGGCATCGTGATCCACGAAAACACGCCGGTGCTGGAGTTGAGCCACGGCTATCCGGCGGTGATCCGTAGCGCCTCGGGCACGATACTGGCCAAAAGCGTCGTGCTGGCGACGAATGCATGGGCCGCCGCCATTCCTGAAATCTCAAGGCTGATCGTGCCCGTCAACAGTTCCATCGTCGTGACGCAGGCAATTCCCGAGCGCCTGGCCGCGCTGGGTTGGACGGGGGGCGAAGCCATCACCGACTCGCAGTTGATGGTCGGGTACTACCGGACCACGAGGGACGGGCGAATCGCATACGGCAAGGGCACGGGCGCGCTTTCCCGGGGTGGCGTCATCGACGCCACCTTCAGCCGCCACGAAGAAAGCTGCCTGATGGCGGAGCAGGATTTCCGCCGCGCCTACCCGATGCTTGCCGATGTGCGCGTCTCGCATGCGTGGTCGGGTCCGATCGATCGGACCTACGACAGCCTGCCCGTTTTCGGCACCCTGGCCGGTACCGGACACATCCACTACGGAGTGGGTTGGAGCGGCAACGGCGTCGCGCCCAGCCTGTTGGGCGGCAGGATTCTGGCAAGCCTGGCCCTGGATCGCAACGATGCGTGGCGCCGCTGCGCCCTGGTCGACCGCAAGCCCAAGCGGTTTCCGCCCGAACCCATCAAGTACTTCGGCGGTTCGCTGGTCCGCAACGCCGTGCGTAGAAAGGAAGAGCGTGAAGCGCGGGATCTTGCGCCGCGCTGGCTTGACGTGCTCCTGGCTGGGTTCGCGCCCGCAGGACTTGAGGACTAGCGTCAAGCGCGCCGTGCATCAGGCCTGCGCGGGATAACCAAAACAAGCGCGTTCCATACCGGGGGCGCGGTAAAAGGAGAAAGCATGTCTAAGGGTGAGGGACTCAAGGGTGGGCTGCAATCGCGCCACATGACGATGATTTCCATTGCGGGGGTCATCGGCGCAGCCTTGTTTGTGGGGTCGGGCAAGCAGATCGCGCTGGCCGGACCAGCGGTGATCCTGGCCTATCTGGGCGGCGGGATCCTGGTGTTTCTGGTCATGCGCATGCTGGGCGAGATGGCCGTGGCCCAGCCCGATACCGGTTCTTTTTCGACCTACGCGGATCGCGCTATCGGGCGCTGGGCGGGTTTCACCATCGGTTGGCTGTACTGGTACTTCTGGGCGCTGCTGATGGGTTGGGAAGCCTATGTCGCGGGACAGATTCTGCATGGCTGGTTCCCCGTGGCGCCCAATTGGGTCTACGCACTGCTCCTGACGCTAGGGTTGATAGGCGTCAACTTCATGAACGTCAGGAACTACGGGGAATTCGAGTTTTGGTTCGGCCTGATCAAAGTGGTGGCCATCGTCCTGTTCCTGGTGGTCGGCACGCTGGCGGTTGTGCACCTGTGGCCCTTCGGCGATGCCGGCGGCATGTCCAATCTCACCGATCGGGGATTCATGCCCAATGGGCCCGGCGCCGTGGTCACCGCATTGCTGGGCATCATGTTCGCCATGATGGGCGCGGAAGTCGTCACGGTGGCGGCGGGTGAGACCTCCGAGCCCGGCGGCCAAATCGTGAAAGCCATCCGATCGGTGGTCTGGCGGATCTGCCTGTTCTATGTAGGGTCCATCTTTCTGGTGGTTTGCCTGGTGCCCTATGACACCCCCGCCCTGGTCGACCCGACGCGCGGCAGCTACAACGTGGTGCTGGACGCGATGGGCATTCCGTACGCGCAACTGATCGTCAACGCCATCGTGCTGACCTCGGTCTGCAGCTGCTTCAACTCGGCGCTGTATGTCTCGTCGCGCATGCTCTATTCGCTGGCCCGCCGCGGCGACGCGCATCGCATCATGGCTGTCACTGGCGCTTCCTCGGGCGCGCCGTACGTGGGCGTGGTCATATCCAGCGTGTTCGCATTCGTTGCCGTCTACATGATGGCGACGTCCTCGATGGACCTGTACGACGTCCTCATGCAAACCACGGGCTGCGTGGCGCTGTTTGTCTACCTGACCGTCGCATGCTGCCAACTGCGAATGCGGCAACGCCTGCAGGCTCAGGGAGTCGAGCTGAAGTTCAAGATGTGGTTGTTTCCCTGGCTGACGTGGGCGGTCATCCTGTTCATCTGCGCAGCCTTGCTGACGATGGTGCTGGAGGGAACGTATCGCCAGGAGGTGGCGTACACCTCCGCGCTGGGCGCTGTAATCGTCCTGATGGGCGTGGCGGCGCAGCGCTTCGGCATTGGCGGGCCGAAGGCCCAGGAGCCCGCGGCGCGGAGGATTCCAGGACAAGGCTTGAACGGCCTGAGCGAGGCCGCGGCGCTCAAGCCTTGACGCGGCATGAATGGCCGCAGGCTTGCGGCTATTCCGGCAGCAGGCCGTGGTACTTCTTGCCCAGCGCCACGGTGGCCTGGAACATGCCGGCCTTGCTGCCGCAGTCGTAGCGCACGCCTTCATAGCGGTGCGCATACACGGCGCGCTCGCGCATCAGCGAGGCGATGCCGTCGGTCAGCTGGATCTCGTTGCCGGCGCCCATCTTGGTCGAGCGCAGGTGGTCGAAGATCGCGGCTTCCAGCACGTAGCGGCCCACCACGGCGAGCGTCGACGGCGCGGCTTCAGGGTCGGGCTTTTCGACGATATGGGTGACGCGTTCCGTGCGGCCGTTGGCGCTGGCATCCCCCTGGCGGGTGGCCACGATGCCGTACTTGCGGGTGTCCACGCGCGGCACGTCCTGCACGCCGAGCACGCTGGCGTTCTGCGCCACGGCCACTTCGATCAGCTGCTTCAGCGCGGGCTGTTCGGCGTCGATCAGGTCGTCGGCGAGCAGCACGGCAAAGGGTTCGTCGCCCACGGCAGGCGCGGCCGACAGCACCGCATGGCCCAGTCCCAGCGGGGCCGACTGGCGGATATAGAGGCAATTCACATGCGCGGGTAGAATGCCCCGCACCATGGCCAGAAGCTCGTGCTTGCCCTTGCTTTCCAGGTCCGATTCGAGTTCCGGCGCGGAGTCGAAGTGGTCTTCGATGGCGCGCTTGTTGCGCCCCGTCACGAAGATGAGGTCGGTGATCCCGGCGGCCACGGCTTCTTCCACGGCGTATTGGATCAGCGGCTTGTCGACCACGGGCAGCATTTCCTTGGGCATTGCCTTGGTGGCGGGCAGGAAGCGCGTACCCATGCCGGCGACAGGGAAAACAGCTTTACGGACAGGACGCATTGAGACCTCGTTGGGGCTATCGATGAAACATTTTAAGCGCATCGCTATCATAGGCTTATGAACCGCAGGAAAATGCCATCCATTTGCTCGATTGCGAAACGGGGTGCAATCGTCGGGCTGTCCGTGGCCCTGGCCGTGCCCGCCATCCCCATCGCCGCCTGGGCGCAGCCCGTAGGCCTGCCCTCGATGGGCGCGGCCTCCGCCGCTGAACTGTCCCCCGCGCTGGAACGCAGCCTGGGCGAAGCCATCATGGCCCAGGGGCGGCGTGACCCGACCTATGTAGACGATTCCGAACTCAGCCAGTATCTCACCACCATGGGGCGCAAGCTGGCGGCCTTCGCGCCCGGCGCGGTCCCCGAGGTCGAGATGTTCGGCGTGCGCGACCCCGAAATCAACGCCTTCGCCATGCCCGGCGGCTTCATCGGCGTCAATACCGGGCTGATCGTGGCTTCCGCCAGCGAATCCGAGCTGGCGGCGGTGCTGGCCCACGAAATCGGCCACGTCGTGCAGCGCCACATCGCCCGTGGCATGACCCAGCAGAACCAGAACAGCATGGTGATGCTGGCCAGCCTGGCGGGGGCGCTGCTGGCGGCCCTGGCCGGGGGCGGCGGCAACCTGGCGATGGGCGTGGCGGCATTCGGCCAGGCTGCGGCCATCAACCGCCAGCTGGGCTTTTCGCGCGACGCGGAACGCGAAGCCGACCGGGCAGGGCTGCAGATGCTGACCAAGGCGGGCTACGACGCCGAAGGCATGGCCCAGATGTTCGGGCGCCTGATGAACGCGTCGCGCCTGAACGAAGGCGCGGGCGGCGGCTCCTGGGCCAGCACCCACCCGCTGTCCATCGAGCGTATGTCGGACGTGCAGAATCGGGTGCGCAACCAGTCTCCCGTGGCGCGCCACGTGGATAGCGACGACTTCTGGTACATACGCGCCAAGATGCGCGTGGTGCAGGGCCGCGACGCGGTCAGCCTGCGTACCGCCGGCCAGCAATTGCAGGACGAGGCCCAGGCGCTGTCGGGCGTGCGCAAGTCGGCCGCCTACTACGGCCTGGCGCTGCAGGCGTTCCAGCGCAACAACCTGGCCGATGCCGAGCGCAACTGGAGCCTGGCGTCGGCGGACGGCCGCAGTTCGGCCCAGCTGGCCAAGCTCAGCGTGGATATCGCCCTGGCCCGCAAGGAGTACCCCAGGGCGCTGGAGCTGGCCCAGGCCGGCACCAAGCGCTGGCCCGGGCATCGGGCCCTGGGCATTGCCTATGCCCAGGCGTTGCAAAGCGTCGGCCGCCACACGGACGCGCAGGAGTACCTGCGGGCCAAGATCAAGCAATGGGGCAGCGACGAACCCAGCCTCTACCAGATGCTGGCGCAGAGCGAAGACCGCAATGGCAAGCCGGTGGCTGCGCGCCGCGACCAGGCGCGCTACTACGTCATGACTGGCGCATACGCCGCCGCGGAGTCGCAGCTGCAGCAGGCGCGCAACATGTCCACCGACTTCTACGAGCAGTCGCAGATCGACGTGCAGATCAAGGAAGTGAAGGACAAGCTGGCCGAAGAGCGCCAGTTGCTGGAACGCTTCAAGTCGGGTTGAACGCCGGGCAGGGCGCCGCTGCGACCTACTGGCCAGTTTCGAAGAAGCGTCCCAGCCGCTGCGGCAGCCAGTTCAGGTGGGCGGGGAAGCTGCCGGTCGGAAAACCGGCATGTCCCCCATCCGTGGGCTGATGCAGCAGGACGGTGGACGAGCATTCCTCGGGCGTCGGCAGCGAGGCTGCCGGCACGAAGGGATCGTTGCGGGCATTGAGCACCAGTGTCGGCACGGATATCTTCGGCAGCCAGGGCTTGCTGGACGCCCGCGTCCAGTAATCCAGCGCATTGCGAAAACCGTGCATGGGCGCGGTGTAGGTGTCGTCGAACTCGCGCAGATCATGCGCATGGGCGATGCGCATGACGTCCACGGCGCCGGGATAGCGGTGCGCCTTCTCCAGCACCTTGTGCTTGAGCGTCTTCAGGAAGTGGGCGGTGTAGACCCTGCGGTTGAACACGCCGGTGGACAGCGTCTTGCCGCAGGCCACCAGGTCCAGCGGCACGGACACGCCCGCGCAGGCCGTCAGCCAGCCGGTGTCCTCCTGGTGTTCGCCCAGGTACTTGAGCAGGGCGTTGCCCCCCAGCGATACGCCGACCGCATGCCAGCGCGCATGTGGAATGCGCTGGCGCACGGTATTCAGCATGAAGCCGACCTCGGCCGAATCGCCCGAGTAGTAGGCGCGCGCCAGGCGGTTGGGCACGCCCGAACAGCCGCGGAAATGCGCGATCACCACGATCCAGCCGCGCGCACGGAAGTGATGCGCGATGGACTGCGCATAGCGGCTGTTGCTGCCGCCTTCCAGGCCGTGGAACAGGATCAGGGCCGGCGTATCGGGCGTATGCGGCAGGGACTTCCAGTCCGCATCCGTCATCCACCGGGCCGCGGCGGTCTTGCCATTGGCGACCGGACGCTGACCGCTGACGGGCGCGCCGTCGGCGGACTTGTGCGGGAACAGGCCCGGACCGGTCCAATCGAAGTCGACGAAATCGGTGTCGGGCGTGTCTACCCGTTCGCGCACGAATGCGATGCGGTGATACTGCGCGAACAGGGCGGCGTAAACCGTCTGGCTGTCGCCTCCGGGCAACCAGGAGGGGACGGGGCAGGGCGTTGTATCAAGACGAGCAGCGGCCAACTAAAAATCCACCCGATTCAGTGCAGCATGTCGGGTACGTCGTGCAAGTCGAGCACCCCGGCTTCCGTGGGCGCCGGCGAGGCATGGTGCATGACCATGCGCCAGCCGGTGGGCCCCTTGTGGTAGATGTTGGTGGCGTAGCAATTGGCGAATTGCGTGCCTTCCCGCGTTTGCACCGCCACCTGTTCCACCAGCACGTGCACCGCGCACATCATGCTGAGCATGACCAGCGGACGCAACGGACGCACATGCAGGGGGCCGTTGGCCAGCACCTGCTGCCAGGAATCGTGCACCGCCGAGTGGCCGACGATGCGCAGGCCCCCCGGATGGATGCAGACGACTTCCTCGTCGTCTGCCCACACTTGCATCAGGCGTACGACGTCCGCCTGGTCGAGGGCTTCGTAGAACGCGTGCTCTGCTTCTTCGGGCGTGGCGAACATGGCGGCGGAAACGGGTGGACGTTGTAGAGCGGGTGACTCAGTGCCCGTGGCCGTGCAATACGGTGCCGGGCTTCAAGCGGTACTCGGCGCCACAGTAGGCGCAGCTGGCGGAGCCGGTGCGGGCCACGTCCAGGAACACGCGCGGATGCATGCTCCAGAGCGGCGCCTTGGGGCCCGGACAGAACACGGGCAGGTCGTCGGCGCCGACCTCGATGACTTCGTGGGGGTGGGGGACGGCGGCCGGAGCAGCAGCGGTCATGGATATTCCTGAAAAAAAACCGGTAATCGGCAGGTTGGGGCAATGATGCGGCCAGGTCAGGGACCGGACCGCGCGGATCAGACTTTACTCAGCCAGTGATGGTACTTCGGGTTGCGGCCATTCACCACGTCAAAAAATGCTTTCTGCAGCCTCTCCGTGATCGGGCCGCGCTGGCCGGAGCCGATCTGGCGGTTGTCCACTTCGCGGATGGGCGTCACTTCGGCGGCCGTGCCGGTGAAGAACGCCTCGTCGGCGATGTAGACGTCGTCGCGCGTCAGGCGCTTGGTCACTACGCGCAGGCCCAGGTCGGCGGCCAGCGCATGGATGGTGGAGCGGGTAATGCCAGTCAGGGCGGAGGCGATCTCAGGCTCGCAGAGCACGCCGTCCTTGATGATGAAGAGGTTTTCGCCGGAACCCTCGGCCACGAAGCCTTCCGTGTCCAGCAGCAGGGCTTCGTCGTAGCCGTCCTGCAGGGCCTCGGTATTGGCCAGGATCGAATTGGCGTAGGTAGTTGCCACCTTGGCGCGCGGCATCGTGACGTTCACGTGCTGCCGCGCGAATGACGACACTTTGACGCGGATGCCCGCGGACAGCGCCTCTTCGCCCAGATAGGCGCCCCAGGGCCAGGCCGCGATGGCCACGTGCACCCGGGCACCCTTGGGCGAGACGCCCATTTTTTCGGGGCCGTAGAACACCAGCGGGCGCAGGTAGCCGGCTTCCAGCTGGTTCTCGCGCACGACCGTCCGCTGCGCCTCGTTGATCGTGTCGCGATCGAAGGGCATGGGGATTTGGTAGATGTGCGCCGAATTGAAGAGGCGGTTGGTATGGTCTTCGAGGCGGAAGATGGCTGTGCCGATCTCGGAGCGGTAGGCGCGCACGCCTTCGAATACCGACAGGCCGTAATGCAGGGAGTGCGTCAGGACGTGCGTGGTCGCGTCTCGCCACGGTACGAGCTTGCCGTCATACCAGATGAAGCCGTCGCGGTCTGCCATCGACATGGTCTACTCCCAAGCGCCCAAGAATCCCGAGGTCCATATTGTATCAAGCGGCGAGGTTACAATACGCGCCTATTCGCGCCCCGGCGCGGCGCCGCCAGGCCCGCGCGTACTGATCCCGGCGGGCGAACGGGTTGTCGTGCGTTCCTTTTCCTTAGAGTTTCCATGTCGTCCTGTCCGAATCGCCAGGGGCCAGCCGTTGTCCTCTGAATCCGCGCTTCCTGAATCCGAAGACCCCGTCGCGGTCCGCCAGGAGCGTATCGCTGCATTCCGGGCTGGCGTGCACGCCATCGTGCCCGCCCTGATCGCCACCGCCACTTGGGGGCTGGTCACCGGCGTGGCCATGGTCAAGTCGGGCTTGACCGAGACCATGGCGCTGGCCATGACCCTGCTGCTTTACGCGGGTTCCGCCCAGCTGACCTCCCTGCCGCTCATCGCCACCGGCGCGCCGCTCTGGCTGATCTTCGCCGCCGGTTGCGTGGTGAACCTGCGTTTCCTCATTTTCGGCGCGGCGCTGCATCCCTATTTCCGCCACCTGTCCTGGCCCAAGCGCCTCGGGTTGGGGTATTTCACGACCGACATGGGCTTCGTGCTGTTCATGCCGCGCTTTGGCGATGCGGCCGTGCGCGGCACCCGCGAGCAGCTCTGGTTCTTCCTGGGCGCCATCGCGCCCGGCTGGTTCGTCTGGCAGACCTCGTCCATTGTCGGCATCTACCTGGGCTCCATGGTGCCCACGGACTGGTCGCTGGACTTTGCCGCGGTGCTGGCGCTGCTGGCCATCACGGTGCCGCTGGCCAACACCAAGCCCATGCTGATTTCCATGCTGGCTGCCGGCGTGGTCGCCTGGACCGGGCAGGTCCTGCCGCTGCGCCTGGGCCTGGCCGCCGCCGTGGTGGCGGGCGTGGTCGCCGGCATTTGGGCCGAACGCTACTTCAAGGCCCGCGCATGACCCTCTGGCCCGCCGAGATCTACGTCTATTCCGCCATTCTGCTGTTGGCGCTGTGCAGCGTGCTGACGCGC
Source organism: Achromobacter xylosoxidans (assembly GCF_014490035.1). Classification (NCBI taxonomy): domain Bacteria; kingdom Pseudomonadati; phylum Pseudomonadota; class Betaproteobacteria; order Burkholderiales; family Alcaligenaceae; genus Achromobacter; species Achromobacter xylosoxidans. The sequence continues at coordinate 5,623,179 of NZ_CP061008.1, read as the reverse complement.
GCCGGCTTCATGCTGTTCGGCGATTACATCCCCCTGCCGGAAGGCGTGCGCCGCGCCTTGCGCTACGCGCCCGCCGCCGCCCTGACCGCCATCATCGTGCCCGACCTGCTGCCGTGGAAGGCCGGCCTGGGGCCGGTGTTCGACTACAAGCTGGTCGCGGGCGTGCTCGCCATCCTGGTATTCCTGCGCACCCGCAGCGCGGTGCTGGTCATCATCGTCGGCATGCTGGCGCTCTGGGGCCTGCGCTGGCTGGCCGGCTGAAGGTCGTTGCCAAAACGTCCATCCAGTGGACGCTGCTGGTATGCCCGGCGGGCGCTTGCTGACAGCCGGCGGAAGGCCTTTGCAACGCCTTTCAGAAGGCGAGTGGACCGTGTGGTAATGCGGCTGCGCTAAAATCATGTTATCCACAGCAATCCGGGCCTGGTACTGCCCTCATAAGTATCGAATCCAGAATGCGCCGCCTGGCCTGCAACGCAGGATGCGGATTGCGCGTGTTCAGACTGTTCCGATGCATATGTAGTGCAGTGCGCGTAGCACTCTCGTTTTGTTCTTTTTCACTGGTCCCGGTATCTGCCTAACCCTGATGACTGAATCCACTCAATCCGTAGCACCTGCCGCTGACGCACCCGCGCCGACGTTCACCGATTTCGGGCTGCACCCTCTGCTGCTGCAGTCCATCGCCGAAACCGGCTACACCACGCCCACGCCGATCCAGGCCCAGGCCATTCCCGTCGTGGTGGAAGGGCGCGATGTCATGGGCGCCGCGCAGACCGGCACCGGCAAGACGGCCGCCTTCACGCTGCCCATCCTGCACCGCTTGATGCCCTTGGCCAACACCAGCGCATCGCCCGCGCGCCATCCGGTGCGCGCGCTGATCCTGACGCCCACGCGCGAACTGGCCGACCAGGTCTACGAAAGCGTCAAGCGCTACAGCAAGCAGACGCCGCTGCGTTCGGCAGTTGTTTTCGGTGGCGTGGATATCGGTCCGCAGAAGGAAGCCCTGCGCCGCGGTTGCGAAGTGCTGGTGGCCACGCCCGGCCGCCTGCTCGACCACGTCGAGCAAAAGAACGTGAACCTGAGCCAGGTCGGCATCCTGGTGCTGGACGAAGCCGACCGCATGCTGGACATGGGCTTCCTGCCCGACCTGGAGCGCATCATCCGCCTGCTGCCCGCGCAGCGCCAGGGCCTGCTGTTCTCCGCCACGTTCAGCAATGAAATCCGCAAGCTGGGCCGCTCGTACCTGAATCAACCGGTCGAAATCGAAGTCGCGGCGCGCAACGCCACCGCCAACACGATCACCCAGATCGCCTACAAGATGCCCAGCGACGCCAAGCGCGCCGCGGTCGTGCATCTGGTGAAGTCGCGCGGCCTGAACCAGGTCATCGTGTTCTCCAACACCAAGATCGGCACGGCGCGGCTGGCCCGCGACCTGGAGCGCGACGGCGTCAAGGCCGAATCCATCCACGGCGACAAGACCCAGGCCGACCGCATGAAGGCGCTGGAAGCCTTCAAGGCCGGCGAACTGGAAGTGCTGGTGGCCACCGACGTGGCCGCGCGCGGCCTGGACGTGGCCGGCGTGCCTTGCGTCATCAACTACGACCTGCCGTACAACGCCGAAGACTACGTGCACCGTATCGGCCGCACCGGCCGCGCCGGCGCATCGGGCGAGGCCATCGCCTTGTTCACGCCCGACGAAGAGCGTTTCCTGCTCGACATCGAAAAACTCATCAAGCGCGAAGTGCCGCGCGGCACGCTGGATGTTCCGGCCGATCTGGTCGCCCGCAGCCACCGCCGCAGCGACGAGCGCCGCGGTTCGTCGTCGCGTGAAGGCCGTGAAGGCCGCGAGGGTCGTGAAGGCCGTGACAGCCGCGGTGACCGCGGCCGCTCGTCCGACCGTCGTTCCAGCTATTCGTCCGGCGCGCCGCGCCAGCCCGTGGATGATTTCTTCCTGAAGCCCTACGAGCCCTCGGCGCCGTCCGCGCCCGCCGAAGAGCCGGCGCCCAGGAACAATGGCGCATCCTCCGGGCCGAAACGCCAGATCGCCGTCCTGCTGGGCGGCAGCCGCAAGCCCTGAAAGGCGCCGGCATGAAAAAACCCGCAAGCCTGAGGGCTCGCGGGTTTTTTTATGGCTGGAGCGCGTGATGCCTGCTGCGGCTCAGGCCGCCAGCAGGCGCGGCAGGTCCGGCAACGCGGTGGCGACCGCAGGGCTGTTTTCATTCAGGCTTTCGAGCAGGCGTTCCAGGTGGCCGATGTGCGGCAGCATGGGGCCGTAGAACACCACCCGCGATCCGATCTGCACCAGCAGCGTGGGGAAATTCTCCACGTCTTCGTCGCCCAGCAGTTCGGCGTGGTCCTCGATGTCGATCCAGGCGAAGACATGCCGCGGCATGGCCTGGGCCAGCGCTTGCAGCTTGGGCTTGTATTGCTCGCAGGTGTCGCACCAGGCCGCGCAGAAGCAGGCCACCAGCCAGGCGTCGGGCGATGAGCCCAACCGCGCGCGCAGCGTGGCCAGGTCGGTATCGGGTACAAGTAGGGACATGTGGGCAGATGAAGGCGTGTTTGACTATCATACCCGGGATGTCTACCCCCTCATTCTTCCTCCATGACTGCTTTGCGCACTGATTCCGCCACGCCCGACAACGGCCGATTTTCCGCTGCCGGGGCCGGCGCCGTCAGCGTCGGCCAGGCGTTCAAGCGCGCCCTGGTGTCCCAATGCCATCCCTCCATGCTGTTCGCGGTGCTGCTGCCGTTTCTGATCGCGCTGGTGGGGGCCCTGTTGCTGCTATACCTGTTCTGGACGCCGCTCAACGAATGGCTGGCGGCCGAGGCGGCGCGCTGGGACTTCGTCAACCGGGCCGAGGACTGGATGCTGGCGATGGGGCTGTTCTCGCTCAAGGTCTACATGATCCCCGTGATCGCGGTGGCCATTCTGTTGCCGGTATCGGGCATCCTGGGCCTGGCGATTGCCGCCGTGTTCGTGATGCCGCTGGTGCTGAACCACGTCGGCAAGCGTGAATATGTGAGCGTCACGCGGCAAGGCAAGCACGCGACCGCGGTCAGCGTGTGGAACGCGATCTGGGTATCGCTGGCCTTTGCCGCGGGCTGGCTGCTGACGCTGCCGCTGTGGCTGGTGCCGCCCATGGCCATCGCGTTGTCGATCTTCTGGTGGGCGTTCGCGTTTTCGCGCATGATGCGCGTGGACGCCATCGTCGAACACGCCAGCCCCGCCGAGCGCAAGCTCATCCTGGAACGCAACAACGGCGGCTTCTGGACCATAGGCCTGATCTGCTCGCTGTTGAACTTGTTGCCGCCCGCGTGGGTCATCCTGCCGGTGTTCTCGGCCCTGGTCTACGCCCACTACGGTCTGGAAGCGCTCAAGCGCTTGCGCGAGGACCGTGTCATCGACGTCTGAACCGCGTCATCCCTCTCAACTTCTGGAATCGGACATGGCCGCAGAATCCGCCGCCCGCCGCATTGGCCTCATCATCGTAGGGGACGAAATCCTCTCGGGCCGCCGTCAGGACAAGCATTTTTCCAAGGTCGTCGAGCTTCTGGGCGCGCGCGGCATGCAGCTGGGCTGGGCCGAAATCGTGCCCGACGACCGCGACACCCTCATCGCCACCTACAAGCGCAGCTTTGCCACCGGCGACGTGGTGTTTTCCTGTGGCGGCATCGGCGGCACGCCCGACGATCACACGCGCCAGGCCGCCGCAGCCGCGCTGGGCCTGCCGCTGGCGCTGCACCCGGAGGCCGAAGAGGCCATCGCGCTGCGCACGGCCGAGATGGCCGCAAAAGGGCAGGGCACGGCCGACATGAGCGCGCCGGAAAACCAGCAGCGGCTGCAGATGGGCGTGTTTCCGGAAGGCTGCGAGATCGTCCCGAACCCCTACAACCGCATTCCCGGCTTCTACATCAAGGACCACACCTTCGTGCCGGGCTTTCCCGTCATGGCCTGGCCCATGCTGGAATGGACGCTGGACACGCGTTATCGTGCACTGCAGCATGTGCACGCCCACGCGGAGCATTCCTTCCTGGTCTTCAGCATGCCCGAATCGCGCATCACGCCGGCCATGCAGACCGTAGAAACGCGCTGGCCGGGCGTGCGCGCGTTCAGCCTGCCCAGCGTGGGCGAGGCCGGCGGCACCCCCCACATCGACCTGGGCGTGAAGGGCGAACCGGCCGCAGCGGCCGAAGCACTGGAGTATTTGCGGGCCGAGGTGCTGCGTCTGGGCGGCAAGCTGGCGCCCCCGCCAGCAGCATGAAGACAGGGCCGCACCCGAGGTGCGGCCTTTTTTTTGATACAAAAAGCGGTTGCCAAACGCGCCAGTAAATTTCACAATACGGGAAAGAACTGTTTGCTGCGATGCCGCAAGTCCGGTTCCCGAAGGTGGGGCCCTACAGGCGGCGCAGCTGTCCTCGTCCCCCTTTCCATGTCCCGTCTCCCCACTACCCGCAATGCCCTGGACGCCGAGACCGAAGGCGCCTCCCATCCCATCGCCATCCAGGTGATCGAGCGCGCCATGCGCCTGCTCGACGCCCTGGCTGCGCAGCCGGATCCGGTAACGCTGAAAGAACTGTCCGCGACCACCGGCCTGCATGCGTCCACCGCGCATCGCATCCTGAACGACCTGGTCGTGGGCCGCTACGTCGAACGCGTCGACAACGGCCTGTATCAGCTGGGCATGCGCCTGCTGGAGCTGGGTTCGCTGGTCAAGGGGCGCCTGAACGTGCGCGAGGCGGCCATTTCCGCCATGCGTTCGCTGCACAAGCTGACCGGGCAGACCATCAACCTGTCGGTCCAGCAGGGCGACGAGATCGTCTACATCGAGCGCGCCTGGAGCGAACGCTCCGGCATGCAGGTGGTCCGCGCCATCGGCGGTCGCGCGCCTTTGCACCTGACCTCCACCGGCAAGCTGTTCCTGTCCACCGCCGATGCGCGCCAGGTGCGGGCCTACGCGCTGCGCACCGGCCTGGCCGGCCACACGCGCAACAGCCTGACCGACCTGGACCGCCTGGAGCGTGAACTGGCGCTGGTGCGGCGCCATGGTTATGCGCGCGACAACGAAGAACTGGAACTCGGCGTGCGCTGCATCGCCGCGGGCATTTTCGACGACACCGGCAAGCTGGTCGCCGGCCTGTCCATTTCGGCCCCCGCCGAACGCCTGCAGGACGACTGGATCAAGGCGCTGGTCGATACCGCCGCCAGCATCTCGGAAGCGCTGGGCTACGAGCCCTCCGTTTCGACCGGCTTCAACGGCCTGGGCATGGCCGCGGAAGCTCTGCGCCCGTAATCCCGCGCAGGCCCGCAAAAAAAGAAAAGCCCCAAAAGGGGCTTTTCCTTTGCATGCGCCGCAAGGGCGCATGGTTTGGGTTACTGCTGTTCGACGCCAGCCTTCTTGAACAGTTCGCCCCACTGCGGGACTTGCTGCTTGACCTTGGCTTCCAGGGCTTGCGGGTTCGCTTCGGCCGTCAGCACCGTCGCGCCCAGCTGCTTCATGCGTTCCTGGAACTTGGGATCGGCCAGGCCGGCCTGCAGGCTCTTGACCAGCTTGTCCACGACGGGCTTGGGCGTGCCCTTCGGCACCCACATGCCATGCCAGATGCCCACTTCGAAGCCCTTGTAGCCGGATTCGTCCATGGTCGGCAGGTTCGGCAGCGTGGGGACGCGCTTCAGGCTGGTGACGGCGTAGGCCTTCACCTTGCCGCTGTCGATCTGCTGGGTGGTGTTGGTGGTCTGGTCGCAGAGCAGGTCCACCTGCTTGCCCAGCAGGTCGTTCATGGCGGGCGCGGTGCCCTTGTAGGGGATGGTCAGCAGCTGTACGCCCAGGGCCTCGACCAGCATGGTGCCGCACAGATGGCTGGCGGCGCCGATGCCGGCGTTGGCCAGGGACACCTTGTCCTTGTTCTGTTTGACGTACTCGGCCAGTTCCTTGATGTTGTTGGGCGGGAAGTCCGAACGCGCGATGATGGTCATCGGCACGTCGACCACCAGGCCGATGGGTTCGAAGCTCTTGTAGGGGTCGTACCCCGGATTCTTGTACAGCGAGGGCGCCGTCGAGAAGCCGGCGTGCATCAGCAGGACGGAGTAGCCGTCAGGCTGGGCGCGCGCCACCTGGGTCGTGCCGATGGTGCCACCGGCGCCGCCCTTGTTCTCGACCACGACCGTCTGGCCCAGACTCGGCCGCATGGCTTCCGCGAGCGAACGCGCGACGTTGTCCGTCGGGCCGCCGGCGGCGAACGGCACCACCATGTTGATGGGGCGATCCGGGTATTCGGCTTGGGCGGCGCCGGCTGCGAGCATGGCGCTGGCCGCGAGCAAGGCCGAAAGCGTGCGGGGGATGAGGGTCATGGAGTCTCCAATTGCAGGGTTTTGCTTGCTGCGATTTCGTTGTTGCGCGCTGACTTATGGGTTTATTTGTCTGTCATCAGCGTGAAAGCAGTTTAGAAAACAATTGATACGACGTCACTTCGGGTATTTCCCGAATCCTGGGAAACCTTTGTGCTGGATCAAACCCGGGACAAAGCATGCACCGTCAAAGTGCAATTCTTTGTTGCGTCGCACAAAAACTCCTTGACAAGGATTTTTCCCGGCCTAGAATGTCAATTGTGCAGTGCATCAAACGGGCCGGCGGTAGCTTGTAGTACCAGTTTCCGCGCACGTTTCTATAGTTCGTCGCAGACAACCATTCCTTACTTGCCGGACAGCCTCCGGCTACCCATGGAGCATCCTATGAGCGCTATCCCGCAACAAGTCCTGGACCGTCAAAAGGCCAGCATCAACACCATCGTGGCCGCCCAGTCGGCCGTGTTCGCCGGCTTCGAAAAGCTGGTCGAACTGAACCTGAAGGTCGTTCGCGCCACCCTGGACGAAGTCGCCCAGAAGTCGCAGCAAGCCGCTGAAGTCAAGGATCCGCAGGAAGCCGCCGCTTTCGCCTCGGGCCTGCTGCAGCCGGGCGCTGAAAAGGCCATGGCTTACACCAAGCATGTGTACGACATCGTTGCCGGCGTGCAGACCAGCCTGGTCAAGCTGACCGAAGACCAGATCGCCGAAGGCCAGCAGCAGCTGAGCGAAGCTGTCGACCAGTTCTCCAAGAACGCCCCGACCGGCTCCGAAAGCGCCGTTGCCCTGATCAAGTCCTCGCTGGCCACCGCGACCAGCGCCTACGATTCGATGACCAAAGCCGCCAAGCAGGCCGCCGAAGTCGCCGAGTCGAACCTGAATGCCGCCGCCAACGCGACCTTCAAGGCTGCCACGGATGCCGCCGACGCCGCCACCAAGGTTGCCAGCCGCAGCCGCCGCAGCGCCTAAGTTTTTGGCGCGCAGGGCTGCGCAAACCGCAGTTATGTAGTACTGTTGAGTGACAGAGCAGAGCTGGAATTAGGGCCACCCACCGGGTGGCCCCTTTTTTTGCCTGCTTTTTTCGCTGCGGCCGGCGGATGCCGGCCGTGCTTGCCTAGCGCGCCACGGCGCGCACGCACTCGCCCACCAGCGCCGGGCCGCGGTAGATCAGGCCGGTGTAGAGCTGCACGGCGTCGGCGCCCGCGTCCATCTTTTCGCGGGCCTGGCGGCCCGACATCACGCCGCCCACGCCGATGATGGCCAGGCTGCCGCCCAGCTTCTCCTTCAGGCGGCGGATGACCGCCAGCGACAATTCATGCACCGGGGCGCCCGACAGGCCGCCTGCTTCCTCGGCATGCGGCTGGCCGGTGACGGCGTCGCGCGAAAGCGTGGTGTTGGTGGCGATGACGCCGTCGATGCCATGGCGCGGCAGCGTCTCCGCGATGGCATCGATCTGCTCGTGCGTCAGGTCCGGGGCGATCTTCACCGCCATGGGTACGCGCCGCTGGTGCTTGTCTTCCAGCATGCGGCGCTTATCCGCCAGTTGCGCCAGCAGGGCCGACAGCTCGTCGCCGCCTTGCAGTGCGCGCAGGTTCTTGGTGTTGGGCGAGGAAATATTCACCGTCACGTAGTCGGCATGCGGATATACGCCTTCCAGCCCGATCAGGTAGTCGTCCGCGGCGCGCTCGATGGGCGTGTCCGCATTCTTGCCGATATTCAGCCCCAGGATGCCGCCTTGCTTGCGCCAGGTGCTGCGCTGCACATTGGCCAGGAACGCTTCCAGGCCCTGGTTGTTGAAGCCCAGCCGGTTGATCAGCGCATTGGCGCGCGGCAGCCGGAACATGCGCGGCTTGGGGTTGCCCGGCTGCGCGCGCGGGGTGACCGTGCCCACCTCGATGAAGCCGAATCCCAGGTTGCCCAGCGCGTCGATATAGGCGCCGTTCTTGTCCAGGCCCGCGGCCAGCCCGATCGGGTTGGCCAGCTGCAAGCCCATCAGCGTGCTCGGCGCCTTTGGCTGCGCGTGCATGAGCTTGCGCGTGGCGCCGCATTCATAGGCGCGCTGCAGGCCCGACAAGGTGACTTCGTGGGCGGTTTCCGCGTCCATGGCGAACAGCGCCGGGCGGGCCAGGGGGTAGGCGTGGAAGAGGATAGACATGGGGCGGAATTGTAGAGCGAATTTTGCCGGCCCTGCGCCGCCCCAGGCGCTCCAAAGGAGGGCGGATCAGGCGGGCGGCAACGCGGGCTGCTCGCCCCACACGCCGTCGACCAGGAACTGGGCCGGGTGGAAGCTGGATTTGTACGACATCTTGCGGCTGTCGGCGATCCAGTAGCCCAGGTACAGCCAGGGCAGGTTCAGCGTCCGGCATTGTTCGATCTGCCACAGGATGCTGTAGGTGCCCAGGCTGCCGGCAATGTCGGGATCGTAGAAGGTGTAGACGGACGAGAGGCCGTCGTCCAGCACGTCGATGATGGACACCATGACCAGCTCGCCCGTCTCGTCGCGGAACTCGACCAGGCGGGTGTTGACGCGGCTGGTAAGCAGGAATTGCGCATACTGCGTGCGGCTGTCCTCATCCATGCCGCCGCCCGGATGGCGGCCCTGCTGATAGCGCGTGTAGAGCCGATAGTGCTCGGGCGACCAGGCCAGCTCGGCCACGAACGACTGCAGACCCTGGTGGTCGCGCCAGGCGCGGCGCTGGCTGCGATTGGGCGCGAAGCCCGCCGTATCCACCCGCACCGGAATACAGGCGTGGCAGTTGTCGCAATGGGGCCGGTAGGTGAACAGCCCGCTGCGCCGAAAGCCCTGCTCCACCAGTTGCGAATACGTGCCTGCGTTGATCAGATGACCGGGCGCGGCGACCTGCGACCGTGCCTGGCGACCCGGCAGATAGCTGCAAGGGTACGGAGCGGTGGCGTAGAACTGCAGGGTGGAGAAGGGGAGTTCTTTGAGCTGGCTCATCGGAGGTCCCGCAATGCGGCGGCAGGCCCGCAAGGGGAGTAGCTACATATTAACGCCGAACCCCGGGCCCGATGCTGTGTCGGGATGCAAGCGGCCGGCGCTGTCCAGCGTGCCCCGGGCCCACGCGACGGCGGGCTGTGCAGTGGCAGTGCGCACATGCTGCAGGAAGGCGGCGCGCGGGATAGGGCGCGCGCCCAGGCTGGCCAGGTGGCGCGTCTGCTGCTGGCAGTCGATGCGTTGCACGCCTTGCGCGGTCAGGTAGCGCACCAGATAGGCCAGCGCAATCTTCGATGCGTTGGGCGCGCGGGTGAACATGGATTCGCCGAAGAACATGCGGCCCAGGCTGATGCCGTAGAGGCCGCCGGCCAGTTCGCCGTCGATCCAGGTTTCGATGCTGTGCACGTAGCCGGCCTCATGCCAGGCGCGATAGGCCTGCTGCATGGCGGCGGTGATCCAGGTGCCGGGCTGACCGTCGCGCGGCGCGGCGCACTGCGCCATCACCTCCGCGAAAGCGGTATCCACGCGCACCTGCACGCGCGGCGCCGCGGACTGCTCCTGGCTGGCGATCTGCCGCAGCAGCTTGCGCAGCGAATGCGAGGGAGCAAAGTCCTTCACGGCCAGCACCATGCGCGGATCGGGGCTCCACCACAGAATGGGCTCGCCCTCGGAGTACCACGGGAATATGCCGTTGGAATAGGCCTCGATCAGCCTGGGCGTGGACAGGTCCGCGCCCGCCGCAAGCAGGCCGTCGGGATCCGCAAGCGCAAACTCCGCGGGCGGAAAAGGGGTGTCGACGGCGAGCCAGGGGAGTTTCAACGGTGCGATTCTAGGGTGTAGTGGTGGGGGGGATACACGCCCAGCTTGCGGTCTTCGAAGTAGTGCCGCAGCGTCGTGGCCACGGTGCGGAACGCCAGGTCGTCCCAGGGGATCTCGGACTCGTCGAAAAAACGGGCCTCGAGGCTTTCGGGACCGGGGTCCAGCGCGTCCGACAGCGAGTCCGCCAGGTAGAACACGTGCACCTGGTCGATCTGCGGCAGGTCGATGATGGTGTAGAGCTCGCCCAGCTTGATGCGCGCGCCGGATTCCTCCAGCGTTTCGCGGGCGGCGCCCTGCGCCGTGCTTTCGCCCAGCTCCATGAAGCCGGCGGGCAGGGTCCAGGTGTTGTAGCGCGGCTCGATCGCGCGCCGGCACAGCAGGACGCGGTTGTTCCAGACCGGCACCGTGCCGACCACCAGCCTTGGGTTCTGGTAGTGGATCGCGCCGCAGTGATCGCAGATGTCGCGTTCGCGGTTGTCGCCTTCGGGAACCCGGCGGCTGATGGGCGAGCCGCATTGGCTGCAGAAATGCGAACGGCGCGGCGCGGGGAAGTATTCGAGGGGCGATTTTGCGGTCATGGGTACGATTCTAACGGCTGCGGCGGGGGCTGGCGCGCCGGCCCGGAACGGCCGGGGAGGGGGCGCCGAAGCGGCCCTCCAGATGCTCCACGAAGGATCGTACCTTGGGCGACAGGAAGCGCCGGTGCGGGTAGACGGCGTACATGGAGATCGGGGTATGGGCGTAATCGGCCAGCAGCGCGACCAGACGGCCGGTACGGATGTCGTCGCCCACCAGGAAATCGGGCTGCAGGATGATGCCGTGCCCGGCCAGCGCGGCTGTCCGCAGCACGTCGCCGTTGTTGGCCCGCAGGGCAGCGTTCACGCGCACCAGATGGGTCACGCCGTCTTTCTCGAAATGCCATTCGTTGCCGGTGCTGGCATAGGCGTAATGCAGGCAGCGATGCTGCTTCAGTTCTTCCGGAGTCTGCGGCGTGCCGTGGCGCTGCAGGTAGTCGGGGGCGGCGCAGACCCGCAACTGTTGCGGCGCCAGCGGCCGCGCGACCAGCGAGGAATCCTGCAGCGGACCGATGCGCACCGCCACGTCGTAGCCGTCCTCCACCAGGTCCACCAGACGGTCGTTCAGGTCCAGGTCGATGATCACGTCGGGGTAGCGCTGCAGGTACTCGGCAATGGCGGGTCCCAGGTGCAGGATGCCGAACGACACCGGCGCGCTCACCCGCAGCCGGCCGCTGGGCCGCTGGCCCTCGGCCTGCAGCGACAGCTCCAGGTCCGCCACCTCGGCCAGGATGGGCCGCACGCGTTCGTAGAAGGCGCGTCCGGCGTCTGTCATGCTCAGCTTGCGCGTGGTGCGGTTCAGGAGACGCACGCCGTACTTCTGCTCCAGATAGGCGATCTGGCGCGTGACCACGGAGCGGGCCTGGCCCATCTTGTCGGCCGCGGCCGCGAATGAGCCCAATTCCACGACCTTGGCATAGGTCTGCATGGCGATGTGCGTGTCCAAGATTGTTTCCTATCGGGGAACAATAATTTGCAATTCTGCATGTTTATCTTTGTTTTTGGAATCGCAAGAATAACGCTCATCAAGAATCTTCCCATCCTGGGCGATTCCCCTACCGCTCTAGGAGAGTGCAATGGTTGATACCCGTACCGCGCCCTATGCCGCGCTGCTGCTGCGCGTGGCGCTCGGCGTCATGTTCCTGGCCCATGGCCTGACCAAGCTGCTGGTGTTCACGCTGCCCGGCACCGCGCAGTTCTTCGCCAAGATCGGCGTGCCTGCTTGGCTGGCGTATCCGGTGACGTTCTTCGAGATCATCGCCGGCATCATGCTGATTCTGGGTGTTCTGCCGCGCTGGGTGGCCATCATCTCCGTGGTGCAATTGTTCGTGGCTGCGACCGTGCATTTCGGCAACGGTTGGGGTTTCAGCAACCCCGGGGGCGGCTGGGAATACCCGATCTTCCTGAGCGTGGCGGCCGCTGTGTTGCTGCTGCTGGGCGATGGCAAGTTTGCGCTGGTCAAAAGCTGGCGCGGCTGATCGCTGCGCGCACCAGTCTGTCTACCGCCACGGACGTGGCCGACAGGACGGCCGGCCCATAGAATGGCCCGGCCGTTTTCCATTTCCGGAGTATCCATGTCCTTCCCGAAGTCATACCTCAAGCGCGCCGCTGCGGCGGCCATGCTGGCCCTGGCCCTGTCTCCCGCCGTCCATGCTTCCGCTGAGCAGGAAGCCGCCAACAAGGCGGCCGTGCTGGCCTTCTACGAGAAGGGCCTGAACCAGAAGGACGCGGATGCGGCGTTGAAGTACGTCGGCGACCGCTATGTGCAGCACAACCCGAATGCCGCGGACGGGCCCGAAGGCTTCCGCAAATTCATCGCTTTCCTGCGCGACAAGTTTCCGCAGTCGCGCAGCGAGATCAAGCGTGTCTTCACCGATGGGGACTATGTGATCCTGCACGTGCACGCGGTGCGCCAGCTCGGCGACCGCGGCAGCGCCATCATCGACATCTTCCGTCTGGAGCAGGGCAAGATCGTGGAGCACTGGGACGCGGTGCAGCCCATTCCCGAGCAGTCCGCCAATCCCAACGGCATGTTCTGAGCGTGCCGTTCAGGCGCGGGGATTCGCTTCGAAGCCCAATTCCCGCGCCACATCCTTTTGCGCGATCAACGCCAGCGGCGCGGCCGCATAGATTCCGGGCAGGACGGCGTGGATTGCGCTGCCGGCCGCAAGGTCTGCCAGCGCGTCCAGCAGCGGCGCGCCGTCCGCCGTGGCCATCTTCTCCAGGAGCGGCTGCAGATCGCGGTCCAGCACGATGCCGGCGCCCAGAGGCGTCATTGCATACAACTGTCCTGCGTCGTCCAGTTTCCAGCCATCGACCGAATCGATCGCCACGTTCGTGTGCGTGAGCAGTCGGCGGTTGTCGTCGCTCAGCCGCAGCACATAGGGCGCGGCGTCCAAGCGCAGGAACACGCGCTGCGGGCCATTCTGGAAGAACCAGCGGCCCGCGTCATCGTGTTCATAGTTGCGGTTGATGAATTCCAGGATCTGGGTATTGGTGATGGATTCACCCGGGCCGCCCTTTGCCGCAAGGCCCTGCGGATGCAGGCGCCAGCGGCCGCGCGCGTCCAGCGACAGCCAGCCGTATACCGCCGGCACGTCGGGCCAGCGGGCTAGCGCGTCCTTCACCGATTGATCCATGTTCAGGGGCGGATGATGATGGGAGGCGGGTTGATGACAATGGCGGGCGCCGGCATCACTGCCACCGGCTGCGGCACCTGCACATAGCCGTGGCGGTAGTCATCCCGGCATTTGCGCTTTTCCTGGTAGTCGCCATTGCGTTTCCATTTGCGCTCGACCTTACAGGCGCCGTCCCAATATTGTTCCTTGTACTCGCGGCCGTGGCGATGGCGGTGCTTGTCCGAGTCGGCCTGCGCGGCAAGCGGGGCCAGCGTGAGCAACGCCGCCGTGGACAGCGTCAGCAGCGCGGAGGAGGGACGGGCTCGAGAGTTCGGAATGGTACGCATGGTATCCATCATCAGTTGCAAACGGCGTCACCATAGCAATCATTTGATTGACGGCGCGTAGGGATGCGTAACGAGATGCTGGGGAAAGCCGCCATCGTACCTGAGCGGCCGATGGACGAAGCGGGGCGGTCGCGGCGTACGTCTTTGACGACGGAGGAATGAACGGCATCATTTTGTTTTACGAGAGGCAAGAAGCAGCGTAAAACTTGAACATTCATTTCCACCCGACGAGTCCCGCACATGAAGATTGCGATCCTGGACGACTGGTTCGATACCCTGCGCCGCCTGCCCTGCTACGCGCTGCTGCGCGATCACGAGGTCACCGTCTGGACGGATCACGCGGAAGATGCCGATGTGCTCGCGCAGCGCCTGGCCGATACGGAAGCGCTGGTCCTGATCCGCGAACGCACCACGATACGGCGCGAACTGATAGAGAAGTTGCCCAAGCTGCGCCTGATCAGCCAGCGCAGCGTCTATCCGCATATCGACGTCCCCGCATGCAGCGAGCACGGCGTCCTGGTCTGTTCCGACCTGCACGCCGATACGCCTTCCTATGCCGCCGCCGAGCTGACCTGGGCGCTGGTGCTGGCCGCCATGCGGCAGCTGCCGCAACAGGTCGAGTCCATGCGCCAAGGCCATTGGCAATGCGGCGTGGGTCACACTGTCCGCGGCAAGACCATGGGCATCTTCGGCTATGGCCGCATCGGCCGGGTGGTTGCCGGCTACGCGCGGGCGTTCGGCATGCGCGTGCTGGTCTGGGCCCGCCCCGAGTCGCTGCAGCGCGCGCGCGAGGAAGGCTACGAAGTCGCAAGCTCCCGGCAGGAGTTCTTCGCCTCCTGTGACGTGCTGTCGCTGCACATGCGCCTGGTTCCCGCCACCAAGGGTATCGTCACCGCCGCGGATCTCGCGGCCATGAAAGAGGGATCGCTGTTCGTCAACACCAGCCGCGCCGGACTGGTGGAACCCGGCGCCCTGGTGCAGGCGTTGCGCGCCGGCCGTCCGGCCATGGCGGCGCTGGACGTATTCGAACAGGAGCCCCTGACCGACACGGCGAATCCGCTGCTGCAGATGCCCAACGTCTTGTGCACGCCCCATATCGGGTATGTGACCTATGAGGAATGGGATCTGCAATTCAAGGACGTGTTCAACCAGATCCTTGCCTATGCGGCGGGCAAGCCCGTGAACATGGTGAATCCGCAGGCGGTGTCGCCATGAACGCATCGCTGGAACGCTTGGCCAGGCAGCTCGATCTGGATGATGCGGGCAATGAACGGCTGCGCCTGGCTTTCGGCCGCGCCTGTGCGCAACGGGTCGAGCATCTGCTCGAAGAGCAGGAGGCCGTGGATTGCCTGGCGAGCCTAGGCCGTTATCTGGACGGCGCGATCGGCCGTGACCCGCTGCAGCAGGCTGCCGCCGAGGCTGCGCGCCTGGCGAACCGGCATCAGGGATCGAAATCCCTGGACGGCTGCGGCCATGCCGCGGTGTCCGCGACCTATGCGGTCGCCAGCGCCCTTGCCGGCAAGGCGTTGCGCGCAGCCGAATACGCGGCCTACGCCGCGGTCTACGGTCAGGGCGGCTACGGCGCCGTGTCGGATCCTGAATCGTTCGAAGCGGAGTTCGCCTGGCAGACGGGATGCCTGGAGTCCTTGGCTGCAGTCAAGGCTGACTAGCCCGTGTTGGGGCAATCGCGCGGCGGCTCGTCGTCCGCAGCCCGTCATTGCTGATCCGGAAAAACAAAAAACCCGCAGAGTTTCATCTGCGGGTTTCAGGAAATCGCTGGAGGCGCAAGCCGGAATCGAACCGACGTACACGGATTTGCAATCCGCTGCATAACCACTCTGCCATTGCGCCAGCACTTGCAAGAAAAAAGGAAGCGCGGTGTTGGCCGTTGCTTCCTTTTTGTATTTGGAGCGGGAGACGAGTCTCGAACTCGCGACCTCAACCTTGGCAAGGTTGCGCTCTACCAACTGAGCTACTCCCGCGGGGGCACTGCGTTTTGGTGTAATTTCTGACTTGGTTTTCAGAAAGGCCGTGTCCACCAAAGACAGCGATTATACACAGAATTTCGGGCTTGTGTAGCCTGGCGGGGCGGGGATGTGAAAAATCCCCGCTCGCCGAGCCAAACAGTGTCCTCAGGGCGTATCGCTCGATGCCGGCGTTGTGACGGCCGCGGCTTCGGGGGCGGCTTCAGGCGCGGGGGCGTCAGCCGGGGCGTCAGCGGATGCGGCAGCCGGCGCGTCGGCCTTTTTCGCCGGACGAGCCTTGCCGGCCGGCCGGCGCGAAGCCTGGCGGCGCGCGTAGGCGGCTTGCTCCGCCGTCACCGTGCCCGCGGGCTGGCCTTGCAGGTCGACGCGGGTGGCGTCGGCGACCATGCTGCTCCAGTAGCGGCTGCCCTTGCACCAGGTGGCGATGGCTTGCTTGAGCTGTTCTTCCGTCATGCCCAGCTTTTCCAGATGCTGGGCCGCGTCGGCCAGGATGCCCTGCTTGAGCGGCAGCTTCGGCGCGGGATTCTTGGGGAAGGCCTGCGGGAAGTGCTTCTGCAGGCGCCAGATGGCCTCGACCACGGGGTCGACGGGCTCGCGCTTTTGCTGCGGGCGGGCGGCAGCCTTCGCTTGACCAGACTCGCGCTTTTGCTGCGGCCGCGCCGTAGCCTTGGCCTGATCAGGCTCCCGCTTCTTTGTCCGGCCTGCCGCCTTCGGTTGGACCGGCACCGCCTTTTGAGCCTGTGCCCGTAGCTGCTCGCGCAGGTCGGCAAGTTTTTCAAAACCCATTGTTATTTCCAACACCTCAGATTTGTTCAGGCTGAAGGTTACCGCAAGTGCGCGAATGCAGCACTGTCGAGGGGGGGCATGTGTGGTGGCGGCGCCATGGCCGCCGGCGTTGGGGGACGTGGATTTACCCCGGAATCAGCGTCCGGAGGGCGGGCAGGATGGCTGGCCGGGCACCTGTATTGCGCGGCCTTTCAGCAGGATGGGCGTGCTCGGATAGACGTTGAATGGTTCCACGGGCCGGCCATCGGCGACCGCATCCTTGACCTGATAGCGCACGTTGCCCGACGCAGCCAGCCAGGCGCCTTGCGGCGCGCAGCGCAGCGACAGCCCCGAGGTTTCGTTTTGCGGTAGCAGCCTGACCAGGGTGCTGAACGCAAGGGTGACGACCACATTGCCGGAGGTGCCTTGTCCCGCCCGATCCAGCAGATTGACGACCGGCCTGATATCCAGCCGGTACACCTGTTCCTGTTCCACATCGGCCAGCGGCTTGAGGGTGACGGTCTTGCTCTGCCCTGGTCCTAGCGAGAGCTTGAACGGGGAGACGTAGAGCGCAGGCCTCTCCGTCTGCGCGATGGGCTCCAGGTGTTCCTGGTCGGCCTCGACGCCGGGGTTGAGCAAGCGCGATAGGGTAATGGACACGTACTCCGCGCGATCGCCCTGGTTGATGATATGGACCGAGGCCGGTTTGCCTTGCACGACGGCGAGCTTGGGCATCACGTCGATATGTGCGAAGGCCGGTGTGGCAGGCCAGGACACCAGAAGCAACAGCAGACAGTCGAAGGGTTTCATCCACATTTCGGCGACATCCGGCCGCTTATAGCGGGTCAGGGGATCCGCACGGTCGGTTCAAAGACCAGCGACAGCTCGCCGACATAGCTGCCTGCGGTCTGCTTGAAATCGCCTTCCGGCGGGTAGGCCGCAATCGCCAGCCCGTAGTAGCCGATGGAGTCCTCGCCCGCAGCGGGCGCAGGCGGATTCTTGAATTTCACGTCCTGGCCTACTTCCAGGGTTTTCTGCTCCCCGTCTTCCGCGGCCAGGGAAACCTTGGGCCGACGGAACACCAGGGCCGCGTTGGCCGTATTGCGGATCTCCAGCGGTCGGTCCATGCGCACCTGAAACGCGCCGCTCGAGGACAGGATGCGCAAGCGTGCTTGCGCCTCATACGGCGATTCCCAGCCGCGTAGCTGCTGCATGGCCAAGCCCTGGTCGAACCAGCCACCCTTGTCGTCCGTGACCAGCAATCTGTGGGCGGCCTTGACCGTGGCGGTGATCCTGCTTGTGGTGTCGCCGGTCAGGACGATATCCCCGGCGGAGGCTGCGGCAGAGAGCGTTCCCAGGGCAAGCATCAGGCACGCGCGGATTGATATTCTGTTCATGTCCGGGTTCTCATGGGTTTCAAGGCTGAGCGTGCTCGGCGGTCTGATAGATCAGAACGCCGTACGCCATGTTGATGATCAGGGGCGCGCTGCCATCGGCCTCGCCGCCGTTCAGAATCACCCGCTCCCTAGGCCGGAAGGTGATGCGCCAGACTTGCGTGCGGGCAGGCGCATGCAAGACGCGCACGCTCATCCGGTACTTTTGTCCCGGCGCCAGAATCAGGCGCTTGGGGGTGACCAGCAAGCTGGGTCGCTCTGTTTCGCCAACTGGCGCCAGCACCTCCGGCATCGATCCGGGATTGAGGAGCAGATGTTGTTCCACATCCAGATACAGCGGGCTGTCGCCACGGTTTTCCGCCAGCAGTTCGCTCGGCGCTCGACCGGGTTCCAGGCGCAGTTCCGCTCTCGGCAGGTGCAGGATGCCGGCCCCCTGGCCGTGCTGGGGCCAGGGCAGGGCGAGTGCCGCGACGATAAACGCGGTGCGGCGGGCGAATCGCCGGGGAAGGACATGAACGCTCATGGCATGAGCTAAGGTCGTGCGACGACCGTGAAGGTGAGCACGTCGCTGTAGTCGCCTTCCTTCGCCGCCTTGGGCGTGTCGGCCGTGAACGTGGGGATGAAGCAATCGCGTCCGTTGTTGCCCAAGGCGGACACGACATTGCCGGTGTTGGGCAGCGCGACCTCGGTACTGGTCGTCGCGTTCCGCAGCACGACTCGGTATGGCACCGTGTCGGAAGGCGAGGTCAGGTGCTTGAGTTGGTACCAGCCATTGCCCGACAGGCCGTTCTGGTTGGTCGCGTTGATGGCGTAGCGCGATCCTGTCCATTTGAGGTGGTCATAGGTGAAGCACAACTCTTCGCCGGCGCCAGAAAATGGCCTTTCCGCAGGCGCTCCGGGCAGCAACTCTCCGAGGTTCCAGTCCGGCGCGGTCATGTGGATCTTGGGAGCCTCAGGTGGGGGCGGAATCTTCGGATCGGTGATGGTATTGCAGTTGCCCGTTGAGCTGTCTGCGCCGATATAGGCCAGTCCGGTTATTTCGACGATGTCGTTCTTTTGCGTGACGTTCGCTGCTCTTACCCCAATGGCAGGCCACGGTGCAAGGTGCTTGTTATCGATAACGACCGTTACCCGCACGACTCTCGCGGATGGATCGCGCCAGCTCGTGGCGTAACGGGAATCACTGTTATCGTAGGATGCGTAGTCAATGCCGCTTGTTCTACCCCAGTGCCGAACGCCATCCATGTAGACTGCACTGGCATAGTGACCAGACTGCTGCAGTTTGCCATCTTTCTCATAGGTGTATATAAGGATTCCTCGGCTCTGGAACCACCCGCTATGCCTGCCTAGGTGACCTTGAATGTTCTTATAGCTGATGGTCACGCCCAGCGTGCTGGTGCCATTGCCATTGTTTTGGTAGGTGCAATTGCTATAGCCGTTGCTCAGGTTGCTGTAGTAGATGCCCCGCCATGCCAAGGCGTCACTACTGGCGATCATCGCGCTTGTTGCCAGTACGGCAGCAACTGGTCGCGGCATCATCCATCCTTTGAAATTCGGCAATCTCATGGTTGGTCCCTCGTACATTGCGCCATGCTCATCCGCGGCAATCGAAACCCTGCGGCGCATCGCCGATCAGCATCGTGAGCTTCTTGCCCTCGAAGCGCCGCGACAT
Organism: Achromobacter xylosoxidans; assembly: GCF_014490035.1. Classification (NCBI taxonomy): domain Bacteria; kingdom Pseudomonadati; phylum Pseudomonadota; class Betaproteobacteria; order Burkholderiales; family Alcaligenaceae; genus Achromobacter; species Achromobacter xylosoxidans. Next base: position 5,603,708 of record NZ_CP061008.1, on the reverse strand, counting down.
GCCGGGAAACAACACCACCCGGTTCTGCTCCTGCTTGCGGTCCGGCGATGCGATATCCGCCAGGACCAGCGACACATTGCCGGTATTCTCCAGCCTCACACCCGCGTCTTCGCAGCGATGCGACCAGCCCGACCGTTGCTGACCCGGAGGAGGCATGTGCTGGACCAGCACGCCATAACCTATGGAAACTGACATGGGCGCGCTGATCTTGTCCTGGGGCGCCTCTTCGACCTGCATCGCCCTCACTGGCACGACGTACAGGCGGTACATCTCTTCCGCGGTGGGCACGGATAGCGACTTCAGGCTGATCGCGCGGCTTTGGCCCGGTCCCAGCATCAATTTGTCCGGACTGGCGAGCAGGCCGGGATGCTCGAGTTGGCTCAGCGGCACCTGCTCCTCGGGGTCGAAGCCGGGATTCTTCACCTTCTGCAGCGTGGCCGACAGGTAGAGCGGCGCGTCGCCAACGTTCTTGACGGTGACGCCGTAGTCGTGGCCATTGAAGACCTTGATCCGGGCCGGCATCACCAGCAGCTCGCCTTCGGCTTGGGCCGACGGCGCGGCCAGCAGCATCGAAGCGAATAGCGTGAGCAGGGTCTTGCGTGGCATCGTGGTTCCTCTTCGGATATCAGGTTATCGGCAGCGGTAGTAGCTGCCGTTGATGGCGTTGCCGAGGTCGCAGGTGTAGTTCCTGCCGGGTTGCCGCAGCGTGATCTTGGTAAGCACCGTCTTGCTGGCGATGGAGAACAGTCCGTTGGGGTACGCCGTGTCGCCAGTTTCCTGGATGGTTCCGCCCAGGGGCTTGTCGGACGGATCCATCAGGATGCCGCTGTAGACCATGTTGATCGCCACCTTGGCTTGCGCCGCGTACACCTGACCAGGATGGGCGCGCACGACGTTGGCAGGGACTTCGATGCTCATGTCCATGTGCTCGCTGTTGCTCAGGACGCGGGCGAAGGGAACGTCGCGGTATTGGCCTAGCGGTACGGCGTAGGTGCTGCCGCCGCCGACCGGATGGCCTTCCACGCTGAATCCGTAGGCGGTGCCGTCGATGGCGGGCGTGTCCAGCAACATGGCGCTGCCGCTGCTGCTGTAGCGTCCTACCGCTATGCCCGTGGCGCTGGCCGCCAGCATGCCGCGGTAGTTGAAATCCGCGTTGCTGCCGAAGTCGCTGTGGCCCAGGTTGAGGGAGGTATCGCCACGAGTGCCGGAGCGGCTGCCGTAAACATTGACGCTGTTGCTTGTGCTGCTCCGGTTGACCGTGACGCCAGCCGTCGAGGTGCCGTAGCTGTCCTCGAAATCCTTGCGATAGTCGCCGCTGAGTTGCGTTTCGCCGCCCTGACGGGCCGCGCGGAAGCTGGCTTGCGTCTCGTCCAGGGTCCAGCTCATGTTGAAGTACACGGCGTAGCCGTCGTCGCCCCGGCCGTACCCGCCCTTTTGCACGCCCAGGGAAAAGGTCGACCACAGGCCGTTGGGGCGGTAGTTCCAGCGCGCTTCGGCTTGCTGTATTTCGCCGCGGCTGTGCTTGTTGTAGTTGTAGCCCAGCATGACATCGCCCACGCTTCTGCTGTATGAAAAGCTGGTGCTGGGCGCGCCCCAATAGAAGCGCGATACGTCTGAAATCTGATAGCGGCTGGCCGAGAGGCTGCCCAGCAAGGGATCGTTCATCGACAGGTTGAAATAGCCGCCCGCGCCGCGTTCGCCGCCTAGGACGCCCACTGTGGGAGTGAGGTCAGCCGTGCCGATGCGGGAGGGGCGCGTGATGTTCAGCTCGCCCGCCCAGCGGGACTGGTCGCCGCTGATGAACGAGGCGTTCAGGTAGAACTGGCTCAGGTTGCGGCTGACGGCAGCTTGAAGCAGCTGGCCGCCTGCGCCCATTTCCTTGCCCGCGGTCATGTGCCAGGAATTGCCGCCGCCGCCGTTGAAATTCAGGTTGTTGATGTCGCGCGTTTCGCGGTTGATCAGATTGCCGTTGCGGTCCACCAGCCGGATCTCCACCGGGTAGTAGCCGCCAGGCAGGTCGATGAAGCTGATTTCATTGCGGCCGAGTATGGCGGGCCGCTTCAGGATGAGACGCCCGTTGCGGTAGAACTCGTAGTTTCCTTCGGCGGTGGAATACAGCACCAGCGAACCCGTATCGCGGTCGGCCCGCAAATGGTTCTGGCTGCCGATGGTGACGAACTGATCGAAGCTGGGCGACAGCATGGTGCTGACCGAGCCCGAGGCGTAGTCGAGGCTGTTCTGCTTGCCTGCCCGCACGTAGGTGCCGTGAAAATTCTTCTGCAGGAAGTAAGAGGATATCCCTTGACCGCCATTGCTGCGGCCGCGCATGCGATTGCGGCTGCCGTACCAGCTCATGTAGCCGAAGCTGCGCAGCGGCAGGCCCAGCCATGTCGTGCCGCTGAGATTCATGGCGCGATAGCTGTCGGAGGATCCGCGCAGGTCCAGGGACTGATTGTTGATCAGCCCCCAGGTGGTCGCGGGAGATAGGTAGTCGTCGCGCGAGCTTCTGATCTGCAATGTGCGGCGGATCTTGTCGATGGTGACGTAGTGTTCCGCCACGCGCACGTCACAACCGTTGACGCATTGCTTGTAGTCGACCGCGGAAACTACCTGGCGGATGGTTTCTATTTCTTCCACCGTGATACCGTTTTCCGCATACTTGACCGGGTCGAACGCGAGCCGGTTCTGCTCCAGCGAATAGGCGATCAATCCGGGCAGCGTCCTGCCGTTGAAGCTGGAGACGTAGCTTGCGCTATTGTCCATTTCAACCGCGCTGAAGCCTTCGGGGATGCCGTAGGAAATCTTCACTTGCGCAAAGACCTGGGTGGAGGTAGCGGCAAGCACGCACGGCAGGATTTTTTTGAGGCAAAAGGAAACCCGATGAGCGCGCATGCCCTGCAATCCATAAGGGGGAAGGAAGAGCCCCGGACGGGGCTCTGGAGAACGATGGTCGAGCGAGGCTTAAGGGGCCGGCTCGAAGAGCATGACCAGATTGCCGCTGTAGCTGCCGTTGGTGGGCTGGCCGTTGGTTTGCTGGGGGCTGTCCACTGAGATTTCCAGATTGTGGATTTCGTCAAAGCCGCCGTTGCCCTGCACGACCTGGGTAATCTTGTTGGGTTTGTCGTATGCCAGGACTTGGTCGCCTGCGGCGTGGGTCAAGATCACCTGTGCGTTGGTCATCTCGAGGTGTCCGTTGGACATTTTCAGAGGTTGGGAGAGCTTGACGTTGATCCCAGCGGTCTTCGAAAATATGCGGATCGGCAGCGTCTTGGAGAATGTCAGCTGCCTGTAGTCTGCCGGTTCGAGCTCTTCGGTGCCGTACCAGGTGGAGCCGTCGGGCTTGGACACGAAAATCGCGTCGTTGATCTGAGCCGTCAGGGTGATGCTCTTTGTGACGGTTTTCTCTGCTGGGGTAGCGGCATGCGCCACGCCCGCAAACGCGCCAGCCAATCCCAGTGCGATCAGGATCTTGTTCAGTTTCATGGATGAAAACCTGGAGTTGAAGTTGAATGAATGCCTTCGAGAGTTGTTGAAGGCGGGGTTGTGTAGCGGACGCTTCGTGTGCGTCCGAACCCATGCATCATCCTTGTTCAACCTAAGTCCAGGTCTGAGAAATTTCTCGTTCTGATCCCGATGCTGGCGGAATGCCGCGAGGCTATCGAATCTGGCCTCCAACCTTGAAGTCCCGCCATCTGTCGCCGCCCATCGTCAGCAACAAGTCCAGGCTGTCCGCACCGATGCGCGGGGATAGCAGATCTCCCTGGAACATCAGGTTTGGAAACGACCGCAGCCAGTGAAAATCGATGGCATGGTTGATATCCGAGACCAGCACCGGCAGCTTGAATGCCTGGGCGCGTTGCAGCAGGGAAAAGAACTTGCCATTCAGCATGGGCTGTTCTGAGATGCGCTCCGGAATCTTCAGGTGCAGGCCCACGACGCGCAGCACGCCGTGCGTGTTTGGCCGGCCCTCCACCAGCGTGGGATTGATCCTCACTCGCAGGCCGGCATTGAAATCATGCCGGTTCTTGTGCAGTTCGGCGTCCGGCAGCAGATCCCACGTCATGGGTATGTTCAAGGTGAACAGCGATGCGGGATAGCTCGGGCCTGCCGCGACGCCGTCGGCGGGGGCCGCGCCTAAGTGCAGGCGGCTTCGCTCCAGCGACAGGTCTAGCTCGGTGCATACGTTTCGCGCCGACCACTCGATGCGCGGGGCATCGAGCGCATAGCTGAATGACAGGGGAATGCCCTGATGTCCCTGCCGGAAGAGATGCAGCGTGTCGTGCAGTCTGTGAGCGGCGGGATCATCGATGAAATGTCGGGTCGCTTCGGCCGCGGGCAGGTCAGGCAATGCGTATTCGCAAACCCGGCCATCGGCGGAGAAGACGGGTTGATAACCGACTAGCGCCGAGGGCTGACGCGCGGGGCGTAAGCCGACGCCACCGCAAGGGAGATATTCCATTTTCGGTAGTAGCGCATGCCTGCGCGTTGTCGGCCAGGATGGCGACGGCGCTTGCGCGCATGGCATGCATTCGTTTGCAGTGGTTGATTCTAGAAATCACCCACTGCATGGGCCATGGGAATATTCTCAATTGTTCCCAATGGCCTCGCGCCGAGTGAACGCGGCCTTTCAAAGAAGGGGGGCGAGTCTGACTTCGCTGATTTACGCTTTCGCGATCTCGAGCATCTTGTCTCGCAACTGCGCGACAAAGGAGGCCACCTGCTGGGGCATGGCGCCGCCCAGGCCGTCCTTGCGGTGCAGGGCGGCAAGATCATCGGCCTGGGCCAGCAGAGGGGCCATGTGCACTGCGGCCAGGCCGCCGCGTATACGATGCAGCAAAGCGCGGATATCGGCGTTGTCGCCGCTCTTCATCGAGGCTTCCAGCCGAACCAGATCCTTGTCCATGGTTTCGAGAAAGACGGCCTTGTACTTGGCGGGAACCACCGGCTTGCCGGGCCGCGGCGGTTCGGCGGTGCTCTGTAGCGGGGCAGCCGGCCGGTCGGGCTTGCGGGCAGGTGCGGCGGCGTATGCCTGGAGCCGTTGCCTGAGCGTGCGCAGGCCTATCGGTTTGGCGAGCCAGCCGTTCATGTCGGCCGCTGCGCACCGCTGTTCCTCTGCGCGGGGCGTGCTTGTGACCAGGGCAAGGATGGGGACCGTCGCGCCCTGGGCGCGCAGGGCCGCGGCGAACGCGTAGCCGTTCATGCCGGGCATGTCGGCGTCCGCCATGACCAGGTCGTAGGGCTGTATGTTCCACAATGCCAGTCCTTCGGCCCCGTCCGAGGCGACCGTGGCGTGGCAGCCCAGGCGCGCGAGCTGATCCTGCAGCGTGGCCTGGTTGATGAGATCGCTCTCCACGACCAGGACGCGCAGGTTCAGGAGGCGGTGGGCAGGCAGCGCGGCATGCGGGGGCCGATCTGTTCCGCCTTGCATCAGGTGTTGTACCGCGTAGCCGATCTCGCGCGCGGAATGGCGGTCTACCAGGACCGTGCCGCCGCCGCTGCGTGCGCTTCCCGCCACGATGCGCGGCCCTCTCCAGGGCGCATGTTCGGCATTCTTGTGCAAGGCCAGGTCGACCAACATGCCAGCCTCGTTGCCGTTGGCGACGATGCCTGCGGGGACGGTTCGGGACTGGGCCCCCCATTGCCGCAGCCACTGGGCCACGCTCTCGCCCGCTTCCTTGCGGGCGCTGCGCACCAGCACGCTTAGACCCTGCAACAGCGGTGGCGTATAGGCCAACGCGTCCGCCCGGTCCACCATGAAGGAAATGGAGAAGCTGCTGCCCAGCCCAGGTTCGCTGATGACCTGGATACGGGTTCCCATGAGCGCCGCCAGGCGGGCGCAAAGAAACAGACCCAGACCCAGGCCCGCGCCGCGCGCGGCCTGCGTTCCGGCAGCGGCCTGATGGAAGGGTTCGAACAGTTTGGCCTGCTGGGCTGCGGCGATGCCAATACCGCTATCGGCAACCTGCAGGTCCAGGCGGACCCTGGCGTCTGGCATGGCCTGCGCACACAGCCTGGCGACGACGTGGCCGGAATCCGTGAACTTGATGGCGTTGCTCAGCAGGTTGTTCAGTATCTGCCGGATGCGTCCGGCGTCGCCGGTGACGCAGTTCGGTACCGAGGTGTCCAGGCAGCCATAGATGATCAACCCCTTGCGTTCTGCTATCGGAGCATGGGCCGCGACCGTGCTTTCGACCAGCTCGAGGGGATCGAATGCGCCGGTTTCCAGGGAGAACTGGCCTGATTCTATCCGGGCGATGTCGAGCAGATCGTCCGTAAGCTGCTGCAGCGCGAGGGATGCGTTCTGGACGCGGTCGACGTGTTGGCGCTGTTCTTCGTTCAGCGCCGTCATGCCCAACACCTCAAGGGTGCCCAATACCCCATGCAGCGGCGTGCGGATTTCGCGGTTGATGGCGGACAGGATGCCCGCCCCGGATTCGTAGAGCCTGTCTGCCTGAGCCTTTGCGCGTTTCAGTAGACGCTCCATGTCGGCGCGTGCGCTGATGTCGGCGAAGGCGCACAGCACCACATCCTGCCGGCGGTATCGAGTCGGGGCATAGGCTACCGTCAGCCTGCGGCCGTCATGGGTTTTGAATGCCTCAATGTTGCCGGGCTCCCGTGCTTGCAGGGCTTGCATCAAGAGGCGTCTGGCGTCGGGTGTGTCGGGCAAGACCTGGCCGGCGCCCGCGCCCAACCATTGCAGCGCCAAGGCGTTGCCGAAGACCAGCCGGCCGTTCTCGCGCGAGAGCGCACATAGCGCGCAAGGCGCCGTGGCGAGCATCGTTCGGCAGAGCGCCTCGCACTCGGCCAGCGCCTGCCGCGCCGCTCTCGCCGGCAGGATGATGCGGCGGCGGCACCAGAACCAGAGCAGCGCGCCGGCATAGAGTCCGGCGGCCAGCAACAGCAAGGTGCAGGCGAACAGCCAGATGTTGGTCTGCACGATGGTCGCGAAGTCCAGCCGCATCAGGTCGGCGTGGCGCCGTTGGATCTGTTGGCGCCCGCAGTAGAGCGCGGCGACGCAAAGCAGGACGGGCGGCATGGCGCGCAGGCACGCCATGCTCAGGTGGCGCAGGCTGCGGGCTATTCTGTTCGGCGGCATATCCGGTATCGGAGCGATGTCGGCATGCCCTAGTGGGGCGGAGACAGCGGGGCGAAATAGGAATTCGGTTCGTAGGCCAGCAACTCGCAGAAGGTCGCAACGTTGACGGCTGCGGAAATAAGGAATCCTTGTGCGACATCGCAGCCGATCCGTCGTAGCAATTCCAGGTCTTCCAGCGTTTCCACGCCTTCGGCGGTCACCTGCAAGCCCAGTTGCCGTCCCAGCTGGATCGACGCCACCAGCGCGGCCGCCAGCGACTCGTCGGCCGCGGCGCCGTTGACGAAGGCGCGATCGATCTTCACCTCGGTGTAGGGGGTGGAGATGAGGTTGTACATGGAGCTGTAACCCTTGCCGAAATCATCTTGCGACAGCCCGAACCCCTTCAGGCGCAGGCGGCTGGCTCCCATGTGGAACTGCCCGGCGAGTGTCGGCATCGCGTCCTCGAGCAGTTCGAAGGTCACGTCCGAGGCGGGTATGCCGAGTCCGGAGACCATGGCATGGAGTTCGTCGGGCAACTGCGGAAGATCCAGCAGGCTGGCCGAAAGATTGACCGAAATGGGAATGCGGTGCCCTTGATCGCGCCAGATGGAATAGGCTCTCAGGCCATCGTCCAACATGCGCAGCAGCAGTTCGTGGTCCAGATCGTAGGCGCGCAGCGATGCGAGGAACGAGGAGGGCAGCATCAGGCCCAGTTCTTTGTGCTGCCAGCGGACCAGTGCCTCGGCGCCGACGATGTTGCCGGAAACGAGTGATTTCTTCGGCTGAAACCAGGCCTGGATACTGCCGTCGCGCAGGGCGTTCTCGATCATGCGCCGGTCGAGCAGAGGTCGAGACTGATCGGCGCCGGCGGGAGTTCGCGCTGGCGCCAGGGCGGTCTGCTTTCTCAGCAGTCCTGCCGCCAGGCTGCCGATCTGCTCGGTGGAAACCGGCTTGATGAAGCTTGCCATGACGGCGAATCCGCGCTCTTTTGCCATGAGTCCGATGCTGTTGCTCATCCGCCGGGAGCATCCCGTGACGATAGCCAGTATCGGATTCAGGCCGCGACAGGCGAGTTCATGAATGAACTGCGCGCCGTCCATGCCGGGCATGTCCACATCCATGAGCACCAGTTGATGTTTCTCTCTCCAGATCTGGTCCAGGGCGTCGTGCGCGTCGAGCGCCGTGTCGACGTGCGGGAAGCCTGCTTCCTCAAGCATGTCTTTCAGCAAGGCGCATTGGTAGGCGTGATCATCCAGTACCAGTACTTTGAGTTTGGACAGCATTTTTCGTCAGCCTTCGGCGTATGCGTGCAAGGTTGCGGTCAGGGCCAGGATGGGCAGGGGCTTGATCAGCACCTGATTCATGCCGGCTTCCTGCGCCTTGGTTATGGTTTCGGGCGCCGCGCAGGCCGTCACGCCCAGTATGGTTCCCCGGTAGCCGAGTTTGCGCAGGGCTCTGGCCAGCTCGTAGCCGTCCAGGACAGGCATATTGATGTCGGTGATGACGGCGTCGTACTTGTCGGGATCCCAGCGTTGCAGCGCTTCGCCGCCGTTGGAGGCTATGGTGGCTGAGCATCCCAAGTACTCGAGTTGCTCGCGCAGGATGATCTGGTTGATTGCGTTGTCCTCGACCACCAGGATCCGTAGCCCCAGCGAAGGCCGTTGCGTGCCGGGAGAGGGCGGCAGGACTTGTTCGCGGCCGTGTTGGGCCATGCCTACGGCGGTTCCGATACTGAATGGATTGCCCTGACTGGTGACGCCGAGGCGGCCGCCGCGCGACGCGATCGAAGCATGGTCGGCGCCTGGGGCGAGCACGCGCACCCTGCTGCCGGCCCAAGACGCTTCTGTCAGTCCGGGCGGCCAGGTCTGCAGCAAGACCGCGTTGTCGGCATCTTGTCCATGGCTCTGCCCGCGATAGGGTATGGCGATGGCGCCCCAATTGTTCAGCCACGCGCATGCGTTCGCCACGACCTCCGGAATGGCGCCGCTGACGTAGACGGCGCTGCGTCGTAGCGCTATGGGCGATGCCGGTTCCATTTCGGTTACGTCGAGCGCGACGGTGAACGTTATGCTGGTACCCAGGCCGACCTCGCTGACCACGGTCAGGCTGCCTCCCATCAGGTCGACCAGGCGGCGGCTGATGGCCAGGCCCAGGCCAGTGCCGGTCGCGTCCCGGCCCAGCCCGGAATGCGCTCGAAAGTAGGGCTCGAATAGCTGGGCTTGCGATTCCGCGCGTATGCCGACGCCGGTATCGGCGACCTGGAAGCGCAGCGTCACCTTGCCAGGATCGACGACGCTCGCGGTTCCTCGCAGCACGACCCGGCCCGCCTCGGTGAACTTGACCGAGTTGCTCACCAGATTGTTGAGGATCTGCTGCAACCGGACCGGATCCCCCTTCACCATTGCCGGCATACCGGTGTCGGATAGGGAAAAAATCTGTAGCCCCTTGCCCTGGGCGCGAGCGGCATAGTTGGCCACGACTCTTTCCAGCATCTCCGCGGGCGAGAACTCCGAAAGGATCAGGTCCTCGTGGCCGGCCTCCATGCGGGACAGGTCCAGCGTGTCGTTGATGGTGCGCAGCAAGGTCGAGGAGGATTGCTGGACGGTTTGAAGGTATTGCTGCTGCTGGCTCGTCATGGGCGTGAGCGCAAGCAGCTCCAGCGTGCCCAGGATGCCGTACAGAGGGGTGCGTATTTCGTGGCTGATCGTGGCGAAGAACAGGGTTTTGGCGTCATTCGCCTGGTCGGCAGCCAGTTTGGCACTGCGCAAGGTGTGTTCAATTTCCTTCTGCGCGGAAATATCGCTGATGGCGCATATCACGACGTTCTCCGATTGGTAGCTGGTCGCGGCGTATGTCAGGCAGACGGTGCGTCCGTCGCCAAGCTGATACTCATGCCGGCCTGCCTGGTCGCCAGCGCTGCGCGTGTCCTCGCGCCACCTGTCGTGCGCGCCCAGCAGATGGCGCGCCGTCTCGTTCGATATGACCTGGGTGCCGTCGGCGGGGCGAACCAGGCTGAGCCCGATCGGCGCGACGTCAATGATCTTCCGGTTCAGGGCGAGGCTGTCGATGAGCGCGGTCTGATGCCGGATCGCGGGCGAAATCAGCGTCTCCCTGATGTGGCGTACCCCCAGCAGGACCACCGTGCTCAGGCAGGCCGCGATCGTGCCCACAGCCCAGAAGGCGGATGCGCCATGTTTCAGCACGTCCTGCGTCGGCACGTAGTAGATCAGTCGCCAGCCGGCTTCGCCGACCGCCTTGCTCAGCGCCAGGCTGTGGGGAAGCCAGCTGGCGCCTTGGAAGCTGAAGGAGTCGCGGGTCAATCTCGCCGACATCGAGCCGGTGGCGGAAGGCGAGGGGCCGCCGTGCAAGGCGACCCGGCTGTCGCTGTCGTAAAGCGCATAGCTTGCGCCGTCGCTGGCATGTTGCGCCGTGATGACGGAAGCGATGTCGTCGACTTCGAGCCCTACCCAGGTCTGCTCGCGGCCCGCCGTGTCCAGAGGCGTGTAGAGAAACAGATGATCGGTGGCGTCCGTCAGGGGCCTGATCCAGACGACTGGCGCGCGTCCGTCGTCCGGATCAGGCGTGGCGTGATGCGACGCCAGCGCGTCGTAGAGCCATTTTTCCGCTTCCCTGGAAATCTGGTGACCGTCCCGCCGCGTGTCGTCCACCGCCAGACGTGTCGCGCCGGAGTCTGCCAGCGTTGTGTAGACGATGCGCGCATTGGCGGCGGCTACGTCCGCCCGGTTGCGGCGGGTGAGAATCAGCGCCCATTCGTAGGCGTCCGCTCCGTTCGTCAGCGGGATCACGTTGATCTGTCCGGTCTGGCCGAAGGTCCTGGGCGTGTGCTGGGCCGGCATGCGGTCGGTGTTGCGCACCGACGAGGCAGCCACGGCCCGCAGCAGCGTTTCGCGCTGGTCGAAGAATATCTGCGCCCGGTCGGCGGCGGCGTTCATGCGGCGGCGGTAACTGGACACCTCGTCGCTGAACGACCAGTACATCAACAGCATCGTGCCGATGAGTATGCATGCCAGCAGCGCCATCGCGAGCAGGTGCAGCAGGATCATCGGCAATCTGGTGGTTGCCGGCATGTATCCGTCGGGGAGGCTGGGGGCGGCCATCATGCAAACGATGGTAGGGGCCGGGCCGGGCTTCACGGATAAGAAAATTCTGGAAGCGGGCCGGTGCCGCGCCTCGTTCCCGCGCCGGTTATGTCAATTTGTTTCCCGAATGGCTTGGAAGTCGGGAAATCGAACGCCAGTTGTATCGGTTTGGATGGTATCCAACAAGAAAAAATAAATAAATCGGATATTGGCCATTTTAATTATTTTTCGCCAATGGATGGTATCCATATTCGATTATTCAGGTTTTGGATGGTATCCAAGTTGCTGAATTAATTAATAAAGATGGTATCTCTTCATTAATTTTCGGTATTGAAAGAAAAGGGGTATAAATTGCCTCCTTTTTTCGCGAAAACTTATTTCGGCCATTGGGTTTACCCGGTTACTTAATAATACTTTTATAGCGATCCGGTAATGCCCTGGATATCAAATTTATTAATCAAAACATGGAGGATTTACGTTGATACACGACACGAAGAAATGGCTGACGGCGACGCTCGCGCTGAGCGCGTCCTACTGCGGTGGCGTCGCGGCTGCGGACCTGACGGTTACGTCGGGCAATACGCAGGTGTTCGACGGCTCGGCCAATTTCCCCGGCGGGGTGGATGTCAACGGCGGCACGCTGGTGATCGGCGGCAATGGCGGCGGCTCTGGCGTTACGTTGGGCGGCAACGTCAATGCGAACTCGAACGGCACCGTCGCGGGCTTTGGCTCGATCAACGGCGATCTCAATGTGTCCGGCGCGCGCGTGGCGCCAGGCTATGAAGTCGGCACGCCTACTGGCGTCTCCAATGGCAACCTGGTCGTCAACGGCAATCTGTCGATGAACAACTCGGTGTTCAATTTCGAGACCGGCTACGCGGGGCTGCCCATTACGCAACCTGGCACCGGCGACAACATCACCGTGCGCGGCAATGCCGCCATCAACAACACCACGCTGAACGTCACGGTCAACACCCTGGGCGTCAACGCCGGCTACTACCGGATCCTGTCCTACGGCGGCAGCCTGAGCGGCAACGGCCTGACGCTGGGATCGGTCTCGGGCGATTCCGCGCCTGCCGCGACCATCCAGAACCTGACCGGCGACAAGCAGATCAATCTCATCCTGGGGCCGAGCACCACCAACCTGTGGAATGGCAACGGCGCGGCATCCGCGACCCGCTCGGGCGGCGGCAACGGCACCTGGAGCGCGGCCAGCGCCAACTGGAACAGTCCGAGCAATGCCACGGGCGCCCTGCCCGACGGCGGCTACGCGATCTTCACGGGCGCGGCCGGCACGGTGAACGTGGACGGCAGCGCCGGTCCGGTGCGCGTGTCGGGCATCCAGTTCGCCACCGATCGCTACCGCTTGCAAGGCGCTCCCATCACCCTGGTCGGCAGCGGCGGCAATCCCCCCGCGATCGTGGTCGGCGACGGCACCTATGCTTCGGGCCAATTCGTCGACACCATCGACAACCCCTTGCAGGGCACGCAGGGCTTCGTCAAGACCGGCCCGGGATCGGTCATCCTGACCGCGGACAGCAGCGGCCTCACGGGCCCCATCCTGATCGCTGACGGCGCCCTGGAAATCGACGGCAAGCTGAACGGCCCGATGGACATCGGCCGTGAAGTGGTGCTGGCAGGCGTGGGCCAGGTGGGCACCACCAACCTCTATCCCACCGCGGTCATCTCTCCCGGCAATGATGGCACGCCCATGGGCACGCTCACCGTCAACGGCAACCTGACCTTTGGCCAGAACACCATCTATCGCGTGCATGCCGATCCGGCCAGCAACCTCAGCGACCGCATCCACGTCACCGGCGTCGCCTACCTCGACGGCACCGTGGCGCACGTGGGTCCTGACGGCAATTACGCGCCGCGCACGACCTACAACATCCTGACGGCGGATGGCGGCATCCAGGGCCAGTTCACCGGCGCTTCGAGCAGCTATGCGTTCCTGACGCCGACGCTCAGCTACGACCCGAAGAACGCGTACATGACCCTGACCCGCAATGATGTGCCGATCGGCAGCATCGGCGGTTCGGGCAACGAGAGCAACGTGGGCGGCGCGCTGGACAAGGAAGAGCCGCCCGCGACGGGCAACGGTTCGTCCTCGAACGGCAACGGCTCGACGTCGACCGGCAATGGTTCGTCCTCGAACGGCAACGGCAACGGCTCGACGTCGACGGACAACGGTTCGTCCTCGAACGGCAACGGTTCGTCCACCGCCGGCAATGAAACGCCGTCCGCCGGTAGCGGATCCTCCCTGGTCGACAGCGGCATCGCCGCTGGCAAGAACACCGGCGCCAGCCAGGTGGCGGCGGCCGTGCTCGCGATGACGCCGAACGAAGCGCGTTCGGCCTTGAGGATGCTGTCGGGCGAGGCTTACGCCAGCACCGCGAGCGTGCTGCTGAGCCAGGGCGACACCGTGCGCACGCTGCCGTTGTCCCATCTGCGCGGCAACCTCGATGCGCCGGTGGTCGCCGGCCGGCCCACGGCCCAATTGGGCGCGCCCTCGTCCGACGCCATGCCGCAAAGCGGCGCGTCGCCGGTGTGGGCGCAAGCGTTCGGTAACTGGAGCAAGTTCGGCGGCGACGGCGACGCGTCCAGCCTGAGCCAATCGTCCGGCGGCCTCTTCGTCGGCGGCGATGGCGCGGTCGGCGGCGGCTGGCGCCTGGGCGGCGCGGTCGGCTACATCGGCAGCCACAACTCGATCGACGATACGTCTTCGCGCACCAATGTGGACAGCTATACGGCGACCCTGTTTGGCGGACGGAACTTCCAGGCCGGCCCCGGCCACATCCGCTTCATGGCCGGCGCAGCCTACACCTGGCATGACATCGACGCGAAGCGCGACGTGGCGGCCGGCAGCTTGAACCAGCGTCTCGAGTCGTCCTACCACGCCTCGTCGACGCAGGTGTTCACCGAACTCGGCTATAAGCTGCCGCTGGGCGATGCCTACACCATCGAACCCTTTGCCGGTCTGGCATGGAACCAGCTGCGCACGCGCGGCTTCGAGGAATCGGGTGGCACGGCGGCCCTGCACGGGTCCAGCAATTCCGATGACGTGACCAGCACCACGCTGGGGCTGCGAGGCGGCTGGGAGTTCGGCTCCGACCGCACGCCGGGGCGCTTGACGGCGTCGCTGGGCTGGCGCCATGCCATGGGCGATGTGAAGCCCAAGCAGCAGTTGGCCTTTGAAGGCGGCAGCACGTTCTCGGTGACGGGCGTGCCGATCGCGCGCGACGCCGCAGTGTTGGGCTTGGGCGCCGAGATGGCGATCACGCGCAACACGACGGCCGGCATTGCGTACGACGCGCAGTTCGGCGGCGGCAACCGCCAGCAGTCGGGCGTGCTCAAGCTGGCTGTGCGCTTCTGATCGGACGCGGCAAGGCACAACAGGCATCGCGATTGCGGCGTCCGTTGTGCCTGTGCGGGTTGGAATCCAGGCCAAATGAAAAAGGGGCGAATCGAAAGATTCGCCCCTTTTTCAATGACTTGCTTAAGAATGCGCGCTGAGCGGGGCCAGAGCGGACGAGACGCAGTTGGTCCTAGTGCTTATCGGCCCCTTGCCATCGCAGATAAGCCGAGCGGGTAACAGCAGACACTGAATCCAGGACTTTCCGGTGATCGACCTGATGCCGCAGCATCAGCCGTGCATCGGCCACGGCGCGGGATTTGCAGAACCAATGGCAACTGTGTTGCAGCAGATACAACTCTGCCGAGAGGTGGTATGCGCGTTCTCTTGCGTCCCAGTGGCTCTCGTTGTCCACGACATGGCGCAAGCCGGATGCATGGATGTGCAGCAGTTCACGAAAATCCCGTGTCATTGCAGGCAGAAAGCGCTCGATGTATGGCACGCAGAACGAGAGCGTGCTCACGCGGGTAGCCTGTGGACTTTCCTTTTGCATGGCGTCGGCCAGCGACTGCACTTGCGCCGCTACGGCGCGTTCGGTCTGGGCGAAGGTTTCCAGCACCTGTAGCTGGCGTGTTTCGGTGTCTTCGCGGATGGCGCGTGTGTAGCCTTGCGTCAGTGTTTCCATGTGGCGCTCAAGCTGCAAACCGCCCAGATGACGCCCCAGCAGCGCAATGCGGGCGCGCTGGTAGCGCACGCGCAGCACCTGCCATGCCGCGACAAGCACCAGCAGGATCAATGCGGTATCCATTGCCCGTGTTCCTTCATTTTCCAAGCGGCGCAAACCGCAATGAAAAAAGGGCCCGTAGGCCCTTTCTCAACGATTTTCAGAATTCCGTGAAGGAAGCTGGAAATCAAAATTTGGAGCGGGAGACGAGTCTCGAACTCGCGACCTCAACCTTGGCAAGGTTGCGCTCTACCAACTGAGCTACTCCCGCATTTTCGTTGCCTGGCACCATCCGTGATCGTTGCGATCCGGAGGCGGTTGCGGCAAGCGAGGCGGAAGTATACCTAATTTTCAAAAACGTGCCTGAGGGGGGCTGCGGCCTGGCCGGATCCCAGTCCGGCGGCGGCCTGGAGGCGGCCAGTGATCGCCATCCGTTGAAGATGTGGCGGCGCGGCAGGCGCCGGATCGTTCGGCGCCCTCTCTGGGCGGGCAAAAAATAACTTCAAAAAATATCAACCAAATCCATATTGCTTCACCGATACGCGAGATTCAGAATTCTGTTCATGGGCGCAGCCTGTCGTCCGAGGGCGGAAAATGGATACGAAGAACTCCACGAATCAGCGACAACTCACGGTCCGCATCTCTCGGGGAACCGAAGACGGAAGCTATTCCACCTACTCGGTCCCGTGGCGGGAGAACCAGACGGTCCTGGATGTGGTGACCGAAGTGCAGCGCACGCAGGAACCGAGCCTTTCGTACCGCTATGCCTGTCGCGTCGGCGTGTGCGGGTCCTGTGCCATGACGGTCAATGGCAAGCCGCGCTGGACCTGCCGCACGCACGTGAGCCGGGTCGAGGAAGGCGGCGTGATCGTGATCGAGCCGATGCGCAACATGCCGCGGATCAAGGATCTCGTCGTCGACATGAGCGAGTTCTTCCAGAAGTGGGCGCGCGCCGGGAATACCTTCGTCGGCACGGCCACGCGCAACGATCCGCCGGCGCTGGTGTCGCCGCAAAGCAAGAAGCGCAAGCAGGCAGACGCGGCCATCGAATGCATCAATTGCGGCGTGTGCTACGCGGCCTGTGACGTGGTGTCCTGGGACAAGGACTATCTTGGCCCGGCCGCCCTGAACCGCGCGTGGACGCTGTTCAATGACGAACGCCACGCCGACCCCAAGGACGTGCTGCGCAAGGCCACCTCCGGCAGCGGCTGCAATTCCTGCCACACCCAGGGCAGCTGCATGAAGCACTGTCCGGTAAGCCTCAGCCCCACCGGCAGCATTGCCGGATTGAAGCGCAGCGCCATCTTCAGCCTGCTCAAGGGGGGCTGACATGGAAGCTCGTCTTTTCGCGCTCCAGCGTCTGACGGCGATGGTGATGGCGCCCTTTGTCCTGGTGCATGTGGGCCTGGTCATCTATGCCGTGCGCGGCGGCCTGACCGCGGGCGAGATTCTCTCGCGCACCCAGGGCAACTGGTTCTGGATCGTTTTCTACGGCCTGTTCGTCGTGAGCGTGGCGGTCCACGTGCCGATCGGCGTGCGCAACATCCTGATCGAGTGGCTGCGGCTGGGTCGCGGCGCGGCGTCCGCGGTCGGACTGGCGTTCGGCTTGGGGCTGTTCATCCTGGGCGTGCGCGCCGTCGCGGCGGTGGGAGGGCTGATGCCATGAGATCGGCGCGCAACCATCAGGCGTACTGGGCCTTCCTGGGGCATCGCATCTCCGGCCTGGCGCTGGCCCTGTTCCTGCCGGCGCATTTCTATGTGCTGGCGATGGCGCTGGACGAAGCGCGGCTGGACGGATTCCTGAAGCTTGCCGACATGCCGGCCATGAAGGTCGGCGAGTGGGGGCTGGTGCTGCTGCTGACCTTGCACATGTTCTTCGGGCTGCGCCTGCTCGCGCTGGAGCTGCTGCCCTGGAGCTCGCCGCGGGACGCGCGCATCGCCTGGATCGGCTGGGGCTTTGCGGTCTCCATGGCGACGGGCCTGGTTTTCATCGCGGGAGTGATCTGAGATGCGGATCGAGAACATCAAGACGGACATTCTTGTGCTGGGCACCGGCGGCGCCGGCCTGTTCGCGGCGCTGCACGCGAAGAAGGCGAATCCGTCGTTGCGCGTGACGGTGACGGTGAAGGGCCTGCTGGGCAAGTGCGGCTGTACCCGCATGGTCCAGGGCGGCTACAACGTCGCGCTGGCCGCGGGCGACTCGGTGGAACGCCACTTCATGGACACCATCGAGGGCGGCAAATGGCTGCCGCGCCAGGACCTGGCGTGGCGGCTGGTCGAAGGCGCGGTCGAGCGGGTGCGCGAACTGGAAAACGAGATCGGCTGCTTCTTCGACCGCAATCCCGACGGCACCTTGCATTCCAAGGCGTTTGCCGGCCAGAGCTTCGACCGCACCGTGCACAAGGCCGATCTGACGGGTATCGAGATCATCAACCGGCTCATGGAGCAGGTGCGGGCGCTGGACGTCGACGAGCTGGAAGAGCACCGCGCCATCGAACTGATTCCCGCCGCCGACGGCTCGGGCATCTCGGGCGTGTTGTTCATCGATATGCGGACAGGCGCGTACCGCTTTATTCAGGCCAAGGCCGTGCTGTTGGCAACGGGGGCGGGCCCGACCATGTACCGCTACCACACGCCTTCGGGCGACAAGACCTGCGACGGCCTGGCCATGGCGCTCCGCTATGGCTTGAAGCTGCGGGACATGGAGATGGTGCAGTTTCACCCCACGGGCCTGCTCGGCGGGCCGGATACGCGCATGACCGGAACGGTGCTGGAGGAAGGGCTGCGCGGAGCGGGCGGCTATCTGCTCAACGGCGACGGCGAGCGTTTCATGGCCAATTACGACAAGCGCGGCGAACGGGCGACGCGCGATGTGGTCAGCCGCGGCATCTACGCCGAGATGCGTGCGGGACGCACGGGGCCGATGGGCGGGGTCTACATCCAGATGAGCCATCTGGGCCCGGACAAGGTGGCCAAGACCTTTCCCGGCATGGTCAACCGGTGCAAGGATTGCGGCTTCGACCTGGCAGGCGGCAAGGTGGAAGTGGTGCCGACGGCCCACTACCTGATGGGTGGGGTCGAATTCAATGTGGACGGTTCGACCGCGTCGCCGGGCTTGTATGCGGCCGGGGAGGACTGCGGCGGCGTGCATGGCGCCAACCGCCTGGGCGGCAACGGCGTCGCCAATTCCACGGTGTTCGGCGGCATCGCGGGCGATGCGATGGCGGCCTACGTCGCGAAGTCCGGCCAGTGGCGCGACCCCGACCAGCGCGTCATCGAGCGCGGCATCGAACGCGCCGAGTTCCCGTTTTCCCGGCCCGCGGGCCGCATCCACGAGCTGCGCGACGCGCTCTCGCAAACCATGTGGGACGACGTAGGCGTGTTGCGCCGCCAAGAGGCCATGGCGCATGGCCTGGATGCCATTGCCGGCCACCGCGCAGCCTTGCGCGACATTGGCGTGGCGGACGGCGACCGCCGCTACAACCTGACCTGGCATGACTGGCTCAACCTGGAGAGCCTGGTCGACATTTCCAAGGTCATCACGGTCTCGGCGCTGGCGCGCGAGAACAGCCGCGGCGCGCACTACCGCGAAGATTTCCCCGAGGCCGGCGACCTGCACACCAGCTGCTACACGCGCGTGAGCGCGCAGGACGGCGAGGTGGCGCTGGAGATGGTTCCGGTTTCCTTCGACATCGTAAAACCCGGCGAATCGCTCATCGAGGGCGAGGCGGGCATCCCCCAGAGCTGAGGCATCCCAATCATGAGCATCCCTGTCCAGAAAGTTGAAGAGGCGGCGCTGGAGATCATGCGCCGCGCGGCCATCGAAATCCCGGCCGACTACAAGCGCGGCATCCAGGAACTGCAGAAGAAGGAAACCGGCAAGCTGCCGCGTTTCGTCATCCACGCCATGATGGACAACTGGGAAGCGGCCGACCAGGACCGGCGTCCGATGTGCGCCGACACCGGCCTGCCGCGCTACTACGTCAAGGTGGGCAACCACGCCTCGGTCGACAGTGGCTTCGTCGCCGTGGAACGCGCGCTGCGCCACGCCACGGCCGAGGCCACGGTCAGCGTGCCGCTGCGGCCCAACCGCGTGCATCCGCTCTGGCGCACCGACCACAACAACAACGTCGGCATCAACGCGCCCGAGATCGAATGGTCGTTCGAGCCGGACAGCGACTGGATAGACATCACCACCGTGCACAAGGGCGGGCTGTTCGGCACCGACTACCGCATGCTGTTTCCCGGCGACGGCATAGACGGCATCAAGCGCTTCGTGCTGGACACGCTGATCGCCTTCGGCAAGCGCGGGCTGGCCTGTCAGCCAGCCATCGTCGGCATCGGACTGGGCGGCTCCAAGGACACCTGCATGCAGCTGGGCAAGCAGGCCGCCTGTCTGCGCACGGTAGGGGACCGTAACCCGGACCCCAAGGTGGCGGAATTGGAACTGGAGCTGATGCGGCTGGGAAATTCCATCGGCATGGGCGCCATGGGTTTCGTTGGTTCCGGCATGGTGGTGGACTGCCATATCGAGTGCGGCTACACCCACACCGGTGGCATGCCCATCAGCCTGCACACCTTTTGCCTGTCTTCGCGCCGCGCCACCGCGCGGATCCATGCCAACGGGGAGATCGAATACCGCACCGATCCCCAGTGGTTCACGCCCTACATGCGCCGGGAGACGGTCGAATGGTAAGCAACGACGACGACATCAAGGTCTTTCATCTGGACCTGCCCGCCAGGCGGGAAGACATCGCCAGGCTCGAACTCGGCTCGGCCGTGTACTTGAACGGCGTGGTCTACACGGCCCGCGAAGGTGTGTACAAGAAGGTGCTGGACCAGGGCTTGCCGCTGCCCGTGGACTTGCGCGCCATCAGCAACGTCAACTTCCATTGCTCGCCGGCGGCCGCGCCGGACGGCCGCGGCGGCTACAACGTGGGCGCCGTCACCGCCACCGCCTCGTTCCGATTCTCCAAGTGGATACCGCGCTGGCTGGATGAGACCGGCTGCCGCATCCTGATCGGCAAGGGCGGCATGCCCGCGGACGACTACAAGCAGGTGCTGGCGCCCGGCGGCGCGATCTACCTGACCACCGTGGGCTACGGCACGGGCGCCTTGCTGGGGCGGGGCATCAAGCGTGTGCGCGAAGTGCACTGGCTGGACGAACTGGGCATTGCCCAGGCCATGTGGCTGTTCGAGGTCGAGAATTTCGGGCCTTTCATCGTCGAGAGCGACCTGGAAGGCAATTCGCTCTTCGCCCAGCACGCCGAGGCCATCAACGCGGGCATCGAGAAGCTCTATGCCGGGCTGAAGCCGCCCGCTTTGCATCGCTACGGCGAGACGGACGACCGCAAGGACGAAGTGATGTAGGCGCGGCGGCAGGCTTGCGGCAACCTCATACCTGACAGAGATACTGCGATGATCATCGACTTTAGGCTGCGGCCGCCGGTAGGCGGCTTCCTGGACACGCTGATGTACTCGGCGGGAGAACGCCGCGACGGCTTTACGCGGACGGTGGGTTTCGAGCCCTCGGCCGCGGCGCAGCAGCAATCGATGGCGCTGCTGCTGAAAGAAATGGACGCCGCGCGGATAGACCGCGGCGTGGTCGTGGGCCGCCTGGCCGGCGTGCTGGGCAGCGTATCCAACGAGGACGTGCGAGGCATCGTCGCCGAGCATCCGGGCCGATTCATCGGCGCCGCCTCCATCGACCCCACCGACCGGCGCCGCGCGTGCCAGACCATCAGCCAGGCAGTCGAGGACGGTTTCAAGCTGATCAACATCGAGCCTGGCTCCTACCCGGTTCCCATGTACGCCGACGACAGGCGCCTCTATCCGATCTACGGCCACTGCGAGGACCTGGGCGTGCCGGTGATCATGATGGTGGGAGGCACTGCGGGGCCGGACTTGAGCTATTCGGACCCGATACGGACCGACCGGGTGCTGGCGGACTTTCCCGGCCTGAACGTGGTGGTCGCCCATGGCGGCTGGCCCTGGGTCAACGAGATCCTGCACCTGGCCTTTCGGCGCCAGAACCTGTGGCTGTCGCCCGATATGTACTTCTCCCGCATGCCGGGCTGGGAGGAATACGTGAAGGCGGCCGACGGCTTTCTCTCGGACAGGATGCTTTACGCCAGCTCATTCCCGTTCTGCCCGGTGCAAGGGTACAAAGAGTGGTTCGAGACCTTGCCGATCCGGCAAGATAATCTAGGGAAAGTCATGGGAGGGAACGCGCGGCGGCTGCTCGGCCTCTAGCGCGGCATACTCCTCTTTTCCGCAACGCCGCTCTTCACCAGGAACCTTCTTGCATGGACATCCGGACGCTCTACACGCTGATCGCGATTGCAGACCACGGCAGTTTCGCCGAGGCTGGCAATACCATCGGCCTGTCGCTGTCGGCGGTGAGCATGCAGGTCCGCGCGCTCGAGGACGAACTGGGCATCACGATCTTCGACCGCAGCCGGCGTCCGCCGATACTCACGGACACGGGGTTGGCGCTGGTGCACCGGGCGCGCGACCTGATCGCGCATTGGGAAAGCATGAGCGCCGCCCTGAAGAAAGGCACCTCGTCGGGACTGCTCAGGCTCGGCAGCGTCCACACCTGTGTGTCCGGCGTGCTGCCGCTCGCGCTGCGGCACCTGCAGAAGCAGGGCCACGGCCTGGAGGTCCACGTCACCACGGGGCTCACGCACGACCTGGAGCGCGCCATTTATCACCGGCAGCTGGACGTGGCGATCGTGACCGAGCCCGACGCGCCGCGCTCGGGCCTGGATTTCCTGCCGTTCGTCGAGGAGCAACTGGTCGTCATCGCCCACCGCTCGGTCAAGGGCGCCAGCGATCAGGAGATCCTGGAGCAGAACCCTTATGTCCGCTTCAATCGTTCGGCGCGCGTGGGGCATCTGGTGCAGGAAGAGATGGTGCGCAGGCGCATCACCGTGCGTTCGACCATGGAGATCGACAACCTGGAAGGCGTGATCGCCATGGTGGCCAATGGCCTGGGCGCATCGGTGGTGCCGGCCTGCCGCGGCAGGAACGAGTTTCCGCCGGGTATCCGCGTCATTCCGTTCGGCTCGCCCACCGTCACGCGCCGCCTGGGCATCCTGGCGCCGAAAGAGAACCCGCGGGCCCATCTTACGCAGTTGTTGCTCGATGCATTGAAGTCAGTCTGTGCCGGCCAGTAGTTCTTAGTCCGGTAGTTCTGTAGTTCAGCAGCCTAGTAGTCCGCAGAAAAACACCGCAACGCCCCAAAAAATCGAGCCATCGGCCCGAGGGTCAGTTGCTGCCTGGCGAATCGTCAGCCGGCCGCGAGCCGGCGGGCTTCGCCGTCCCGCGAACTGAAGGAGACAAATCCATGAAGAACGAAATCCGACCCAATGATGTACGCCGCCGCATCGTCAAGACGCTGGGCTGTGGCCTCGCGCTTACGCCGTTTATCGCCTTGCCGGCGCGGGCCGATTGGCCGGCGGACAAGGCCATACGCATGATCGTCCCGTTTTCGGCGGGCGGGGCCACCGACCTGCTGGGCCGCGCCTTGGCGGCCGAATTGGGCAAGGGCCTGAAGCAGAGCGTAATCGTCGAGAACCGCGCGGGCGCTGGCGGCAGCGTGGGCGCGCAGGCCGTCGCCAGCGCGCCGGCGGACGGCTATACGCTGTTGCTCGCGTCGGGCAGCATGTTCACGGTCAACCAGTTCATCTACAGCAAGCTGCCTTATTCGCTGACGGATTTCAGTCCCATCGGCAAGGTGGCCAACGGGCCCATGGTCATCACCGTCAATGCCAACCTGCCGGTCAAGAACACGCGCGAACTGATCGAGTACGCGCGCGCCAGGCCGGGCAAGCTCAGCTTCTCGTCGGCGGGCGTGGGCAGCCAGACGCACATGGCGGGCGAAGCCTTCAGCGACGCGGCGGGGATCGAACTCATGCACGTCCCGTACAAGGGCGAGGGCCCGGCCTACACCGACCTCATGGCGGGCGTGATCGAGGTCGCCGTGGGCAATATCAACGCCATCGTGCCGCTGCTCAAGGGAGGACGCCTGCGGGCGCTGTCCGTGACGGGGAAGGAACGTTCGGCGTTGCTGCCGGACGTGCCGACCACGGCCGAGGACGGCGTGCCGGGGTTCGAGTTCACGGGCTGGTTCGCCTTGCTGGCGCCGGCGGGCACGCCCCAGGCCTCGGTCGACCGGCTGCTGGCCGATGCCAAGGCGGCGGTCGCGCAGCCCAACATGCAGCGCTATCTGGCTGACCAGGGGATGTCGGCGACCATCGTGCCTGCCGCCGCGCTCAAGGAGGAGATCGCCCGGGAGTCCGCCAAGTGGAAGGCACTGGTGGAAAAGAAGAAGATCACCGCGAGCTGATTCCCCATGATGCCGTCCGATACGCTCGCCTACGCCGCGCCCGTCGTCCTTGCCGCCTATGTCGTCTTCGGGATGACGGGGTTCGGCGCGGCCATGGTGGCTGTGCCGCTGCTGGTTCAGTTCATGCCCTTGCAGTTCGCGGTTCCGCTGGTGGTGCTGTTCGACCTGGCTTGTACCGCCCTGGTGGGTGGCAGCAATTGGCGGCGCGTTTCCCTCGTCGAGCTCAAGCGCCTGTTTCCCTGGTTGCTGCTGGGGATAGGACTGGGTGTGACGCTGCTGCACAACGCCGGCGCCCGCTGGCCCCTGATCCTGCTGGGCAGCTTCGTGCTGGCCGTGTGCATCAAGGGGCTGCGAGGCGCGCGGGCCAAGCCGTCGGCGCCGCTGAACACCTTCTGGGCCTTGCCGTTCGGCGTGTTCGGCGGCATCTTCAGCGCGCTGTTCGGCACCGGCGGGCCGATCTACACCATCTATCTGTCGCGCCGGCTGGATGCGCTGGACCAGTTCCGCGCCACGATCTCGGTGGTCATCCTGGCCAGCGGCCTGATCCGGGCGGCGGCCTTCGGCGCCGCCGGACTGTATGCGCAGCCGGAGATCCTGTCCGCAGCCGCCGTGCTGCTGCCCGTGGCGCTGATCGGCCTGTACGGCGGATCCCGCCTCAGGGTCCGGGTGTCCCCGGAACTGCTGAAGCGGGCCATCTTCGTGCTGCTCGCGATAGCGGGCGCGGGCGCCATCTATCGCGGATGGATCTCGCCTGCGTGAGACGGACTGCCGTTACTTGGCCGTCGGCATGGCGAACTCGGCGCCCTTGCCGATGCTTTCGGGCCAGCGCTGCATGATCGACTTCTGACGCGTGTAGAAGCGCACGCCTTCTTCGCCATAGGCGTGCATGTCGCCGAACAGGCTGCGCTTCCAGCCGCCGAAGCCATGCCAGGCCATGGGCACAGGGATGGGCACGTTGATGCCCACCATGCCCACCTCGATGCGGCGGCCGAACTCGCGCGCCACGTTGCCGTCGCGGGTAAAGCAGGCCACGCCGTTGCCGAATTCATGGGCATTGATGAGATCCACCGCCTCTTTCAGGTCCTTGACCCGCACGCAGCCCAGCACCGGGCCGAAGATCTCTTCCTTGTAGATGCGCATGTCCGGCGTGACGTGGTCGAACAGCGTGCCGCCCATCCAGAAGCCGTCGCCGCAGCCCGCGCCCGCCTGCGAGCCTTGGAAGCCGCGGCCGTCCACCAGCAGTTGCGCGCCTTCCTGCACGCCGAGATCGATGTAGCCGCTGATGCGCTCATGCGCGGCGCGGGTCACGATGGGACCCATCTCGGCCGCGGGATTCTCGCCGTCCAGCACCTTCAGCGTCTTGGTGCGTTCGATCAGCCTGGGCAGCAGCCGGTCGGCCACGTCGCCCACCAGCACCGCCACGCTGATCGCCATGCAGCGCTCGCCGGCCGACCCGTAGCCGGCGCCGATCAGGGCGTCGACCGCCTGGTCGATGTCGGCGTCCGGCATCACGACCATGTGGTTCTTGGCGCCGCCCAGGGCCTGCACGCGCTTGCCGTGGCGCGCACCGGTCTCGTAGATGTAGTTGGCGATGGGCGTGGAGCCGACGAAGCTGATGGCCTTCACGTCCGGGTGTTCCAGCAGCGCATCCACCGCCACCTTGTCGCCCTGCACCACGTTGAACACGCCATCGGGCAGGCCGGCTTCGCGCAGCAGTTCGGCGATGCGCAGCGACGCGCTGGGGTCGGTGGGGCTGGGCTTGAGCACGAAGGTGTTGCCCGCCGCGATCGCCACCGGGAACATCCACATGGGCACCATCACCGGGAAGTTGAACGGCGTGATCCCCGCCACCACACCCAAGGGCTGGCGCAGCGTCCAGTTGTCGATGCCGGTGGATACCTGCTCGGTATGGGCGCCCTTCAGCAGCTGGGGGACGCCGCAGGCGAACTCGACGATGTCGATGCCGCGCGTGACTTCGCCTTGCGCATCGCTGAAAACCTTGCCATGCTCGGCAGTGATCAAGTGGGCAAGTTCGTCGCGATGCTTGTTCATCAGTTCAAGAAACCTGAACAGCACGCGGGCGCGGCGGATGGGAGGGGTGTCCGCCCATTGCGGAAACGCCGCCCTGGCGCTGGCCACGGCGCGGTTCACCTCGTCGGGCGTGGCCAGGGCCACCTGCCTGGCGACAACGCCCGTGGCCGGGTTGTAGACGGGCTGGCGGCTGCCTGTCCCGTCGACGAGGCTGCCGCCGATATAGTGTCCGGCATCGCGGGATTGGGCGCTGGCATTGCTTGCGGTCATGGCTGGCTCCTGGGCTCATGCATGGTGTTCTGGAGCTGGCAATGTCGCGCATTGCCGCCCGGCCGTCGAGATCAGAGGGCTGGAATCAGTGTTTGATGTTTCGAACAATGGAGCAGGGCATGACGAAAACCAGACGTCTGGAAGATCTGTGGTCGCATATCCATTGCCTTGGGGTGCTGGCCGATACCGGCAGCTATACGGCGGCCGCGCGCCGCCTGCAGATCAGCAAGGCCTCGGTGAGCCAGCGCATCGTGGAACTGGAGCAGGCGGCTGGCGTCCCTCTCGTGCGCCGCACCACCCGCAGCGTCGGCCTGA
This sequence comes from Achromobacter xylosoxidans, assembly GCF_014490035.1. Taxonomy (NCBI): domain Bacteria; kingdom Pseudomonadati; phylum Pseudomonadota; class Betaproteobacteria; order Burkholderiales; family Alcaligenaceae; genus Achromobacter; species Achromobacter xylosoxidans. The sequence goes on along the minus strand of NZ_CP061008.1, from coordinate 5,577,488 downwards.
CGGAGGCGGGGCAGAGCCTGGTCGACCAGACCGCGGCGGCCTTTCTGCGCATCGAAGAGGGCTTCTCGGCCGTGCGGGACCTGTCCGAGGGGCCGCGCGGCGTGCTGTCGGTGACCGCGCCCGTGGCCCTGGGACGCCAGGTCATTGCGCCGCTGATACCCGGGTTTCTGAAGAATTTTCCCGATGTGCGGATCCAGCTGGAACTCAGCGACCATCTCGCTTCCCTGGCTACCGAAGGCTTCGACCTGGCCATCCGGCATGTGGCCGGCGTGCCGGACACGCACGTCGCCTCGGTCATCTGCGAGACGCGCTCCGTGCTTGTCGCTGCCCCGGAGTATCTGGCACAGCATGGCACGCCCAAGACGCCGATGGATCTGGCCGCCCACAATTGCCTGCACTACCTGCGGCGCAGCGGCAGCGCGACCTGGTCGTTCGAGTCGCGTGACGGAGACAAGCGCGTGGCGGTGCCCGTGCGCGGCAGCTTCACCGCGAACAATAGCGAAGTGCTGAGGGAGGTGGCTGTCGGATCCCTGGGGATCGCGCTGGTGCCGGATTTCAGCGCCAACCAGGCCCTGCGCAGCGGAGAGCTGGTCGAGGTCCTGCGCGGGTGGCGCGTGGTGGGCGAATATGCGGAACGGCTGTACGCAGTCAGGCCCTACACGCCGCGCGTGCCGCTGACCGTATCCTCATTCGTCGGCTATCTGCGCGAGGCGATCCCGGCGTCCGCCGGACTCGGCGGGCCGCCAGGAACGGGGGGTGGGGCTGGCTAGTTGACCTGCAGTCCGGCCTTGGCCACAAGGTCGGCGTAGATCGCGGCCCCCTGGCTGACGTATTTTTCCGTCTCCGCGGGGGGCAGGACGTGAGGGATGCCGCCGAAGTTGGCGTTGCCCGCGATCCACTTCGGATCCTGCGAGATCTGCTTGAGCACGGCGGCCCATTTGGCCACGGCTTCGGGACTCATGCCGGGCGGCCCGAACAGCCCGCTCCAGCCTATGACCGCCTCAAGTTGGGGCATCCCCAGCTCGCGCGCGGTGGGTATGTCGGGGAACTGCGCCAGGCGTTCGGGCGTGGTCGTCAGCAGGGCGCGCAGCTTGCCGCTGGCAAGTATGCCCGTCATCGAACTCAGGTTGTTGCAGGCGAAGTCCGCGTCCTTGCTGAGCACCGCCAGCGCAACTTCGTTGCCGCCCTTGTAGGGCACGTTGACCACGGCTTCGGGCTTCAGGCCGAGGCTGCTGAGCAACAGCTGCGGTGCAAGGTTCTGCACCGTGGCCGGACCGGAATGGCTGTAGTTGAGCTTGCCGGGGCGGTCCTTCAAGGCCTGCGCCAGATCGCCCATCGTTTTGTAGGGGCTGTCCGGATGCACCACGCAGACCACGGGGTTCAACTCCAGCAGTCCGATGTACGTGAAGTCCTTTGCGGTGTAAGGCGTGGTCTTGGGTTGCAGCGCGGGCAGCAGGACCTGGGAGCCGATCCGGCCGACCAGCAAGGTGTAGCCGTCGGGCGCGGCGTTCTTCACGGCGGCCGAGCCGATCGCGCCATTCGCCCCGGCCTTATTGACCACGACCAGCGGCTGGCCAAGCAAGCCTTGCGCGGCGGCAGCCAAGTTGCGGGCCGCCATGTCGGCGTCGCCGCCCGCGCTGAACGGCACGATGAGCTGGACGGGTTTGGCGGGATAGGATTGGGCGGTCGCCAGGCCCGGAAGCGTGGCAAGCATGCAAATCGCGGCGCGAGCGAACGCGCCCGGCCAGAGGCCGGTAGGTCTCATCATGAGGGTCTCCTGTCGTGCTAAGGGACGAAACCGGACTGCAGCTGGGCTCGATGCTTCGAGGTCAATGACCGGTTGCGGACTGCATTGATGCGCTGAAAACCGGAGCGGGTTCGCCCGCCAGGGATACGTTGATGCACGCGGGCAGCCCGCTGTCCGCCGCCGCGCGCAGCGCGGTGGCGAGGCTGTCGCGGTCCTGCGCGGCGTAGCCGGCTCCGCCGAGCGCCGCGGCGACTTCGTGATAGCGCGCGGTCGGCGCGAGCTGGCAGCCGATCAGCCTTTGCGGGCCGTAGGTGCGCATCTGGATGAGATGTTCCGCGTTCCAGCGCAGGTCGTTGCCGATCACGGCGACGATCGCGGCCTGTTCGCGTGCCGCCGTGTCCAGCTCCATCAGGTGAAAGCCCGCCGTGCCATCGCCCATGAGCACGGCCACGGTGGCGTCGGGCTGTGCGATCTTGGCGGCGATGGCGTAGCAGATGCCCGCGCCGATTGCGCCGGACATGCCGTTGATGATGCGCACCGGCGCCTGGCAGTAAGCCTGCGCCCACTGGCCGAATTCGCCGCCGTCGCACACCAGGATCGGGTTGGGGGCGGAGGCGAGAAACGTCTGGACGGTCTCACATAGCGCGCGCGGCCCCAACGCACCCTCGGCGCAAGCCGTGGCGCCCAGCGTGTTCCGGTTGCGCAGCGCGTCGTCCACCCGCGCGCGCCACGAGGCGCGTTCGGCCGGGGCTGGCGCTGCCCGCAACGCGGGCAGCACGGCGTAGGGATCGCCCTGCAAGGCCAGGGCCAGGCGGTCGCCCAGCAGGCGGGCCGCGCGTTCCAGCATCGCGGGGTCGGGATCTATCGCCACGATCCGGGCCGTCTTGCCCAGCGCGCCGGCGCCGCCGAAGCCCAGCGTAAAATCCAGGCACTTGCCCGCCAGCACGATGAGGTCCGCTTGCGGAATGAGTTCGGCCAGGGAACCCAGGGAAGGGTCCTTCAGGCCGCGAGGGCTTTCCATGGGAATGAGGCGCGCGCCTAGCACTGCTTCCAGCCTTTCGCGAACTGCGCGCATGTGCGGCCGTGCGCCGGTGGGGCCGGCCAGCACCAGGGGCCGCTGCGCCGGATTCACCAACGCGGCGAGCAGTTCCAGGCCGGCTGCGTCCATCGCGGCGGGCTCGCGCTTGGGGGTAGTGGCGGGCAGTTCAGCCAAGCCCGTCTCCGCAGTCATCAGGTCGAAAGGCAGAGCCAGATGGACTGGACCGCGCCGGGGAGCAAGCGCTTGCGCGACCGCGCTGTCTAGCGCGGGATAGAGTTCCTGCACGGTCCGCGGGCGCAGCGAAAGCTTGGTCAAGGAACGGGTGATGGAAACCTGGTCCAGTTCCTGGAACGCGCCCATGCCGTCTTCCCCTGCCGGGGAGTCGCCGGAAATGAGGAGCACCGGGCTTTCGGCCTGTGCCGCCGAATAGAGCGGCGCCAGGCCATTGGTGATGCCCGGCGCTGCGGTCAGCATCGCGACGCCTAGTTCGCCGGTGATCTGGGACCACGCATCCGCCATGAAGACAGCGGCCGCCTCATGCCGCACGTGGATGATGCGGATGCCTGCGTCGATACAGGCATCGTAGAGCGGCATGATCTGATTGCCGGACAGACTGAAGATGGTCTTGACGCCCAGGCGATGCAGCGTACGGATAATCAACTGGGATCCAAGCACCTGTGTCTCCGCTGAGGCTGCGTCGGTTGTACGCCGCGCACCTGTTTTTTACCGGCTATGGGAGAGTTCAGTGTATCGGCTATCCGTGGCGGGTTGGTTGATGTTTTTTGAAGCTAGGGGGCGGCCCGCGGATGGTCTTGTTCCGTCTGCATGACCGCGTCGCGCACGCCTTGCCCGTAGGCCGGGTCTGCCCGTGTGCAGTTGGCGATGTGGCGCTCGATGACTTCCCTGGAGGCGTCGCGGATCGCGCGCGCGGTGTTTTGGAATAGCCTTTGCTTTTCGTCTGCCGCCATCAAGCGGAACAGGTTGCCGGGCTGGGAGTAGTAGTCGGCATCTTCCCTGTGGTCCCAGCGGGCCGCGGCGCCATTAAGGTCCAGCGGCGGTTCGGAGTAGTCCGGCTGCGCCTGCAGCGCGCCATGGCTGTTGGGCGTATACGCGGGCGTGCTGCCGCCGTTGCCATCCACGCGCATGGCCCCGTCGCGGTGATAGCTGTGAAACGGGCAGCGCGGCGCGTTCACCGGTATCTGCGGATAGTTCACGCCCAGGCGATAGCGCTGCGTGTCCCCATACGAGAACAGGCGGCCCTGCAGCATCTTGTCGGGCGAGAAGCCGATGCCGGGCACGATTACCGCGGGGCTGAAGGCGGCCTGCTCGACCTCGGCGAAGAAATTCTCTGGGTTTCGATTGAGCTCCAGGACACCGACCTCGATCAACGGATAATCCCGGTGCGGCCAGACCTTGGTCAGATCGAAGGGATTGAGCGGGTAGGTATGGGCCTCGGCTTCGGGCATGATCTGCACGTACAGGGTCCAGCGCGGGAACTCGCCGCGTTCGATCGCTTCGTACAGGTCGCGCTGGTTGCTCTCGCGGTCTGCGGCGATGACCTGACCGGCCTCGGCGTCCGTCAGGTTCTGGATGCCCTGCTGGGTCTTGAAGGTGAACTTGACCCAGAACCGCTCGCGGGCGGCGTTGATGAAGCTATAGGTATGGCTGCCGAAGCCATGCATGTGGCGGTAACTCTTCGGAATGCCGCGGTCGCCCATGATGAGCGTCACCTGATGCAGGGTCTCGGGCAGCAGGGTCCAGTAGTCCCAGTTGTTCTGCGGGCTGCGCATGCCGGTGCGGGGATCGCGCTTGACGGCCCGGTTCAGGTCGGAGAACTTCAACGGGTCGCGCACGAAGAAGACTGGCGTGTTGTTGCCGACCAGGTCCCAGTTGCCTTCCTCGGTATAGAACTTGAGCGCGAAGCCGCGGATGTCGCGTTCGGCGTCGGCTGCGCCGCGTTCGCCCGCCACGGTGGAGAAGCGGGCGAACATCTCGGTCCGCTTGCCTACCTGGCTGAAGATCCTGGCCTTGGTGTAGCGCGTGATGTCATGGGTGACGGTGAACGTGCCGAAGGCGCCGGCGCCCTTGGCGTGCATGCGCCGCTCGGGGATTACTTCGCGGTCGAAGTGAGCCATCTTTTCCAGGAACCAGACGTCCTGCAACAGCGCCGGTCCACGCCGGCCGGCGGTCATGGTGTTGTCGTCGTCCGGAACGGGGGCGCCGAATGCGGTGGTGAGTTTGCTCATGATGGGCTCCTTGCATGGTTCAACGGGGCAGCGGCCTTCAAGAGCGGGTGCGTCGCAGCGGGCCCGGATCCGGCCACGCGGGGGTCAGGCGTAGTGCTCGATGGGGGAGTGATCCTCCAGGCGCAGCACGCGGTCATCGATGACGAGGGACGGCAGGCGGGTGATGCCGAGCGCCTTGGCCTGGGCGGCGGACTCGGGCTGCCGCGCGAGGTCGAATGATTCGTAGCGGTGCAGCGGCGTCGCGAAGGCGGCGGCCATGCTGCGGTCTATGCCCAGGCAGAGATTGCAGCCGTCGTGGAACAGGGTGACTTGAATCAAGGCGATCTCCTTGGCGTGCCGCCAGGGCGGCTGCGTCCCGGCACCCGTACCCTATGGGCCGACATGCCAGGCTGGTCTTGGAGGCGCGGGCTGGAATCGAACCAACCTCAGGAGATTTGCAATCTGCCGCATGACCACTCTGCCACCGCGCCGCTTTCTTTGTCCTAGGACGTAATGAATGGTACGCAAGCCGGGCAGGGCGTGGACTTCCTCGAATCCACGAAAATTGTCCTGGCGTCCAGGATGAATGGCGCAGGCCAAGGGGCGTGTATGTCATAGGCCGCGTGCGTGGCGGCTAGGGGATTCGTGCCGGAGAGGGGCGGCGCGATATGGCCGCAGGCAGCGTGGAGAAATGCCCGATTTTCGAGCAGAAATGAAAAAAGGGCCCGGAGGGCCCTTTCTCAAGAATTTCCAGAAAAGATCTGGAAATCAAAATTTGGAGCGGGAGACGAGTCTCGAACTCGCGACCTCAACCTTGGCAAGGTTGCGCTCTACCAACTGAGCTACTCCCGCATGGGTTCTGCACTTGAACAGCCAGAACCTGTTTTCTTATTCACTCTGATCAACTTGGTTATCGATCAGAAGGCGCGCATTCTACATGATTTTTTTGAGCTTGTCTTGGCCTGGACTTATTTGGATTTGCTCACTGCAAGCAGTTTTCGAACAAAGCCCGAAATTCAGGGCAAGCACTCAATCAAGTAATATGAGCGAAGACAGAAACTATAGCAATCCGCAGCACCCATGTCAAATTCTTCCTCCAAAGTCCTTCCGTCCCCCGACTTGTCTCCCGTTAGCCAGGATCTCACCCGGTTGAATACGCTGGGCCTGGCGTCGCGGGCCGGGGCCTTTGTGACCCTGGAGGATGCGGCGCAGCTGCCGGCGCTGTCGCAGCTGGCGCACGAGGCGTCCTCCCTGCTGGTGCTGGGCGGGGGCAGCAATCTGGTGTTGCCGAGCCAGGTGCCGGGACTGGTGGCGCGCGTCGCGTTCAAGGGCGTGCGCCTGCTGGAAGCCCGGCCGGATGCCTGGCTGATCGAGGCGGCGGGCGGTGAGACCTGGCACGGCTTTGTCGAAACCTGCGTGAACCAGGGCTGGGACGGGCTGGAAAACCTGGCGTTGATCCCGGGTACGGTGGGCGCGGCGCCGGTGCAGAATATCGGCGCCTACGGCGTCGAACTGCAGGAACGCTTCCACAGCCTGACCGCCTGGGACGTGCGCGCAGGCCGCCAGGTCGAAATGAGCGTGGCCGATTGCCGCTTTTCCTATCGCGACAGCGTGTTCAAGCACGACGAGTCCGGACGGTGGGTCATCGTGAGCGTGCGTTTCGCCTTGCCCCGGCCGTGGCGGCCGGTGCTGGGTTACCCCGACCTGCAGCGCCACGCGCGGCTGGCGGCGGGGCAGCCAGCCGCCCGAGACATCTTCGACGCGGTGTGTGAGATCCGCCGCGCCAAGCTGCCCGATCCGGCGGTGACGGGCAACGTAGGCAGCTTTTTCAAGAACCCCATCGTGTCGGCGCAAGTGCGGGACGGGCTGCTGGAGCGTTTTCCCGGCCTGGTGTCTTACGCCCAGCCCGATGGCGGCTACAAGCTCGCAGCCGGCTGGCTGATAGACCAATGCGGCTGGAAGGGCCGCTCGCTGGGGGCCGCAGGCGTGCATGAGCGCCAGGCCCTGGTGCTGGTCAACCGCGGCGGGGCCACGGCAGCCGACATCATGGGCTTGGCGCATGCCATCCAGGCGGCGGTGTCCGAGCGCTACGGCGTGCGGCTTGAACCGGAACCCGTGGTGGTGTGAGGTCGTTTGGGCCGGGCAAGAAAAAGGACCCCGCAGGGTCCTTTTTCTTGCAGGCGAGGGCTTCAGAGGCCCAGCACCGATTGCATGTCGTACAGGCCGTTGTGCTTGCCTTCCAGGAAACGGGCGGCGCGCAGGGCGCCTTCCGCGTAGGTGGCGCGGCTGGCCGAGCGGTGCGTGATCTCGATGCGTTCGCCGGTGCCGCAGAAGGACACGGTATGGTCGCCGACGATGTCGCCGCCGCGCAGCACGGAGAAGCCGATGGTGCCGGGCTTGCGCACGCCGGTATCGCCATGGCGGCTCCAGGTGGCGACGTCCGGCAGGGCCACGTTCCAGGCCGAAGCGATGGTTTCGCCCATTTTCAGCGCGGTGCCCGAAGGCGCGTCGACCTTGTTGCGGTGGTGCGCTTCGAAGACTTCGACGTCGTAGCCGGAGTTCAGGATGCGCGCGGCCATGTCCAGCAGCTTGAGCGTGGCGTTCACGCCCACGCTCATGTTGGGCGCGAAGACGATGCCGATCTTCTGGGCGGCGACTTCGATCGCGGCGCGGCCGTTGTCGTCGAAACCGGTGGTGCCGATGACGGCGTTCACGCCGTGCTTGACGCAGGCCTGCAGGTGTTCGAGCGTGCCTTCCGGACGGGTGAAGTCGATCAGGCAGTCGGCCAGGGCCAGAGCGTCGAGGTCATCGGTGATGGCCACGCCCGTCTGCTTGCCCAGCGGCGCGCCGGCGTCCTGGCCCAGCGCCGCCGAGCCCTGGCGGTCCAGCGCCACTGCGAGCTGCAGGCCGGAGGCGTTCAGGACGGCTTCGATCAGCATTTGGCCCATACGGCCGCTGGCGCCGGCAATTGCGATACGCATAGATAGTCCTTGGTGTTACTTGAGCGGCTCGGGGGCGTTGCCGGGCTGGCCAGGGTACTGGTTGAGGGGGCTGACCGGGGCGGCGGAGTCGCGCTTGCGCTGGTCTTCCTCTTCCTTCTGGCGGGTTTCGTCTTCGATGAGGCGCTTGTCCGCCTTTTCGTCGGCGACGGCGTCGGGCGTATTGATCTGGTAAGGCTGCAGCTCAGGCTGCTTGTCGCCTTCCCAGCGGGTCAGCCGGTCGTTTTCGAACCAGACGGTGAATTTGCGTTCCTGGGCGTCGCCGTAGCCAGGCTTGTAGTAGTAGGGGTAGTCCCAGCGGTTGGCGTGCAGCACGCTGGTCAGCGTCGGGCTGCCGAGGGCGAAGCGCACCTGTTCGCGCGTCATGCCAGGCTGCAGCAGGGCGACCTGTTCCTGGGTGATCCAGTTTCCTTGCTGGACGCCGGCCTTGTAGGGGAAGCCCCACTTGTCCCCCGAGCATCCAGCCAGGGCGACGGCCAGAGCGGCCACTGCCAGGCCGGTCTTCAGCGAGCGGGAGGGAATTCGTGCAATCATGGACACTACGCGCCCCTATTATTTGGAAGCAGACAAAACCGTTATCATAAAGGTTTCATAAGGATAGTTCCGCGTGGCGGCATGATTTCGGTGAGCCGGCTCGCGGTGAACCTATCCTGCCCATGCCAACGCGGACGGAGAGCGATTACACCATGAGCGACCAAAGCGAACTGAAGAACATGGGTTTGAAGGCGACGTTTCCCCGCCTGAAAATTCTTGATATTTTCCGGAAATCGGACCAACGGCACCTGAGCGCCGAAGACGTCTATCGCGCCCTGATCGGCGAAAACGTCGAAATCGGGCTGGCAACCGTCTACCGCGTCCTGACCCAGTTCGAACAGGCCGGCATCCTTGCCCGCAGCCAGTTCGACAGCGGCAAGGCGGTGTTCGAGCTCAACGACGGCGATCACCATGATCACCTGATTTGCACGAATTGCGGCAAGGTGGTCGAGTTTTCGGATCCCGAGATCGAGAAGCGCCAGCAAAAGATTGCCAAGGACAACGCCTTCGCGCTGGAAAGCCACGCCATGGTGTTGTACGGCATTTGCGGCAGCTGCATGAAGGGCCGCTGACCCGGCCCTGCATACGACCCGCGGCTACGCTCGCGGCGGGTCCGTAAGATCCAAATCCCCTTCAATATGAAGGGGATTTTTTTATGGCGCGAATCGGCCCTTTTTTCTGTGCTCCGCCGTAACAAGGCCGGCCAGCGCTTCAGTTCTGCCCGAAACCTTCCAGCATCTCGCGGGCGTGTTCGCGGGTGGTCGCGGTGAGCTTGATTCCGCCCAGCATGCGCGCGATTTCCTCCACGCGGGAGGGCGCGTCCAGTTCTTCGATGCTGGAGCGGGTGGCGCCGCGCGATTCCGCCTTGCTGACCAGGAACTGGTTGTTGGCGCAGGCCGCGACCTGGGGCAGGTGGGTCACGCACAGCACCTGATGGCGTTCGCCGAGTTCGCGCAGCAGCTTGCCGACGGCCTCGGCCACCGCGCCGCCCACGCCGCTGTCGACTTCGTCGAAGATCAGTGTGGGCACGCGCGCGGCGCGGCTGGCGATGACGGACAGCGCCAGCGAAATCCGCGACAGTTCGCCACCCGATGCCACCTTGGCCAGCGGCCGCGGCGTGGTGCCGGCATGGCCGGCCACCAGGAATTCGACCTGTTCGTTGCCATGCGCGGAGGGCGCCGATTCGGCCAGTGTGGGTTCGAACTTGCCGCCCTGCATGGCCAGCGTCTGCATGGCCCGCGTGACCTGCTTGCCCAGGTCCTTGGCGATCTTGCGGCGTGCGGTCGTCAGCTTGGTCGCCGCGGCGTCGTATTGCGCCTGTGCGGCCTGCGCCTGGGCGCGCAGGGCGTCGATGTCGCCTGCGGCCTGCAGCGCCGCAAGCTGGGCGTGCAGCGTGTCGCGCAGCTCGCAAAGCGCGTCGGGCTCGACGCGGAATTTGCGAGCGGTTTCGAATACCAGGCCCAGGCGCGCCTCGACCGCCACCAGCCGCTGCGGATCGAGATCGACGCGGCTGACGTAGTTGTTCAGGTCGGAGACGGCCTCGCTGATCGCGATGCGGGCCGATTCCAGTTCGTCGTAGACGCCTTGCAGGCCGGGATCGTGGCGCAGCATCTGCTGGATGCGGTGGTTGGCCGAGGTGAGCCGGTGGTGCGCGGAATCGCCTTCGCCGTCCAGCCCTTCGAGGATCTGGTTGGCGCCGTCCAGCAGGGATTGCGCGTGCGACAGGCGCGTGTGCTCGGACTGCAGCGCATCCCATTCGTCGGGGCCGAGATTCAGCTGGTCGAGCTCGTCGACCTGCCATTGCAGGCGGTCGCGTTCGGTAGCCAGGCTTGCGGCGTCCTTTTCGGCGGATTCCAGCTGGCGCGCCAGCGCGCGCCATTGCTTCCAGGCCTGGCCGACCGCGGTGCGCAATTCGCCGTGGCCGCCGTGGGCGTCCAGCAGATCGCGCTGGGCGTCGGCGCGCATCAGGCTCTGGTGCGCGTGCTGGCCGTGGATATCGACCAGGCTGTCGCCCAGTTCGCGCAATTGCGCCACGGTCGCGGGCGTGCCGTTGATGTAGGCGCGGCTGCGGCCCTGGGCATCGATGACGCGGCGCAAGGACAGTTCCGTGTCGGCGTCGATCTCGCGTTCTTGCAGCCAGGCGATCAGGCCCTTGGGGGTATCGAAGACCGCGGTGATGTCGGCGCGCGGCGCGCCCTCGCGCAGCATGCTGGCGTCGCCGCGTTCGCCCAGCGCGAGCGCCAGCGCGTCCACCAGGATGGATTTGCCCGCGCCGGTCTCGCCGGAAAAGACGGTGAAGCCGGGGCCGAAATGGATCTCGGTCTGTTCGACGATGACGAAGTCGCGGATATGCAGGGTGCGCAGCATGTCGGGGCGCTTACTACTCTACGTTGTCGGAGGCTTCGGGCATCAGGTTCCAGTGCAGCTTGCGGCGCAGGGTGGAGAAGAAACTGTAGCCTTCGGGATGCACGAAGCGGATGGTATAGGGCGCGCGCTGTACGACGATGCGGTCGCCCGGCTGCAGGTCGGACCAGGTCTGCATGTCGAAATGCACGCTGGCGCCGACTTCCACGCGGCCCATGGCCGTGAGCGTCATGTTCAGCACGCCGCTGTCGGGAATGACGATGGGGCGGTTGGACAGCGTCTGCGGCGCCACGGGCACCAGCACCATGGCGTTCATGCCCGGATGCAGGATGGGGCCGTTGGCCGACAGCGCGTACGCGGTGGAGCCCGTGGGGGTGGCGATGATCAGGCCGTCGGCGCGCTGCGTGTACATGAACGCGCCGTCCAGCTCGACCCGCACTTCGATCATGCCGCCGCGTCCCGCGCGGTTCAGCACCACGTCGTTCAGCGCGGACGCGGAGTACATCTTCTGGTCGCCACGCCACACGCTGCCTTCGAGCAGCATGCGTTCCTCGATCTGGAAGCTGCCTTCGAGCACGCGCGCCAGGGCGCCGTGCGCGTCCTGCAACGCGATGTCGGTGATGAAGCCCAGGCGTCCGTGGTTGATGCCGACCAGCGGCATGCCATAAGGAGCGAGGTGGCGGCTGGCGCCCAGCACGGTGCCGTCGCCGCCCATGACGACGGCCAGCGACGCGGTCTTGCCGATTTCCTCGAGCGTGGCGACGGGGTATTCGGTCAGCCCGGTGTTGCGCGCCGTGTCCGCATCGATGAGCACCTGCCGGCCCGCTTGCGTCAGCGCGTGGGCGAGTGCTCTCAGCGGTGTGTCCAGGCCGGTGTCCTGGTATCTGCCGATCAGGGCTACGGTAGGAAAATGCATGGCTGCTTGCGTATCAAAAAAGGCCGGACCAGAAGCCGAAACCTGCCCGGAATGGGCGGTTTAGCCGATTATATGGGGCCGCATATGTGCTTGCGGGACAAAAATCGCCTCAATTGAAAAAGATTCCCTAAAATACTTGTTATGGATGACCGCGCACGCGCACTACTGAAAGCGTTGATCGAACGCTATATCGCCGATGGGCAGCCAGTCGGCTCGCGGACGCTATCGAAAGTATTCGACTTGTCCCCGGCCACGATCCGCAATGTGATGGCGGATCTCGAAGAACTGGGACTGATCCACAGCCCGCACACCTCCGCCGGCCGCGTGCCCACGCCGCGGGGATACCGCATGTTCGTCGATTCGTTGCTGGCGGTGCAGTCCTACCAGCTCGAACCGCACAACATGGGCGAGATGCTGGCGGCCGCCGAACCCACGCGCGCCGTCAACGCCGCAGCGGCCCTGCTGTCCAACCTGACCCAGTTCGCGGGCGTGGTGCTCACGCCCAAGCGCGCCCAGGTTTTCCGCCAGATCGAATTCATTCGCCTGTCCGACAAGCGCGTGCTGCTCATCATCGTCACGCCTGACGGCGATGTCCAGAACCGAATTCTTTTCGTGCAGCGCGACTATGCCGAAGCGGAACTGCTGGAAGCCGGCAATTTCTTCAACATGCATTTCGCCGGCAAGTCTTTCAATGTCGTGCGGCAAACCCTGTCGACCGAACTGGCGCAATTGCGCGAGGATATCTCGCGCCTGATGCAGGCCGCGGTCGAAGCCAGCGCGGAAGCCGCTGAAGACGGCGACGCCATGGTCATCTCCGGAGAGCGCAAGCTGCTGGACGTGACCGACATCGCCTCCGACATGGACCGCCTGCGCAAGATGTTTTCGCTGTTCGAGAAAAAAACCGACCTGCTGCAGCTCCTGGACGTGTCCACCCGGGCCCAGGGCGTGCAGATCTACATCGGCGGCGATTCGCAGCTGGTGCCGATGGAAGAGGTCTCGGTCATCACCGCGCCTTACGGCGTGGACGGCAAGGTCGTGGGTACCCTGGGCGTGATCGGTCCCACGCGCATGGCCTACGAACGCGTCATTCCCATCGTGGATATCACGGCGCGCTTGCTGTCCAACGCCCTCAGCCACAACCAGTAGGTCCATCCGAAGCTACGTCCTCCTTGCGGAGGAAGGGGAGTGTTTGTGTTTCTTCGCCTGTTCAAGTACCTGTGGCCTGAGCGCTATCTGCCGGAACCCGAGCAGGAGGACCCCTTCAACGAAGACCCCGCGCCGCGCGGGCCGGCCAAGGTCGGCGTGCTGCTGGTGAACCTGGGCACCCCGGACACCCCGGGTAAGCAGGACATACGCAAATACCTTGGCGAGTTCCTGTCCGACCCGCGCGTGATCGAGATCCCGCGCTATCTGTGGAAGCCCATCCTGCATTGCCTCGTGCTGACGATGCGGCCCAAGAAGCTGGAGCCGCGCTACGCCGGCGTCTGGATGAAGGAAGGCTCGCCCCTGATGGTGTACAGCCAGCGCCAGGCCGATGGCGTGCGCGCAGCCCTGGCCGAGGCTGGAATCGACGCCGTGGTGGAGTTGGGCATGCGCTACGGCAACCCCTCGATCCCCGACGCCATTTCTCGGCTGCGCCGGCAGGGCTGTGAACGCATACTCACCGTGCCGCTCTATCCGCAGTACGCCGCCAGCACCACCGCCACGGTCGTCGATGCGGTCACCCGCCACGCAGGCCGCCTGCGCGACCAGCCCGAGCTGCGCTTCATCAAGCGTTTCCATGAAGAGCCGGCCTATCTGGACGCGCTGGCTGGCCGCATCGAGCGCTACTGGCAGGAGCACGGCAAACCGCAGAAGCTGGTCATGAGCTTTCACGGCCTGCCGCGCTATTCGATCGAACTGGGCGATCCGTACTACCGCGATTGCATGGAAACGGCGCGCCTGCTGGGCCAGCGTCTGTCGCTGCCGCGCGAACAGATCGAAGTGACCTTCCAGAGCCGTTTCGGCACCGCCCGCTGGCTGGAACCCTATACCGAACCCACCCTGAAGGCGCTGGCCGCCGCCGGCGTGACCGAGGTCGATGTGGTGTGCCCGGGTTTTGTGGCAGACTGTCTGGAAACCCTGGAAGAGATCAGTCTGGAATGCCGCGACGCCTTTATCGAGGCCGGCGGCAAGCGTTTCCGCTACATTCCGGCGATCAACGACGATCCGGCCTGGATCGCAGGGCTGGCCGACCTGGTGGCACGCCACTTGCAGGGGTGGCCTACGCAAATCACGGACTTGAAGGAGAAGGCGCATGCAGCATGATCCCAAGACTGGAAAGGTCGTCAAAAAGGGGCGGGTCAGTACCCCGGTGGACGAAGATCAGGTGGAACACGAGTTGGATGAGGCGCTTGCCGAGACCTTCCCCGCCAGCGATCCCATCGCAATCAGCCCGGAGCCGGACGAGGATCGCGACGTGGACCGCGCCCTGAAGGACAGTTTTCCCGCCAGCGATCCCGCCGCGCCCGCGCAGCCCCACAAGAAGTAGCCTGCCGGAGGGCGTCCGCCATTTGCCGGATGGCGTCGGGAAGTGTTGAATTTATGCTTGCAGTCTGATATTTGACGGCAATTGGCAGAAATTGGGCGGATTTTTGACTACATTCCGCCTGCCTCTCTTACCCGGCGCCGTCAGGGAATATTTGCTTTCCCGGGCTTGAAATAGGGGTATTGGCCCCCATTCATGTCTGCGAAAGCCATACTTTTTGGAGGATTCCCCATGACGGCACCCAACGAGCCTGTAGATCAGACGCCCGAAGTCGGCCAGAACGCCGATGCGGCCTCCGCCGCCGAGGACGCCGTGCAGGCCGAGCTGAACGAGTTGCGCGCCCAGCTGGACGCGGCCCAGGCTACCGTCAATGAGCAGCAGGACCAGCTTCTGCGCATTCGGGCCGAAGCCGAAAACGTGCGCCGCCGCGCCCAGGAAGATGTGTCCAAGGCGCGCAAGTTCGGTATCGAGTCGTTCGCGGAAAGCCTGGTCCCGGTCAAGGACAGCCTGGAAGCTGCCCTGGCCCAGCCCGAGCAAACCGTTGAAACCCTGAGCGAAGGCGTCCAAGTGACCCTGAAGCAGCTGACGGCCGCCTTCGAGCGCAATCTGCTCAAGGAAATCGCGCCGGCGCAGGGCGACAAGTTCGATCCGCACCAGCACCAAGCCATTTCGTCCATCCCCGCGGAGCAGCCCGCCAATACGGTGGTCCAGTTGCTGCAAAAGGGCTATGCCATCGCCGACCGGACCCTGCGTCCCGCGCTGGTCGTGGTGTCCGCCGGCCAGGGCTGAACAGGCAGCGCGCCATGACGGATCCCCGGTTCGACCCCGCCCAGATATTCCAGGTGTTCGGCATGCGCCATGTCGACACCGAGGGATTCGACGCGGCGGTGGTGCAGGCGCCGGGGACGGATCTGCGCTGCGTGTTCCTCTGGGGACAGGATTGCTATAACTGCAATATTTTCAAGCAGACCGCCTTGCTGCATCGGGACGCGCTGCTGGAATTGGGGCTGACCTGGTTCGAAGCCGATGTCTACGCGGACGAAGCGCTGGGAAGGCGCTTCTCGCTGCATGGCGTCCCCACTTTCGTGCTGTACCGCGCCGGCAAGCGGCTGGGCCGCGTCACCGGCTGGCCCGGCCTGCCGCAGTTCACCGCGGCCATGCGCCGCCTGCAGGAAACGGCTGTAGAAAAATCCGGCCAGACGTCTTGAAAAACCCTGCGGGCAGCCCCAGTTATGTGGGGACAAGAAGTTTCTCCCTATTTTCATAGATTCAATCAAGGTAACCGACCATGAGCAAGATTATTGGCATTGACCTGGGCACGACCAACAGCTGCGTGGCTGTCATGGACGGCGGGCAGGTCAAAATCATTGAAAACGCGGAAGGCGCTCGCACCACCCCCTCCATCGTCGCCTACATGGACGATGGCGAAACCCTGGTCGGCGCGCCGGCCAAGCGCCAGGCCGTGACCAACCCGCGTAACACCCTGTATGCGGTGAAGCGCCTGATCGGCCGCAAGTTCGAAGAGAAGGCGGTGCAAAAGGACATCAACCTGATGCCCTATGCCATCGTCAAGGCCGACAACGGCGACGCCTGGGTGGAAGTGCGCGGCAAGAAGATGGCGCCTCCCCAAGTGTCGGCCGACGTGCTGCGCAAGATGAAGAAGACCGCCGAGGACTACCTGGGCGAAGAAGTGACCGAGGCCGTCATCACCGTGCCCGCCTACTTCAACGACAGCCAGCGCCAGGCCACCAAGGACGCCGGCCGCATCGCCGGTCTGGAAGTCAAGCGCATCATCAACGAACCCACCGCTGCGGCGCTGGCGTTCGGCCTGGACAAGACCGAAAAGGGCGACCGCAAGATCGCCGTCTATGACCTGGGCGGCGGCACGTTCGACGTGTCCATCATCGAAATCGCCGACGTGGACGGCGAAAAGCAGTTCGAAGTGCTGTCGACCAACGGCGACACCTTCCTGGGCGGCGAAGACTTCGACCAGCGCATCATCGACTACATCATTGCCGAGTTCAAGAAGGAACAGGGCGTTGATCTGTCCAAGGACGTGCTGGCCCTGCAACGCCTGAAGGAAGCCGCTGAAAAGGCCAAGATCGAGCTGTCCTCGGCGCAACAGACCGAAATCAACCTGCCGTACATCACGGCGGATGCCTCGGGTCCGAAGCACCTGAACCTGAAGATCACCCGCGCCAAGCTGGAAGCGCTGGTCGAAGAACTGATCGAACGCACGATCGAGCCCTGCCGCGTGGCCATCAAGGACGCCGGCGTGAAGGTTTCCGACATCGACGACGTGATCCTGGTCGGCGGCATGACCCGCATGCCCAAGGTCCAGGAAAAGGTGAAGGAATTCTTCGGCAAGGATCCGCGCAAGGACGTGAACCCCGATGAAGCCGTCGCCGCCGGCGCCGCCATCCAGGGCTCCGTGCTGTCGGGCGACCGCAAGGACGTGCTGCTGCTGGACGTCACCCCCCTGTCCCTGGGCATCGAAACCCTGGGCGGCGTGATGACCAAGATGATCCAGAAGAACACGACCATCCCGACCCGGTTCTCGCAGACCTTCTCGACCGCTGACGACAACCAGCCGGCCGTGACGATCAAGGTGTTCCAGGGCGAGCGCGAAATCGCTGCGGGCAACAAGGCCCTGGGCGAGTTCAACCTCGAAGGGATCCCGCCGTCGCCCCGCGGCATGCCGCAGATCGAAGTCACCTTCGACATCGACGCCAACGGCATCCTGCACGTGTCCGCCAAGGACAAGGGCACCGGCAAGGAAAACAAGATCACCATCAAGGCCAACTCGGGTCTGTCGGAAGACGAGATCCAGCGCATGGTCAAGGATGCCGAGGCCAACGCCGAGGAAGATCACCGCGTCGCCGAACTGGCTCAGTCGCGCAACCAGGCCGATGCGCTGGTGCATGCCACCCGCAAGTCGTTGACCGAGTATGGCGACAAGCTCGAGGCTTCCGAAAAGGAAGGCATCGAAGCCGCCATCAAGGAACTGGAAGACACGCTGAAGGACGGCGACAAGGCCGCGATCGACGCCAAGGTGGAAGCCCTGTCGACGGTTTCGCAGAAGCTGGGCGAAAAGATGTACGCCGACATGCAGGCGCAGCAAGCCGCCGGCCAGCAGCAAGCGGCCGACAACGCGAAGCCGGTGGACGACAATGTCGTCGACGCCGACTTCAAGGAAGTCAAGCGCGACCAATAATGGCCGGGCGCTGACCTGCCTCTGCCGCCCGGTAGCCGGAGAAATCCGCCTACCGGGCGTACTCATTCTGTAGCACTGAAAAGAAGGCTCGTTTTCGAGCCCACGGATCATGGCAAAACGTGACTATTACGAAGTCCTGGGCGTTGCGAAGAACGCCTCGGACGACGACCTCAAGAAGGCCTATCGAAAGCTGGCCATGAAGTACCATCCGGACCGCAATCCGGACAGCAAAGAAGCCGAAGAGAAGTTCAAGGAAGCCAAGGAAGCCTACGAGGTCCTGGGTGACGATCAGAAGCGCGCCGCGTACGACCGCTACGGCCACGCGGGCGTGGACCCCAACTCCGCCGGCATGGGCGGCGGCATGGGTGGCGGTTTCGCCGACGCCTTTGGCGACATCTTCGGCGAAATCTTCGGCGGCGGCGGCGGTGGCCGTCGCGGCGGCGGCCCGCAGGTCTACCGCGGCGCCGACCTGAAGTACGCGCTGGAAATCACGCTGGAGCAGGCCGCGGCCGGCTTCGACACCGAGATCCGCGTGCCCAGTTGGGAAAACTGCGACACCTGCCACGGTTCCGGCGCCAAGGCCGGCACCTCGCCCAAGACCTGCCGCACCTGCGGCGGCTCGGGCGCCGTGCGCATGCAGCAGGGTTTCTTCAGCGTGCAGCAGACCTGCCCGACCTGCCATGGCAACGGCAAGGAAATCACCGATCCCTGCCCCGCTTGCGACGGCGTGGGCCGCATCCGCCGCAACAAGACGCTGCAGGTCAAGATTCCGGCCGGCATCGACGACGGCATGCGCATCCGCTCCAGCGGCAACGGCGAGCCCGGCATCAACGGCGGCCCTCCGGGCGACCTGTATGTGGAAATCCACATCAAGCAGCACAAGATCTTCCAGCGCGACGGCGACGACCTCCATTGCGAACTGACCATCCCGTTCACCTCGGCGGCGCTGGGCGGCGAGCTTCAGGTGCCGACGTTGGGCGGCAAGGCCGAGATCTCGATCCCCGAGGGCACGCAGTCCGGCAAGACCTTCCGCCTGCGCGGCAAGGGCATCCGCGGCGTGCGCGGCAGCTATCCGGGCGACCTTTACTGCCACGTGGTGGTGGAAACGCCGGTGCGCCTGAGCGACGACCAGAAGAACATCCTGCGCCAGTTCGAGGCTTCGCTGAACGATGGCGGCGACCGTCATTCGCCGCAAAGCAAGTCCTGGACCGACCGGGTGAAAGAATTCTTCAGCTGAACTGGCTGAAGCATGCAAAAAGCCGCGATCATGATCGCGGCTTTTTTTTGCCTGAAGAGGGCGTCGAGGCACGGGCGGCGCGCATATGAAAAGACCGCGGCTTGCGCCGCGGTCCATTGCTACTGCTACTGCGAGTACTGCAACTTCAAACTTCAGCTTCTACTGCTACTTTCACAGCTACTACTGCTTCTACTGCTACTTCTACCGCCGCTGTCGCCGATAAAAACCGGCCTCAAACCATGATGCCGTCCGAGGCCGGCCGGGCCACAGCAAGCAGCTCACCGCGTGATCGGCGGGTACTCGAGTTCGCCGAACGTGTATTGGCCGCTGGCCTTGGCTTGCGCCAGTTCCTGCTGGACTTCAGCGCGGCTCTTGGCGCTGGCGGGGGCGGATACGGCCGCCGGGTATTCCAGTTCGCCGAAGGTGTATTGACCGCTGATCTTGGCTTGTTGCAGCTGGGCTTGCACTTCCTGCGAGCTCAGGCTGGTGGTCTGGGGCAGGGCGGGCGGGTAGTCCAGCTCGCCGAAGGTGTACTGGCCGCTGATCTTGGCTTGCTGCAGTTCAGTGGCGACCTGAGCGCTGCTCTTGGCTTGTTCAACGCCGGCGGCTTGGGCGCCAACGCCAACCAGGGCCAGGGATAGCAGCAGGGTGGTGGTTAGGGTTTTCATGGTAGACCTCCAATTCGTCTTGGTTGGGGACCGAATCCGGCGGCCCTCCGTCGTGGTTCGTTGTGTGTTCCCGATGACTGAATTGTGATCGCTATCCCACCTGGGATAAACCCGTATTCCTTGAAAACATCTTTCCAAATAATCGAGTAATCATGTTCGCTTTTATGATTTCATCCATTTTTGGCATAGTCAGGGGGCGTTCCAGTGAATTTTGGTGAACTGGCCCAGGTCGGAAAGCCAAAAAAAGCCCCGCCGCAGCGGGGCTTTCCAGAGGGGACAGGCTTGCTCAGGGCGCCGCCTTCTTCTTGAAGTCGCCGGCAACCGCCGTGCTGAAGCCGTCCGCACGCAGGGTCTTGCGCATAGCGGCATTGACCGAATCGGCCGTCAGCGCAGAGATCTTCTTGTCCATGTCGGCCGACCAGGCGAAGGTGCGGCCGCGCTGCATGTAATCCAGCCAGGTGCTGGCCAGGACGTCGTCCTGGGCGCGGGCCAGGTTGCGGTAGTTCAGCAGGGCCGTGATGCCGTCCGAGATTTCCTTGTCCGTGAAGCCATCCTTCAGCACGCGCGCCAGTTCTTCGCCGATGGCCTTTTCCAGGCGCTCGCGGTTTTGCGGCGCATAGATGGCGTACATGGTCCAGCTGGCGGAGGGCTCGAACGACGAGACCGACAGCGAGCTGCGCACGTTGTATGAGAGGCCGTCGGTTTCGCGTACGCGGTTCCACAGGCGCGAGGTTTCGGAGGCGCCGAACAGGTAGTTGGCCAGGTACAGCGCGGCATAGTCCGCGTCCGTGTCCTGCAGCTTCAGCGGCATGCGCGAGATGTAGAACGCATTGGCCTTGTCCGGCGTGTCGATGTCGAACTGCTTGGCGGGAATGTCACGGTACGGGTTGGGCACGCGGGTGTAGGCGGGCGCCTTCTTCCAGCCGGCCAGTCCGGTCTTGAGCGCCTTTTCCACAGCTGCGGGCTCGAAATCGCCAACCGCCGAGTACTCGATGTTGCCGGCGCCGTAGAACTTGGAATGGAACTTGACCAGGGCGTCGCGGTTCAGGGCGCGCACGCCGGCCAGCGATTCCTCGAAGGTCGGCACGTAGCGCAGGTCATTGGCGGGCCACGGGTTGTCCTGGCGGGCCAGCGCGCGTCCGGCCAGCGCCGACGGTTCGGTCATGGCGTTCTGGATCGAGGTTTCGAGCTGGCGCTGATATTCCTCCAGTTGCTCCTTGGGGAAGTTGGCGTTGCGGACGATGTCCAATGCCAGCGCGGTGAGTTCGGGCAGGTTTTCGCCCTTGGTCGACATGGCGATCTTGAGCGTGGTGCCGCCGCCGCTGAAGCCGAGTTCAGCCTGCAGCTTGTCCAGGCGATCCTGGATGTCCTGGCGCGACAGCTTGGCCGTGCCGCGGGTCAGCAGGTCGGCCACGGCGCTGGAATTCACGCGTTGGCCGAGCAGGTCCTTTTCATTGCCGAACTGGATCAGCATCTGCGCCTGCACCCGGTTGCCGCGCGTGGCCTTGGGCAGCAGCGCCAACTGCACGGGGCCGTTGGGCAGGTCCAGCTTCTTGCGCTGCGTCAGCTTATCGATGTTCTCGGGCGTGGGGTCGAAGGCCGAGGCGGCCTTGAAGTCCGGATCGCCCTTGTAGTCCTTGAAGACGGCCGTGAGGTCCACGCGTTGCTCCTGCGGCGCGCGCACGGGTTTCTCGGTGGGGATGTAGCGGCCTTCGATGCTGTTGCTTTGGACCAGGTAGGTAGTTGCGGCGCGCTGCACCTCGGCCAGCGTGGCCTTGCGGGCGCGGTCGCGCTGCAGGAAGAACAGGCGCCAGTCGCCGGCGGCGATGGCTTCGGACAGCGCCACGCCGACCTGTTCGGGATCACTATAGGTCTGTTCCCAGGCAGTCAGCCATTTGCTGCGGGCGCGGTCCAGCTCTTGCTGCGTGAAGGGCTTCTTGTCCAGGGTCTGCAGCGTGCCGGTCAGCGCCTTCATGGCGGCGTCCAGGCTCTTGCCCGGCGTCAGCTGGGCGGCGAACATCGCCAGGCCCGGGTCCAGGTTTTCCATGGTGAAGCCGAACACGCCCGAGGCCAGCTTGGTCGGAACCAGGGCATGGTAGAGACGGCCCGAGGGCGTGTCGGCCAGGATGGTGGCGGCCAGGTCCAGCGGCACGAAGTCGGCGCTGCCGGCGGCAGGGATGTGGTACATGGCCGCGACCAGCGGCGTGCCGCCCGTGCGGCGCAGGGTCACGGAACGTTCGCCGTCCTGCGCGGGTTCAACCGTGTACTCGGGCGGGAGCTTGCGCTCGGGCTTGGGCAGCTTGCCCAGCGTTTCCTCGATGTCGGCCAGGGTCGCTTGCGGGTCGAACTTGCCCGCTACGATCAGCACGGCGTTATCGGGCTGGTAGTACTCGTGATAGAAGGCGCGCAACTGGCCGATGTCCACGTTCTCGACGTCGGAACGGGCGCCGATGGTGTTCTTGCCGTAGCTGTGCCACTGGAAGGCCGCGGCCTGCATCTTCTGCATCAGGATGCGGAAGGGGCTGTTTTCGCCGCTTTCCATTTCGTTGCGGACCACGGTCATTTCCGAGTCCAGGTCTTCCTTGGCGATCAGGGAATTGACCATGGCGTCGGCCTGCCAGCCCAGGTACCACTTGAGCGTGTCGGGGTTGGCGGCGAAGCTGGCGAAATAATTGGTGCGGTCGCTGGAGGTCGAACCATTCGCCTGCAAGCCGCGGCGCGAGAACTCGCCCATGGCGTTGCGGGTGGTCGAGGTGCCCTTGAACAGCATGTGCTCCAGCAGGTGCGCCATGCCCGTCTGGCCGTAGTTCTCGTTGCGCGAGCCCACCAGGTAGGTCATGTTGACGGTGGTGGACGGCTTGGATTCATCGGGAACCAGCAGCACTCTCAGGCCGTTGGCCAGGCGGTATTCGGTGATGCCTTCGATCGAGGCGGCCTCCGAGACGCCCGCCGGCAGGCTGGCGGCGCCGGCCTGAAAGGCCAGGAAGGAGGAAAACAGCAGCACGCTCAGCGGGCGCGGCAGCTTCGACAGGGACAGGCGCATGGCAGACAATTCCTTTGGCATGGCAGAATCCGTTGGAGTGTATACGTTGGCAATGGTTCAGGGGCGCGGCGCGGTGTTGTCCGCGGCGCGCGGCCCCGGACCGCAAGCAAGGAAGTCCGTCATGTCTCTATCCCTGGAAGTCGAAACGCCGCGCCTGGTGCTGCGCCAATGGCGCGCCGCCGACCGTGAACCTTTCGCGGCGCTGAACCAGGACCCCCGCGTCGCCGAGTACCTGCTGCCGCTGAATGCACAGGAAAGCGATGCGCTTGCCGACCGGCTGGCCGCCGGCATCGACGAGCATGGCTGGGGCTTCTGGGCCGTGGAAGCGCCGGGCGTGGCGCCTTTCATCGGTTTTGTCGGCATCAAGCCTCTGGCGCCCACCCTGCCGTTCGCGCCAGGCGTGGAGATAGGCTGGCGCCTGGCGCAGCGGCACTGGGGCAAGGGCTATGCCAGCGAAGCGGCCGAGGCGGCCTTGCGCGCGGGGTTCGAGCAGGTGGGGCTGGATGAGATCGTGGCCTTCACGGCCACGGGCAACCTGCGCTCGCGCGCGGTGATGGACCGCTTGGGCATGAAGGAGGATCCGGAAGGCTTCGACCATCCCGCCGTGCCGCTGGGGCATCCTCTGCGCCGGCATGTGCTGTACCGGATCGGGCGCGAGGCCTGGCGCGGACGCGAAAATGGTGACGCAGAAGCAGGCTCCACGCCGGTTGCGGCGGCATAAGGCGCCAGGAGCGCCGCCAATCCCGGATGCTGCAATGCGGAATGGCGAATTTCCGGGCTGATTTGAGGTATCCCGGCCTGCGGGTGTAAGCTTTTCAGGACGCAGTACCAGTTGCTGACGGGATGCGCGACAGCCCGCCCACAGGCTTCCCGTCCAACGCCAGACGCCGCCTTTTGCGCGGCGCCGGTGCTTGTCGTTCGCGCCTTCGCCGCCGGCATCCTGCCGGCGCACTTACCGGAGGAACGACCCATGCTGACCGAGATCGTCACGCGTGCCTTGTCCCAATTGACCGGCAGCCCATTGAGCGGCGACGGGATCAAAGGACAGTTTCAGTACGCCTATGCCAGTGATGACGGCCAATTCGTGGCCATATTGACCCATGACATGACCACCTATGTGGTGGACTTGAGCACACAACGATATTTCGCGGAGTGCGGCGGCTCGCCACGGGGCTTCGCCGGGCACGTGCTGGAAATGGAAGGCGCGGCGGCGCGCAGCCATCCCTGGCCCGCCGCCAACGATCTGTTCGACCTGGATATGGATGCGGATGAGCTTGCATGGCGCAACTGCCCCGGCTTGCGTGGCGAGCCGCCCGCCGCCCGATCTGCTGAGAGCCGCGCCGCCTGAGAGTGGCCAGAAGCGGCAAGATCCAATTGAACCGGCGGCTCCGCCGGTTTTTTTTGTCCGTAGCGGCCGCGGACCCAATAGCCGCAAGGCTGCGCGGGTCGCTACAATTTGCGCCATGACTACGCACGCCGAAACCCGCGCGCCGGATGGCGCAACCCTGGTCGATTGCACGCATGAGCGTCATGCCGACCAGATACTGGCCATATTCAACGACGCCATCGTCAATTCCACCGCGCTGTACGACTACAAGCCGAGGCCGCGCGAGGCGATGCAGGGCTGGTTCCAGACCAAGCGGCAGGGCGGTTTTCCGGTGCTGGGGTACGAGAACGCGGCCGGCGAGCTGATGGCCTTCGCCAGCTACGGCACCTTCCGCGCCTGGCCGGCCTTCAAGTATTCGGTGGAGCATTCCGTGTACGTGGACGGCCGTTTTCGCGGACTGGGGTTGGGCGAGGCGCTGATGCGCGAGCTGATCCAGCGGGCGCGCGTCAATCAGGTGCACGTGCTGGTCGGCGGCATCGACGCGAGCAACCAGGGCAGCATCCGCCTGCACGAGAAGCTGGGCTTCAAGCATGCGGGCACCATCCGCGAGGCAGGCTTCAAGTTCGGACGCTGGCTGGATCTGGCGTTCTACCAACTGACGCTGGATACGCCGGAACAACCTGTGGATGGATGAACACCCGTTTACCCATCATCGCTGTCGGGAACGGGTCTTGCCATCGCGTGATGGGTTGCGCGCGACGGGCTTCGGAGTTCTTGCCTGGGGACTCTCGCGCTACACCCATCCTACTTCGATAGCACGCGCATGGCCTGTTCCAGACCGGCGACCGTGACGGGGTACATGCGGCCCTGCATGATGTCGCGCATCAGCGCGATGGACTGGCGGTATTGCCAGGACGCGGTGGGCTCGGGATTGAGCCAGACCGATTGGGGCCAGGCGTCCAGCAGGCGGCGCATCCATTCGGCGCCCGGCTCCTTGTTGTAGTGTTCGACCGAGCCGCCCGGCTGCAGGATTTCGTAGGGGCTCATGGTGGCGTCGCCGACGATGATCAGGCGCCAATCCGGGTTGTACTTGCGCAGCACGTCCCAGGTGTCGAAGCGTTCATTCTGGCGCCGGCGGTTGCTTTGCCACAGGCTTTCGTACGGGCAGTTGTGGAAGTAGTAAACCTCCAGGTTGCGGAACTCGCTGCGCGCCGCCGAGAACAGTTCTTCGACGCGTCCGATGTGGTCGTCCATGCTGCCGCCCACGTCCAGCAGCATCAGCACCTTCACGGTGTTGTGGCGTTCGGGGACCATGCGCAGGTCCAGGTGCCCGGCATTGCGCGCGGTGCTGGCGATGGTGTCGTCCAGGTCCAGTTCCATCTCGGCGCCTTGCCTTGCGAAGCGCCGCAGGCGGCGCAGCGCCACCTTGAAGTTGCGCGTGCCCAGCTCGACCTGATCGTCGTAGTCCTTGAACTGGCGCATGTCCCAGACCTTGACCGCGCTGCGGTTGCCGGCCGAGTCGCCGCCCACGCGTATGCCCTCGGGGTGGTAGCCGCCATTGCCGAAGGGCGAGGTGCCGCCGGTGCCGATCCATTTGCTGCCGCCGGCATGGCGTTCCTTCTGTTCCTCCAGGCGCTCCTTGAAGAGCTCCATCAGCTTGTCCCAGCCGTGCTTTTCGATCGCGGCTTTTTCTTCCGGGCTCAGGCTTTTTTCGAACTGCTTGATGAGCCAGTCCAGCGGAATTTCCTTGCCTGGGGGCAGGGCGGCCGCGATGCCTTTGTAGTAGGCGCCGAAAGCCTTGTCGTAGCGGTCGTAGAGCGCCTCGTCCTTGACCAGCGTGGCGCGCGCCAGGAAGTAGAACTGGTCCAGCGTGGGCGCCATGAGATCCTGGCGCAAGGCGTCCACCAGGGTCAGGTATTCCTTGACCGAGACGGGCAGCTTGTGCGCCCGGAGATGGTAGAAGAAGTCGATCAGCATTTGCGGGCTGCCGGTAGTTGCTGGCGGAACGTTGCTGGTGGATCAGCGGCGCTGGCTGCCGCGTGTCATGGCTGCCAGGCGTTCCAGCAGGTGCACGTCCTGTTCGTTCTTGAGCAGCGCGCCGGCCATCAGCGGCACGGCCGTGGCCGTGTGCGCGTCGATCTCGGCGGCGGTCGAGCCTTCGGCCAGCAGCAGGCGCAGCCAATCCAGCAGTTCGGACGTGGACGGCTTTTTCTTCAGGCCCGGCGCGTCGCGCAGCGAGAAGAAAGTATCCAGCGCCGCGCGCAGCACGTCCTGCTTCAGGTGCGGATAGTGCACGGCCACGATGTCGCGCATGGTCTCGCGGTCGGGGAAGCGGATGTAGTGGAAGAAGCAGCGGCGCAGGAAAGCGTCGGGCAGGTCCTTTTCGTTGTTGGACGTGATGATGACCAGCGGACGATGCCGCGCCGAGATGGTCTCGCGCGTTTCGTACACGTGGAATTCCATGCGGTCCAGTTCGCGCAGCAGGTCGTTGGGGAATTCGATGTCGGCCTTGTCGATCTCGTCGATCAGCAGGACCACCGGCTCGGCCGACTGGAAGGCCTGCCACAGCGTGCCTTGCACGATGTAGTTGCGGATGTCGCGGACCTTTTCGTCGCCCAGCTGCGAGTCGCGCAGGCGCGACACCGCGTCGTATTCATACAGGCCCTGGTGGGCCTTGGTGGTGGACTTGATGTGCCACTGCAGCAGCGGCCGCCCCAGCGCGCGCGCCACTTCCTCGGCCAGCATGGTCTTGCCGGTGCCGGGTTCGCCCTTGATCAGCAGCGGACGCTGCAAGGTGAGGGCGGCATTGACGGCGAGTTTCAGGTCATCGGTGGCGACATAGTTGTCGGTCCCGTCGAAGCGGTCTGGCGAGGCGGAAGTAGCGGACTGGGCTGCGGACATGGTCTGATGGCTTCTGAGATTTGACGGTGATCAATACCATGGTAAAGGTATTAATCCTGAGCAATTATCGTACAATCAGGCGGTTTTGCTTTGGGTTCGACCCGCAACGTGTTTGCCGAGGGCCTTTTCGTGTGAGCAGGCCCTAGTCCTTAGCCATACCAAGAAGAGCCATTCCAATGAAGTTGCGAACCTCTCTGAAGTACACGGTATCCGTGTTGGCCGCGATGGCATCCTGTGCGATCGCCGGCCAGTCTGTTGCTGCAGACGCAGCAGTGGTCGGTAATGTCCAGAACGCCCGCGACAAGGTTTCCATGTGCATCGGTTGCCACGGCATCGAAGGCTACAAGGCAACGTTTCCCGAGCTGTACCACGTGCCGATGATCGCTGGGCAGAACGCCAAGTACATCGAAACCGCCCTCAACGAGTACAAGAAAGGCGCGCGCAGCCATCCCACGATGGACGCCATCGCCGGCAGCCTGTCCGACCAGGACATCGCCGATCTGGCCGCGTACTACTCGAATCTCAAGTAAGGGGGCAAACACATGAATCGCTACATGCTTGCCCTTGCGGGCGCGACCCTGGCCATGACGGGCGTTGCCGCCCAGGCGCAGGACCTGGCGGCCGGCAAGGCCGTCTTCGACAAATTCAACTGCGCTTCCTGCCACGGCGCCGACGCCAAGACGGCCGTGGATCCGGCCTATCCGACGCTGGCCGGCCAGCACGCGGACTACCTGGTCCACGCCCTGAAGGCCTACAAGCGCGGCGCCTCCGGCAGCGCGGCCACGGCCAACGTGCGCAAGAACCCCATCATGGGCGCGTTCGCGACCCAGCTGTCCGACCAGGACATCTCCAATGTGGCGGCCTGGCTGTCGGCGCAGCCGAGCGACCTGGGCGTGCGCAGGTAAGCCGGCCGGAACCGTTCCGCAAACAAGAAAGCCCTCAGTCGAGGGCTTTTCTTTTTCCGCCGGGCCGTCCCAAGGAAAAAAAGCCCCCTTGGGGGGCAGCAAGCCGAAGGCGCAGCGTGGGGGCTTTTCTTTTTCCGCCGGGCCGTCCCAAGGAAAAAAAGCCCCCTCGGGGGGCAGCAAGCCGAAGGCGCAGCGTGGGGGCTTTTCTTTTGGACGCGGGGGCGGCGCTCAGCGGCTGGCGCGCTGGCGGATCAGGTCGATGTAGGTGTCGCTGTCCAGCGGGGTACCCAGGCGCTGCGCTTCCCAGACCACCTGGCCCAGGCATTCCATGATTTCATGCGCGGCCTGGTGCGCGTCGCTGCGCGCCACCAGCTGCTGGTAGGCCTGCCGGATTCCCGGCGGATGGTCGATGGACAGCTGCTCTGCAATGGCCAGATGCATGGACAGGTGCAGAAAGGGATTGGTGCGGCCCTTTTCCACCGAGTATTCAGCCGTCATGGCCTCGGGGTTTTCGAGGTCGCCGTGGTACTCGGGATGTTCGATGATCCAGTCCAGCGCGATGGCCTCGAGCGGCGTCAGCACTTCGGAGGCGCGATGCTTGCGCCAGGTTTCGATAAAGAATTCGCGGACTTGGTCGCGTGAGGGATTGAACATCTGAAGGGGCTGAAAGGCGGGCTGGTGATGCATTATTTTACCGCCGCGCGCGGGCCGCCAGGCCTGCTGGCCTCTTTGCGATATAGAATTGGTTGCTATCGGCCATCCAGTGCGTGGTTCCTGAGGGCGATCTTCCCCGCTGGAACGGACGCTTCCCGATGCCGGCGCGTGCAGAAAAACCACTCGGAGCAAATGGAGCATTCATGTCCTACCAACATATCAAGGTTCCCGCTGGCGGCCAGAAGATCACGGTCAACGCCGATTTCTCGCTGAATGTGCCCGATCAGCCCATCGTCCCCTACATCGAAGGCGACGGCACGGGCGCTGACATCACCCCGGTGATGATCAAGGTCGTCGACGCGGCGGTGCAGAAGGCCTATGGCGGCAAGCGCAAGATCCACTGGATGGAAGTCTATGCCGGCGAGAAGGCCACCAAGGTCTACGGCCCGGACGTGTGGCTGCCTGACGAGACCCTGGACGTCGTCAAGGATTACGTGGTGTCCATCAAGGGCCCGCTGACCACGCCGGTGGGCGGCGGCATCCGTTCGCTGAACGTGGCCCTGCGCCAACAGCTGGACCTGTACGTCTGCTTGCGTCCGGTGGCGTACTTCAAGGGTGTGCCTTCGCCGGTGCGAGAACCCGAAAAGACCAACATGGTGATCTTCCGCGAGAACTCGGAAGACATCTACGCCGGCATCGAATACATGGCCGAAAGCGAACAGGCCAAGGAGCTGATCCAGTTCCTGCAGACCAAGCTCGGCGTGAAGAAGATCCGCTTCCCGAACACTTCGTCCATCGGCATCAAGCCGGTGTCGCGCGAAGGCACCGAGCGCCTGGTGCGCAAGGCCGCGCAGTACGTCATCGACAATGACCGTACGTCGCTGACCCTGGTGCACAAGGGCAACATCATGAAGTTCACGGAAGGCGGCTTCCGCGACTGGGGTTACGCGTTGCTGCAGAAGGAATTCGGCGCCACCCTGATCGATGGCGGCCCGTGGTGCAAGTTCAAGAACCCGAAGACGGGCCGCGAAGTCATCGTCAAGGACGTGATCGCTGACGCCTTCCTGCAGCAGATCCTGCTGCGTCCGGCCGAATACGACGTGATCGCCACCCTGAACCTGAACGGCGACTACATCTCGGACGCGCTGGCCGCGCAAGTGGGCGGCATCGGCATCGCCCCGGGCGCCAACCTGTCTGATTCGGTCGCCATGTTCGAAGCCACCCACGGCACCGCGCCCAAGTACGCGGGCAAGGACTACGTGAACCCCGGTTCCGAAATCCTGTCGGCCGAAATGATGCTGCGCCACATGGGCTGGACCGAAGCCGCGGACCTGATCATCTCCAGCATGGAAAAATCCATCCTGTCCAAGAAGGTCACGTACGACTTCGCGCGCCTGCTCGAAGGCGCGACCCAGGTGTCGTGCTCGGGCTTCGGCCAGGTGATGATCGAAAACATGTAATCGACAGCGCGGCTCAAAAGCCGCCACGACGAAAGAACGCAAGGCAAGCGCGCCTTGCGTTTTTTTTTATGGGCCTTGCGTTAGATCAAGCGCCCCGCGCAGTCTTGGTGGAAACCCTGGTGCTGTCCCTTATTCTGACGGAACACATACATAAACCGTCACATTCTGCCTTGATTGGTTTCATTGGCCGGGTGAAGAAGGATGAGAGGACTATGAAGAATTCCAGCTTGCGCAGGGAACTGCTGTGGTTTGTGTTCGCAGTCGGCGCCGCCGTGCTGGCTTTGGGCTCCTGGGACGCCTGGGAGCGGCGCGCCGAGATGGTGGCCGAGCGCAAGACCGAGCTGCGCCACGTCCTCGATCTGGCCTCCAGCATCGTGCGCAACGGCAAGCAAAGCGTAGGCGAGGGCATGCCCCTGGACGAGGCCAAGCGCAATGTGGCGCGCCGGCTGGCGCAGCTGCGCTATGGCGAGGACGGCTACGTGGGCGCCTTCGGCGACGGCTACGACCTGCTGGTGCACCCCGATCCCAAGCTGGTAGGCACCAACGTCCGGGCCGTCAAGGACAGCGCCGGGCAGCCGATCTTCGAAAACCTCTATGCCCAGGGCAAGGCCGGCGGCGGCTATACGCGCTACCAGTTCCCGCGGCCGGGAACGGATCAGGCGCTGCCCAAGATCAGCTACGCCGCCTATGACGCCGATTGGGGCTGGTTGTTGTTCACGGGCTTGTACGTGGATGACGTCGACCAGGCGTTCCACGCCACCTTATGGCGCCAGGGCGGCGTGACGCTCGGCCTTCTGGTGCTGCTATTGGCGGCGGCGCTGCGCTTTTTCCGCAGGCACATCCTGGGTCCGCTGGACCAGGCGGTGGCGGTGTGCGAGCGCGTGGCCAACGGCGACCTGTCGGGCAGCGTGCCGCGCAATCAGCGCGGCGAGATCGGCCGCCTGTTCGACGCCTTGGCGCGGATGCAGCAACGCCTGGACGGGGCGGTGCGCAGCATCGTGCATTCCACGGCATCCATTGCCGCGGCCTCGCGGCAGATCGCGGCGGGCAGCATGGACCTGTCGGACCGCACCGAGAAGCAGGCCGCCGCGCTGGAGCAGACGGCCGCCAGCGTGGAGCAGATCACCGCGACCGCGCAGCAGAGCGCGCAACACGTGCGCGAGGTCAGCGCGCTGGCCGGCCAGGCAGCGCAACTGGCCCGGCAGGGCAGCGATGAAACGCAGCACGCCATCGACGCCATGCGCGAGATTTCGCATAGCTCGCAGCGCATCGACGAGATCATCCGGCTGATCGACGAGATCGCGTTCCAGACCAACATCCTGGCGCTGAACGCCGCAGTGGAAGCGGCGCGGGCCGGAGAGCAGGGCCGGGGCTTTGCCGTAGTGGCGGGCGAGGTGCGCGCGCTGGCTCAGCGCTCGGCCACCGCCGCCAAGGAGATCAAGACGCTGATCGAAGCGTCGGCGGATTCGGTGGCACGTGGCAGCCAGCGCGTCGAGCAGGCCAGCGCGACGATGGGCAACGTGCTGGAATCGGCCGCCACCAGTGCGCCGTTGATGGGGGAGATCGCCACGGCCTCGGCCGAGCAGAGCGTGGGCATCGAACAGATCAACCAGGCCGTGACGCATCTGGACGGCGTGACGCAGCAGAACGCCGCGCTGGTGGAAGAGTTCGCCGCGTCGGCTGGCGCCCTGCGCGATCAGGCGGGCGAGCTGGCGAACGCGGTGTCCGTCTTCAAGCTGTCTGCAGCCGGCTAGGCGAGCCCTGCACCACGCTCATGGCCCGCTGCAGGCGCTGCCCGAGTTCACGGCTGGCGCTGGTCATGGGCATGCGCAACTCGTCGGTGATCAGGCCCTGCATCGAGAGGGCGCGCTTGATCGGCGCGGGATTGGGTTCGGCAAACAGCAGGCGGATCAGGCCGCGCAGAGGCTCAAAGAGTTCGCGCGCGGCCTCCGCGTGACCGTCGCGGGCCAATTGCATGACCTCGACATAGCGCTCGGGATAGATATGCGCGGCGGCGGGGATGGCGCCGAGGCCGCCGGCCAGGAAGTGGTCCAGCAGGGCCAGGTCCTCGCCGCATAGCGGGGTCAGCGTGCCGCGC
The DNA here is from genome assembly GCF_014490035.1 of Achromobacter xylosoxidans. Lineage (NCBI taxonomy): Bacteria > Pseudomonadati > Pseudomonadota > Betaproteobacteria > Burkholderiales > Alcaligenaceae > Achromobacter > Achromobacter xylosoxidans. Next base: position 5,545,630 of record NZ_CP061008.1, on the reverse strand, counting down.
CGGTTCAACGCCGCCAGCACCGCGGGATTGCATTCCTTGACAGCGCTGAAGTTGGGCAGCGCGGCCAGCGCCTCCATGGTTTCGACCGTCATGGTCACGCCAGTGCGCTTGGGGATGTTGTACAGGATGATGGGCCGCTGCGTGGCCCAGGCGATCTGGCGGTAGTGCCACAGTATGCCGGCCTGCGACGGGCCCAGGTAGTAGGGCGGCGGCACCAGGTAGCCGGCCGGCTGGTACTTGTCCAGGCGCCGGATCGCGGTCGCGACGCCGCGCGTGTCCACGCCGCCGGCGCCGAACACCAGCGGCAGCGCGTGCGGGTCGCTCGATACGGCTTCTATCATGTCGATCTTCTCCGGCACGCTCAGCAGATTGCCTTCGCCCGTGGAACCGAACAGCACCAGGCCCGCGATGCCGGCGTTGCGGTAGTAGCGGGCCAGCGCCTGTGCGGCGTCCAGGTCCACATAGCCGCCGCGCATCGGCGTGACCATGGGCAGCCAGATGCCTTCAAATGCGGTCTTGCGTGGCGCGTCCATGGCTTACTGCCCCATCATCGCGTACGCGGGAAGCACCGGGCCGAACTCGGCGCGGGGCAGGCCCGACATCACCGCGTGCATCAGCGCATCCAGTTGTTCGCGTTCGCATTGCAGTTGCAGCACGCTTTGCGCATGGGCATGGTCCACCGACAGCATGTAGACGCCGATGCGCTCGCCCAACGCGCGGTGCAGCGCCAGGCGCACGTTCAGCGCGTCCAGCGTGTCTATCCTGATGGTCAGCGCGACCCGTTCGTTGCGGGCGTGCGTAGGCTGCGCGGGCAGGAAGTCGGGCATGGGGGCGTGGCAGGCTTGCAGTCGGGGGATCATGACGGGTAGCGGGGCCGGAGGCGCCGCTTGCGGCGTTCCGGGGATCCGGTTGGTTGATGACGGTTCCACTATAGGAAGCGCGCCGTAAATCCTGCCGATAAAAGCGGACGCGGCGCGTAAAAAACGCGTCAACGCCCGGGCGCTCTCAGAACGTCTTGGTCAGCGACAGCAGGCCCGTCGCGCGGCCCATGTCGCGGCCGCGCGTATTGGTGTAGACGGCGCGGTCGGCGTTGGTGTCCAGGTAGGCCAGCGACACCGACAGGCCTTGGCCGAAGTCCTTCGTCAGCCCCAGCTTCCAGTCCGTGTAGTTGCCGTTGTCGACGTTGCGCACCAGTTGCCGGCCCACGTGCGCGTTCACGGTCAGCCCCCAGACGCCAGTGTCGAAGTTGCCGGACAGGTCGAAGTATTGGCTGTGCTTGCTGTCGGCGAAGCCGAACAGGTTGGTCAGAGAAATGGAGTACTTGAACATCAGCGGCCCGTAGCCGATGCCGGCGTACAGCTCGGTGGTGTCCGGGCTGGTGTAGCCGGAGGGGTAGTCGCCAGGGTAGTAGTACTGCAGGACGCCCAGGTCGACGGGCACGTCCTGCGCGAGATTGCCCTTGTAGCCGCCGTAGAAGTCCATTTCGACGGGCGCGGACACCTCGCTGTTGCTGTCGTTGAGCCAGCTGATGCTGGAGTTCCAGTTGCCCAGGTAAAAGCCGCTGGAGTGGGCCAGGTCGAATCCGCCCTGGATGGCTGGCTTGTTATTGCTTTGCATCAGGCCGCGGTAGCGGTACTGGCTGGCCAGGGTGAGGTTGGCCGTCAGCGTGAAATCGGAAGCGGCGGGCGCTGCGTCGGCGGGCGCATCGGCGGCCAGCGCGTTGCCGGCTTGCGCGGCGGTCAGGGTCAGCAGCGCGAGCGCGGCCAAGGTGCGGCGGGGCATGAGGGGCTCCTAATGTTGGATCGGACCGCAACAATAGGAGGAACGGCATAAAGGCCGAGACAAGACTTGCGGGCTGCGCGTAAACGCGGCGTCAATGCGCGCCCGCTACTCGCGCTTCAGCCGGCGAAGCGATAGCCCACGCCGATCTCGGTCAGCAGGTAGACGGGCTGGGCCGGGTCCGCTTCCAGCTTCTGGCGCAGGTGGCCCATGTAGATGCGCAGGTAGTGGTTGCTTTCCACGTGCGACGGTCCCCACACCTCGCGCAGCAGTTCGCGGTGCGTCATGACCTTGCCGCGATGCGCCAGCAGCGCCGCCAGCAGCCGGTATTCCATCGCGGTCAGGTGCACGTGTTGGCCGCCGCGTTCCACCACGCGCTTGGCGAAATCCACGCGCACGTCGCCGAAACTGATCTCGGAAGCATTGCCCGCGCCGCCCCTGGCGTGCCGCCGCAGCAGTACGCGCAGGCGCGCCAGCAATTCGCTGACGCCGAAAGGCTTGGTCAGGTAGTCGTCCGCGCCGGCGTCCAGCGCGGCGACTTTGTCGGCTTCGGCGCTGCGCGCGGACAGCACCAGCACCGGCACCTCGGTCCAGCCGCGCAGCTCGCGGATCAGGGTCATGCCGTCTTCGTCGGGCAGGCCCAGGTCCAGCACCACCGCGTCGGGCTGCCGGGTGCCGGCTTCGATCAGGCCGCGTTTGACGGTTTCGGCTTCGTGCACGACGCAGCCCTCGCTTTCCAGGGCCTGGCGCACGAAGCGCCGGATGTTGGCGTCGTCTTCAATGATCAGGACGGTAGGCTGGTAGTCGAACATGCGTTGCGGCGTTCAAGGGGTTTCGGATTGGATCGGGGGTGGCGCGCCCAGGGGCAGCGTGAAGACGAACTGGGCGCCGGATTCCTGGCCCGGCGCGTGTTCGACCCAGATTTTCCCATGGTGCGCGGCGATGATGGCCTCGCATACGGCCAGGCCCAGGCCGACGCCCGGCGTGGCGGACTCGCGGTCGCCGCGCGTGAATTTTTCGAAGATGCGGCGCTCCGCGCCCGGCGGCACGCCCGGCCCGTTGTCGCTGACTGCCACGCGCAGTTCGCCCTCGTGTACGTCCGCGTGCAGGCGCAGGGTGCTGCCGGCAGGCGTGTACTTGGCCGCGTTCTCCAGCAGATTGCACAGCACGCGCTCGATCAGAACGCCGTCGCATTCCACCAGCGGCAGCTGCGACAGGCTGTCCACGGTGACGCGGTGCGCGGCCAGCGGTTCGCGCATGGCGGCAAGCGAGGCGCCGACCAGCTCCTCGATGGATTGCCATTCCAGCCGCAGCGGCGTGTCGCGGTTCTGCAGCCGCGCCATGTCCAGCAGATTGACCACCAGCGCGTGCATGCGCTGGGCCTGGTCGCGCATGGCGCGGACGGTGTCGTGGATGTCGGGCGGCAGCGTCGCCTGCTGGCGCATCAGCGTGTCCGTCATGCCGACCAGGCTGGTCAGCGGTGTGCGCAGATCGTGCGACACGGCCGCCAGCAGCGAGTTGCGCAGCTTCTCGGATTCCATGCTGACCAGCGCCTGCTGCGCCACTTCCACGTAGTGCAGGCGTTCCAGCGCGATGGCGATCAGGGTGGCGTAGGCCTCGATCTGGCGGCGCGAGTCGGGATTCAGGAACAGGCTGCGGCGCGGGGCGGCCAGCGCCAGCACGCCGCGGGTGCGCATCGGCGCCTTCAGGGGCAGGTACAGCAGTTCGCTGTTGGACAGGGTGGAGGTGCCTGCGCCGGCGGGTTGTCCGTGGTCGTAGACCCATTGGGCCAGCGCGGATTCCAGCGGCGGCATGTCGTCCGCCGCGGGAGACGCCAGCTTCAGGCGGTCGTCCATGCCCAGAATGTACAGCGCGCAGCGCGAGCCGAAGGTGGCATGCACGAAGGCGCTGGCCAGGGTGACGATCTGCTCGGGCAGCAGCGCGGACGACAGTTCGCGCGCGAACTCGTAGAGGCTGCGGGCATCGGCCTCGCGCTTGACCGAGGCCTGCGCCTGCAAGCGCAGGCCGGCCGTCAGCTGGCCGATCAGCAGGCCCACCGACAGCAGCACGCCGAACGTCAGCAGGTACTGCACGTCCGATACGGCGAAGGACGCCAGCGGCTGCACGAAGAAGAAATCGAACAGCCCTACGCTGATGACCGAGGCCAGCGCCGCCGGTCCGCGCCCGTGACGCAGCGCCACGGCCACCACCGCCAGCAGGAACAGCATGACGATATTGGTCTGGTGCAGCGCCGGGAAGGCCAGCATGGACAGCGCGGTGGCGGCGGCGCAATAGCACAGCGCCCAGGCATAGCCCGCCAGCGGCCGCGCATTGCGCTCGTCGGCGGCCTGGCGCGTCCGCCGGCCCAGCGTGAGCGGGTCGCGTCCCGGCGCGGACGCGGCCGGCAGCGGCGGCGCGCCCAGGCGGATGATGTCGATTTCGGGGCAGCCCGCGGCCAGCATGTCGGCAAAGCTGTGGCGCCGCCATAGCCAGCCCAGCGAGATGGCCGCAGTCAACACGGCGGACAGCGACAGTCGCAGGCGCTGCAGGCCGCTGGCGCGGGTGCGGCCGATGATGGCCTTGGTGATGTTGTGGCGGCGCACGTAGCGCACCACGGCGTCGACCATGTCGCCGCCGGCCAGGGTTTCGCTGCGCGCGCCGAGTGAATCCGCCAGGGCCAGGCTGCGCTGGATCCGTTCCTGTTCGGCCTGGGGCGGCGGGGCCGCGCGCGGCGTGTCGATGGTGACCACGTGCAGATCGCATTCCAGCTGCTGGCTCAGGCGGTGCGCGCTGCGGATGACGTACTCGGCGTCCACGTCCGGACCGATGCAGGCGACCACCGCTTCGCGCGTACGCCACACGGGTTCGATGGCGCGGTCGCGGCGATAGGCCTGGACGTCGTCGTCGACGTGGTCGGCGGTGCGGCGCAGCGCCAGCTCGCGCAGCGCGATCAGGTTGCCCTTGCGAAAGAAATTGCGGCTGGCGTGGCGGGCCTGTTCCGGCAGATAGACCTTGCCTTCCTTCAGTCGGCGCAGCAGCTCGTCGGCCGACAGGTCCACCAGAATGACTTCATCGGCCGCGTCGAAGACCTCGTCGGGCACGGTCTCCCAGACGCGCACGCCGGTGATGCTGCCCACCGCTTCGTTCAGGCTGTCCAGGTGCTGTACGTTCAGCGTGGTCCAGACGTCGATGCCGGCCGTCAGCAGTTCGTGGATGTCCTGCCAGCGCTTGGCATGGCGCGAACCTGGCGCGTTCGAGTGCGCCAGCTCGTCCACCAGTACCAAGTCGGGATGGCGGGCCAGCGCGCCGTCCAGGTCGAATTCCTTCAGCACGTGGCCGCGGTACGGCACGTCCTTGAGCGGCAGGACGGGCAGGCCTTCCAGCAGCGTGGCGGTTTCGCGCCGGCCGTGGGTCTCGACGATGCCGGCCAGCACATCGGCGCCCTGGGCGGCCTGCGCGCGCGCCGCCACCAGCATGGCGTAGGTCTTGCCCACGCCGGCCGATGATCCGAAGTAGACGCGCAGCTTGCCGCGCACCGCCTGGCGCGCGGCGTCGTCCAGGGTCTTCAAGAGCGCGTCGGGGTCGGGACGCTCGCCAGCGATATCAGCCATGAACGCGCAGTAGGTGTGAGGGAACGGCTGGCAATACTATACGCCGCGGCATCAGCGCGCCGGACGCAATTGGTCCAGCGCCAGGTTCAGCGTCAGCACGTTGACCGCAGGGTCGCCCAGCACGCCCAGCCAGGGCTTTTCGGTATGGGCCTGGATCAGGGCATCGACCTGCGCTTGCGGCAGGCCGCGAGCGCGCGCCACGCGCGCTGCCTGGTAGGCCGCGGCGGCCGGGCTGATGTGCGGATCCAGGCCGCTGCCGGACGCGGTGACCAGGTCCACCGGCACCGGGACCGGGTTGTCCGGGTCGGCCGCCTTCAGGGCGGCGATGCGGGCCTGGATGGCATCGGCCAGCGCGGGATTGCGCGGTCCCAGGTTCGAGCCGCCGGAGCCGGCGCCGTTGTACGGCATGGGCGCGGTGGCCGACGGGCGGCCCCAGAAGTAGCCGGGCGAACTGAACGACTGGCCGATCAGCTCCGAGCCTACGACCTGGTCGCCTTGCTTGATCAGCGAGCCGGCTGCTTCGTGCGGAAAGACGGCTGCGGCGATGCCCGTGGTCAGGAAGGGATAGGCCAGGCCGGTCACCAGCGATAGCGCGGCGAAGACGACCAGCGCGGGGCGCAGGATGCCGCCTTGGCGCGGCAGGGTGGCGGAATTTTTCATGATGGGTTCCTTGCAGTTTGAGGCTCAGGCCCAGCCCAGGGCGGCCAGCACCATGTCGACCAGCTTGATGCCGGCAAACGGCACCAGCAGGCCGCCCAGGCCATAGATGAGCAGATTGCGGCGCAACAGCACGGCGGCGCCCAGCGCGCGATAGCGCACGCCCTTGAGCGCCAGCGGGATCAGCACCACGATGATCAGCGCGTTGAAGATCACGGCCGACAGAATGGCCGAGGCCGGCGTGGCCAGGCCCATGATGTTCAGCACGTTCAACTGCGGATAGACGGTGGCGAAGGCGGCCGGAATGATGGCGAAATACTTGGCGACGTCGTTGGCCACGCTGAAGGTCGTCAGCGCGCCGCGGGTCATCAGCATCTGCTTGCCGATCTCGACGATCTCGATGAGCTTGGTGGGGTTGGAATCCAGGTCCACCATGTTGCCCGCCTCCTTGGCGGCCTGGGTGCCCGAATTCATCGCCACCGCGACGTCGGCCTGCGCCAGCGCGGGCGCATCGTTGGTGCCGTCGCCCGTCATCGCCACCAGCCGGCCTTCCGCCTGGTAGGCGCGGATCAGCTTGAGCTTGGCTTCGGGCGTGGCTTCGGCCAGGAAGTCGTCCACGCCGGCCTCGGCGGCGATGGACGCGGCCGTGAGCTTGTTGTCGCCGGTGATCATTACGGTCTTGATGCCCATGCGGCGCAATTCCGCGAAGCGCGACTGAATGTCGGGCTTGACGATGTCCTTCAGCTCGACCACGCCCAGCGCGCGGTTGCCGTCGCTGACCATCAGCGGCGTGCTGCCGCGGCGCGCCACGTCTTCGGCCAGGCGCAGCGCCTGTTCCGGCACCGTCGAGTCCTGCTCGGCCAGCCACGCCTGCACGGCGTCGACCGCGCCCTTGCGGATCATGCGGCCGTTCAGGTTCACGCCGCTCATGCGCGACTGCGCGGTGAAGGGCACGAATTCGGCGTGCGGGGTGGGGGCGGCGGGCGCGTGGATGGACTTGTCGGCCAGCGCCACGATGCTGCGTCCTTCCGGCGTTTCATCGGCCAGCGAGGCCAGGCGCGCGGCCTCGGCCAGTTCGCGCGCGGACACGCCGGGGGCAGGCAGAAAGGTCGAGGCCTGGCGGTTGCCGAAAGTGATGGTGCCGGTCTTGTCCAGCAGCAGCACGTCCACGTCGCCGGCGGCTTCGACGGCGCGGCCGGACGTCGCGATGACGTTGGCGCCCATCATGCGGCTCATGCCGGCCACGCCGATGGCCGACAGCAGGCCGCCGATGGTGGTGGGGATCAGGCAGACCAGCAGCGCGACCAGCACCGTGACTGTCACGACCGAACCGCCGCCGGCGGCGCTGACCGCATAGATCGAGAACGGCATCAGGGTCACGACCACCAGCAGGAAGACCACGGTCAGGCCCACCAGCAGGATGGTAAGGGCCAGCTCGTTGGGCGTCTTCTGGCGCTTGGCGCCTTCGACCATGGTGATCATGCGGTCCAGGAAACTCTCGCCGGGATCGGCGGCGATGCGCACGAAGATCCAGTCCGACAGCACGCGGGTGCCGCCGGTAACGGACGAGAAGTCGCCGCCGGATTCGCGGATCACGGGCGCGGATTCGCCGGTGATGGCGCTTTCGTCCACAGATGCCACGCCGGCGATGACCTGGCCGTCGCCAGGGATGATGTCCCCCGCTTCGACCAGCACCACGTCGCCCCGGCGCAGCAGGCCCGAGGGTTGGCTGACGGCCTGGCTGCGCCAGGCGCCGGGTTGCGCCGTGCTGGCGTCGGCATCGCGAAAGCCCTTCAGGAGCCGGGCGTCGATGGTGGTGCGCAGGCCGCGCAGGGTGGCCGCCTGCTGCTTGCCGCGGCCTTCGGCCAGGGCTTCGGCGAAGTTCGCGAACAGCACGGTGAACCACAGCCACACGGCGATCGCCAGGATGAAGCCGGCGGGCGCTTCGGCCTGGCCGCGCAGGGCCATGACCCACAGCACCGTGGTCAGGATGCTGCCGACGTAGACGACGAACATCACGGGGTTCTTCAGCTGCGCGGCAGGCGAGAGCTTGCGCAGGCTGTCCAGCACCGCAGGGCCGACCAGGGCGCGCGACCACATGCCGAACTGGCGTTCATGCGCGGCGTGCGATGCGGCGCGGGCGGCGCCGCCTCCAGCGCCGGTAGTAGAGGTTTCAATCTTGGCCATTTTCATTCCTAGCCTTTCACTTGCAGATGTTCTGCGACAGGACCCAATGCCAGCGCGGGCACATACGTCAAAGCGCCCACCAGCAGTACCGCGCCGATCAGCAGCACCACGAACAGCGGGCCGGTGGTGGGCATGCTGCCGGGGCCGGCGGGCAGGCGGCGCTTGGCGGCCAGCGAGCCGGCCATCGCCAGGATGGCGACGATGATGGCGAAGCGGCCGAACCACATGGCGATGCCCAGCAGCACGTTGTAGAAGGGCGTGTTGGCGGACAGCCCGGCGAAGGCGCTGCCGTTGTTGTTGGCGGCCGACGTCAGGCCATAGAGGATTTCGGAGAAACCGTGGATGCCTGGATTGAGCACACCAGCCTGGCCGGCCGGCACCGAGACCGCCAGCGCCGTGCCGACCAGCACCAGCAGCGGGGTCGCCAGGATGACGATGGAGACCATCTTCATGTCATAGGCTTCGATCTTCTTGCCCAGGTATTCCGGGGTGCGGCCTATCATCAGCCCGGCAATGAAGACGCCCAGGATGGCAAAGGCCAGCATGCCGTACAGGCCCGAACCCACGCCGCCGAAGACCACCTCGCCCAATTGCATCAACAGCATCGGCGTCAGGCCGCCCATGGCGTTGAGCGAATCGTGCATGCCGTTGACCGCGCCGCAGGACGCTGCCGTGGTGACGGTGGCGAACAGCGAGGTGGCGGCGATGCCGAAGCGGGTTTCCTTGCCTTCCATGTTGCCGCCCGGCGAGAACGCGCTGAGCGCGCTGTCGGCGCCGGCCTGGGCCGCCATGGGATTGGGCTGCTGTTCGAAGTAGGCGGCGGACAGGGCGAACACCGCGAACAGCACGGTCATGGCCGCCAGGATCGCGATGCCCTGGCGCCGGCTGCCCACCATCTCGCCAAACGAAAAGCACAGCGCGGCGGGAATCGCCAGGATGGCCAGCATCTCCAGGAAGTTGGCCAGCGGCGTGGGGTTCTCAAACGGATGCGCGGAGTTGGCGTTGAAGAAGCCGCCGCCGTTGGTACCCAGCAGCTTGATCGATTCCTGCGAAGCGACCGGACCCATCGCCAGGGTCTGGGTCTTGCTGACGGCGGGATCGGTCACTGCCTGTCCCTGGGCGTCCAGCACGGGCTGGCCCTGCGCGTCCACGCGAGGCTGGTCGTAGTGCACGGCTTCGACCGTCTGGACTTCCTGGTAGGGGCTGAAATTCTGGATCACGCCCTGGCTGACGAGCGCCAGCGCCAGGACCAGGGACAGCGGCAGCAGCACGTACAGCGTGCTGCGCACCATGTCGGTCCAGAAGTTGCCCACGGTGGCCGAGCAATGGCGCGACAGGCCGCGGATCAGCGCGAACAGCACGGCGATGCCGGTGGCGGCCGAGACGAAGTTCTGCACCGTCAGCGCCAGCATCTGCGTCAGGTAGCTCATCGTCGATTCGCCGCCATAGCCTTGCCAGTTGGTATTGGCCACGAAGCTGATGGCGGTGTTCAGGGCCGAGTCCGGCGACACCGCACCCATGCCGGCAGGATTGAGCGGCAGCACGCCCTGCAGGCGCTGCAGGGCGTAGACGGCCGCGATGCCGATGATGTTGAAGGTCAGCACCGCCACGGCGTAGCGCTTCCAGCCCATCTCGGCCTGCGGGTCTATGCCCGCCAGCCGGTAGATGCCGCGCTCGATGGGGCGGCCCCAGGCGGTCAGCCGGGACTGCCCGTTTTCCATGGCGATACGGATGTAGCGCCCGAGCAGGGGCGCGATCGCGAGCAGGACTGCCAGGTATACGACCAGCAATCCGACGAATTCGGCGGTCATCAGAATTTCTCCGGTTTGAACAGCGCGACCAGCAGGTACACGAACAACAGGGCGGCCGTCAGGCCGCTCAGCCAATAGAGCCAGTTCATGGCTGCTCTCCCGCAGACAAGGTTTCGCAGAACCGCAGCAGGGCGAAGGTCAGCCCGGCCATGACGGCAAAGATGGCGATATACAAGGCATCCACGTTTTTCCTCCCGGGAGCGGCGCTCCCTTCGAACGACGGGCCTGCACGGCAAATAGGGATGCGCGCCGGGCAGGCGTAGTGACCAATCAGGACACCGGCAGGTTACGGAGCGGGGGGTAAAAACGGGGTATACGTTTGGGAGGGGGGTGTAAATGAAACGTAAATGGGGCCAGGTTCTCGCAGCCGCCCAAAGGCGGGCATGGCGCGCGCACGGTCGCGGGCCCAAGCCGGAGCTGCCAAGCGGCGGGAAGCGGGGGCCAGGCAGGCGGGGTCAGGAATGGCCGCAAGACGGCCGAAAAATCCCAATATTTAGAACCCGAAACCTATATTGCACCAATATGGTGCGGGAAATATGTAAATGAATGCTCCTTCTTAGGGCATTCCCCTAGTGTGACAATCCCGCATCTGGTGCAGAATCTCTTCCCATGCAGGTGAGGAGACAAAGCCCTGCATGGGCAAATACCGGCGGCACCGGTACATAAAAAAAGTAAAGCAGTACCCAAAAAAAGCAAAACGCACAACGGCTGGCACCAGGTAGTGCCAGCCGTTGTCGCATAAAAAGCCGGCATTTCAAGCGCAAAGGCTTTTCAAGCGCCGCGTTTCGCGATAATCAGACAGGGTTCGCTCATCCCAGCTATGTCGGAATCGCGCCTTTCATCCTCGACACCCGCCACGACTCCCTATTGGCGCCGCAACTTGTGGCTGATCCTGGTGTTGCTCGTCGTATGGGCCGCACTGACCTTCATTCCCGCTTTTTTTGCCCGCAGCCTGAATTTCGATTTCATCGGCTGGCCGTTCGCGTTCTGGATGGCCGCCTATGGCGCGCCGCTGGCCTACCTGGTCATCATCGGCATCTACGCCCGGATCATGAATCGCGCCGATGAGCGCTCCGAAGATGTGGGAGGGCACCGCTGATGCCGTTTTTCAGCGGAGACACGCCCCAGCAATTCAGAGTCCGGTTGCGCCGCATCTACGTGCTGTACACGGCGGGATTCGCGTTGATGATCCTGTTGATGGCGCTGGCCGAGATCCTGGGCATGCCGCGCAACTGGATCGGCTATGTGTTCCTGCTGGTCACGGTCAGCCTGTACGCCGGCATCGGCATCGTCTGCCGGACCTCGGATCAGGTGGAGTACTACGTGGCGGGCCGGCGGGTGCCCGCGATCTACAACGGCATGGCCACGGCCGCCGACTGGATGTCGGTGGCCTCCTTCATCGGCGTGGCCGGCACGCTCTACCTGACGGGCTATGGCGGGCTGGCCTACATCATGGGCTGGACCGGCGGCTATGTGCTGGTGGCGATGCTGCTGGCGCCTTATCTGCGCCGCTTCGGCCAATACACCATTCCCGACTTCATGGGCGCGCGCTATGGCGGCAATATGCCGCGCCTGGCGGGCGTGGCCTGCGCCATACTCTGTTCCTTCACCTACCTGGTGGCGCAGATCTACGGCGTGGGCATCATCACCACGCGCATGACCGGCATCTCCTTCGAGCTCGGCATCTTCGTGGCGCTGGGCGGCATGCTGGTCTGTTCGTTCCTGGGCGGCATGCGCGCAGTCACCTGGACGCAGGTGGGGCAGTACATCATCCTGGTCATCGCCTATCTGGTGCCTGTGGTCTGGCTGTCCATCAAGCACACCAACATGCCCGTGCCGCAGCTGTCGGCCGGCGTGGTGCTGCAGCAGGTGACCGAAAAAGAGGTCTACCTGCAGAACGACCCGTCCGAAATCGAGGTGCGCAGGCTGTGGCAGGAGCGCGCCGACGAGATGGGTCGCCGGATGGCGGCATTGCCCGAATCCTGGACACTGGAAAAGGACAAGCTGCGCAGCCGGCTGGCGCAGTTGACTGCGAACGATGCGCCCATGGTCGAGATCCGCTCGGCAGAGCGCGAGCTGGCGGGCTATCCCGCCGGCGTGGAAGAGGCGCGTATCGCCTGGGCGCAGGCCAAGGCCGCGTTCGAGGCGCGAGCGGCGCCGGCCACGCCGCATGCGGAACCGTTTCCGTCCAAGGATCCAGAAGAGCAGCGCAACATGCGCGTCAATTTCCTGGCGCTGGTGCTTTGCCTGATGCTGGGCACTGCGGGCATGCCGCACATCCTGATGCGTTCATACACGACGCCCTCGGTCATCGAGGCGCGCAAATCGGTGTGCTGGTCGCTGCTGTTCATCCTGCTGCTGTATTTCATGGCGCCGGCGCTGGCGCTGCTGGTGAAGTACGAGGTCTATACCCAGGTGGTGGGGTCCAGCTTTCTTAGCCTGCCCAACTGGGTGCATGCCTGGAGCGCCGTCGACAGCAATCTGCTGGACGTGACCGACGTCAACCGCGACGGCATCGTGCAGTTGAGCGAGATCAGCATGGGCGCCGACGTGGTGGTGCTGGCCATGCCGGAAATCGGCGGACTGCCCTACGTGATATCGGCCCTGGTGGCGGCGGGCGGGCTGGCCGCGGCGCTGTCCACCGCCGACGGCCTGTTGCTGACCCTGTCCAACTCCCTGTCGCACGACATGTGGTATCGCATGGTGTCGCCGCGCATGTCGGCGGCGCGCCGCGTGATGGTGTCCAAGATTCTGCTGCTGCTGGTGGCCTTCGGCGCCGCCTGGGTGGCGGCGCGCAAGCCCGCGGACATTCTCTTCATGGTGTCGGCCGCGTTTTCCTTTGCGGCGTCATCCTTTTTCCCGGCGTTGGTCATGGGCGTGTTCTGGCGCCGCGCCAACAAATGGGGCGCGACGCTGGGCATGGCGGCCGGGCTGGCGGCGACGTTCGCCTACATGACGCACACGCATCCCTGGTTGCGCGAATGGGTGCTGGGCATTTCACGCACCCAGCCCGTGGACCTGTGGTGGGGCATCCAGCCGATCGCGGCGGGCGTGTTCGGCGCGCCGGTGGCTTTCCTGACGATCATCGTGGTGTCGCTGCTGACGCCGCCGCCGGACCGCGCCACGCTGGCGCTGGTGGACTACCTGCGCCATCCGGGCGCGCCCAAGCCGCAGGGCGAACGCGGCTAAGGCGTTCCGCAGGCGTTGGCGTTCCGGTTTTCCGGATCGATGCAGGAAGCCCATGCCGCCGCGGGCATGGCTTGCAGCAAGGTATAGGTCTGGCCGGGCGCCCATAGCCATTGCACGCCGCCCGGCGTCTTGCCGGCCGCTTCCCAGATTCGCTTGCGTTGCGCGGCGGTCATGATGAATCGCCGCTGGTCGCCGCTGTTGCCTTGCGCCAATATCTGCGAGGGATCCCGCTTGGCGGCATAGATGCTGGCAACCCCCTCGGCCGTCTTCTTGGGCTGCACGATGGCCCAGTCGTAGTTGTACGAGTCCAGCTCGGGCGCTTTCCAGGCGGGGCCGGGCAGCACCAGGGAGGCGTAGGGATCCGCGCTTGCGCGGTAGGGCAGTCCCAGAACGGCAGGTTCGTCCGCCCACGCCGTCCGCTGGCGCAAGTAGCGCTGCGCCCTGCGGCCCTGAGCGTCATGCGTCACGACTTCGAACGCATCTTCGGATTTGTCTTGATAGGAAATCGTGCGCAACAGCCGGCCCGTCGCGTCATGCACGTAGCGGGTCATGGGCCGGGAGGGCGCCGCGCAATCGTTGGCGCCCAGCTCGGCCAGCCAACCGTGGGTGTCGTAGCGCAGGCAATAGCGCGCCGGCCGGTTGCGGCGGCCGTCCCAGGCGCGCGAGCGTTCCTCGTAGCCAGTCAACCGACCGGCGGCGTCATAGTAGAAGCGCGTTTCGGCGTCTGGCGGGGGCAGCGCGGCCTTGCCCGACGCGCGGGCTTCGTGCACGGCGCCGGCGCTGTAACGGGCGATGCCGCACAAATGTTGGCGGCCGTCGGGGGCGCTTTCCCAGCGCAGCATGGTGACGCCGATGCGGGCGTCCGGCGCGGCGGCGTAGACGGACCAGTCCACCCGTTCTGCCCATATGGTGGCCAAGGCGCGCTCGCCGGCGTCGATGGCGACGCCAGGCAACCATGAGCGGATGCGCGAGCCGTCCAGCGCCAGCAAGGTATTGGTGTCGTCCAGGGAAATGTCCATTACCCCGGTGTGGCGCTGCGCGGACGCGGCCAGCGGTTCGCACAGCGCACTGGCCAGCCCCGGCGCAAGGGAAAGCGCGGTCAGCGCAAGCAGACGCCGTGCGGAATCAGAGTGCCGCATTGTGCAGGTAGGCGATCAGCCCCCAGAGTTCGCTGCTGATCCCGCCCAGGCGCAAGGCGTCATCGCGCGTGTCCATCAGCAGGAAGGGGTAGGCGTTGCGTTCCAGCTTGCCTGGAGGCGGCAGTCTGTAGGGCGTGAAGTGTTCGCCCGACAGCAGGTAGGTATTGGTCATGTCGCCGACATCCACATGCAGGTACCAGACGGTCAGGTCCGCGACGTTCAGGGCCGCATCCGTTTCCGGATACAAGCCGCCCTGGCCGGCCGGGATGGCGCTGTCCAGCACGGCCATGAGCACGGCGCGCGGGCCGGATTTCGGAAAGTAGGCGCCTTCACTGCCACGCTGCGTGAACGCTTGGCGGATGAATCCCGCGCCGCGCGAGCCGGGCACCACCGTGCGGGCGAACATCGCTTCCAACTGGGCTTGCGACAAGGGGCCGGGCATGGCGGACAACTGGTCCAGGTCCTGCTTGAAAGCGCTCAGCCAGGTCCGGTAGCGCGCGAGTTCGGCCGCGCGGTTGAACTCCTGGGCCAGGGCGTGGCCGGCCGGCAGCAGGCCCAGGCAGCCCAGGCACAGCCAGGCCGCCAGCCAGCGGCGGATCTGGGAACTCGCCGTTGACCCGTCGCGGGGCTTCAATGCGAAACGGATTTCGAGAAGACGTTCATCACCACCACGCCGGCGATGATGAGGCCGATGCCGATGAGCGCCGGCGTGTCCAGGTGCTGTTTGAACAGCACCGCGCCGACGATGGAAATCAGCACGATGCCCACGCCGGACCAGATGGCGTAGGCGATGCCCACCGGAATCTCGCGCAGCGTCAGCGACAGGAAATAGAACGAAATCAGGTAGCCGAACACCGTCACGATGGACGGCGCCAGGCGGGTGAAGCCTTCGGACCCCTTGAGCGCGCTGGTGGCGAAGATCTCGGCGATGATGGCTATGCCCAGGTAGAGCCATTTCATTTGCGTGTTCCCTCGGATTGCCGCAGCAGCACCAGCAGGGCGCCCGCGCCGCCTTCGCGCTCGGGCGCTTCGGAAAACGCCAGGACTTCGCTCTTCTGCACCAGCCAGGTGCGGGCCTTGTCCTTGAGCACCGGCTCCAGCCCCTGCGAGCCATAGCCCTTGCCGTGGACGATGCGCACGCAGCGGATGCCGTGCTCCTGGCATTCGTCCAGGAACGACAGCAGGGCGTGGCGGGCCTGTTCCACCCGCAGGCCATGCAGGTCCAGTTCGGCGCCGGCGCGCCATTGGCCGCGGCGCAGGTTGCGCGCGGTGTCGGGCGCGGCGTCGCTGCGTACGAAGGCGGTGCCGCCTTCGGACAGCAGATGCGTGATTTCGCCGCCGTCGGAGACGCCGGCATCGGCGCGCGTGGGGGTTTCGCCCAGCGCGTTGGCGCGGCGCAGCGCGGGCGCGGGCTGCGCCACGGGCTTGTGCTCCACCCGGGCGGCCTGCTTGATCGGCGTGACTGACTGCATGGTGCGCTTGAACGCCGCCATGTCGTCAACGGGGGCGGTATCCGGTTTTTTCAGCACCGCCACCCGCTGGGCCAGGGCGGCGCGTTCGCGCTCGGCCTGCAGGTCTTTCTTCAGGCGTTTCAGGTCGGCCAGGCCGACCTTACTGCCCCGCATTCTCCAGCCACCGTTGTGCGTCCAGCGCGGCCATGCAGCCGGTGCCGGCGCTGGTGATGGCCTGGCGGTAGACGTGGTCCTGCACGTCGCCGGCGGCGAATACGCCGGGGACCGAGGTCATCGTGGCCATGCCGGACAGGCCGCTCTTGGTGACGATGTAGCCGTCCTTCATTTCCAGCTGGCCCTGGAAGATCTCGGTGTTGGGCTGGTGGCCGATGGCAATGAACGCGCCGGTGGCCGCCATGTCCTCGGTGACGCCGGTGTCGACGTGGCGCACGCGCACGCCGGTGACGCCGCTGTCGTCGCCCAGCACTTCTTCCAGCGTATGGAACAGCTTGAGCTCCATGTTGCCGTTCTCGACCTTGCTCATGAGCTTGTCGACCAGGATGGGCTCGGCGCGGAACTTGTCGCGGCGGTGGATCAGGGTGACCTTGCGGCAGATGTTCGACAGGTACAGCGCTTCTTCCACGGCGGTATTGCCGCCGCCGACCACGACCACGTCCTGGTTGCGGTAGAAGAAGCCGTCGCAGGTGGCGCAGCCGGACACGCCGCGGCCCATGAAGGTCTCTTCAGACGGCAGGCCGAGGTACTTGGCCGAGGCGCCGGTGGCGATGATGAGCGCGTCGCAGGTGTAGATCTTGCCGGTGTCGCCCGTGAGAGTGAACGGGCGCTTGGACACATCGACCTTGGCAATGTGGTCGAAGATCATTTCGGTGTTGAAACGTTCGGCGTGCTTCTGGAAGCGCTGCATCAGGTCCGGACCCTGCACGCCCTCCGCGTCCGCCGGCCAGTTGTCGACGTCCGTGGTGGTCATGAGCTGGCCGCCTTGGGCCAGACCTGTAACAAGAACAGGGCTCAGATTGGCGCGTGCCGCATAGACGGCCGCCGTGTAACCGGCAGGGCCGGAACCGAGTATCAAAACTTTAGCGTGCTTGGGCGTGGACATGGGCGGGTATCTTTAGGTTAACGCCCAATTATAATGAGCCGCATGCCGCGTATCTCGACTGCTTCTCCGCGCGCCTCGCGCAACACCCGTAACGGGCCTTCCCCCCTGCAGACGCGCTTGTCCGCGTTGCTGCGCGAAGCCCGCTGGATCCTCTTCGCCGCCCTGGCGGCCTGGCTGACGCTGGTGCTGGCCACCTGGAACGCGGCCGACCCCGGCTGGTCGCATTCCGTCCCCGCCGGTGCCATCCACAACAAGGGCGGGACGCTGGGCGCCTATCTGGCGGACATCCTGCTCTATCTGTTCGGCTTTTCCGCCTGGTGGTGGGTGATCCTGCTGCTGCACCGGGTGCGCGCGGGCTACCGCCGCCTGGCCAGCCATCTTCGCGTTACCAATAGTAAGCAGCCGGAAGTGTTGCCCCGTGTCCACTGGGAAGAGGGCATCGGTTTCTTCCTGTTGCTGGTGGGGTCGCTGGGCATGGAAGCCCTGCGCCTGGCCAGCCGCGGCACGCATCTGCCCGGTGCCTCCGAGAACACCAGCGGCGCGGGCGGCGTGATCGGCCAGACGCTGGCCGACCTGATCGGCCGCAGTATCGGCTTCACCGGCAGCACGCTGGCTTTCCTGGTCATGCTGGCCATCGGCCTGAGCCTGTTCTTCTCGTTTTCCTGGCTGTCCATCGCCGAACGCGTGGGCTCGTGGCTGGAAGGCCTGGTGCGCCGCGTGCGCGATTCCTACGCCGCCCGCGAAGACCGCAAGGTCGGCGAGGTCGCCAAGGCCGTGCGCACCGAACAGGTCGTGGCCAAGCAGGAAAAGCTGGTCCACGAGCAGCCGGTGCGGATCGAACCCGCGATTACCGTGGTACCCAAGTCCGAACGGGTCGAAAAGGAAAAGCAGCAATCGCTGTTCTTCGCGCCCTCGGGCGGCGCCGAAGGCGACCTGCCGGCGATCAGCCTGCTGGATCCGCCCCTGACCAACCAGGAAACGGTGTCGGCCGAAACCATCGAATTCACCTCGCGCCTGATCGAAAAGAAGCTGGCCGACTTCGGCGTGTCGGTCACCGTGGTGGCGGCGCAGGCCGGCCCGGTCATTACGCGCTACGAGATCGAGCCCGCCACGGGCGTGAAGGGCAGCCAGATCGTCAACCTGGCCAAGGACCTGGCGCGCGCGCTCAGCCTGGTCAGCATCCGGGTGGTGGAAACCATTCCGGGCAAGAACCTGATGGGCCTGGAATTGCCCAACCCGCGCCGCCAGATGGTGCGCCTGTCCGAGATCCTGGGCTCGCAAACCTATCACGCCAGCCATTCCGTCGTGACGATGGCGCTGGGCAAGGACATCGCCGGCAACCCGGTGGTGGCCGACCTGGCCAAGATGCCCCACCTGCTGGTGGCGGGCACCACCGGTTCGGGCAAGTCCGTGGGGATCAACGCCATGATCCTGTCGCTGCTGTACAAGGCGGACGCGTCCCACACCCGGCTGATCCTGATCGATCCGAAGATGCTCGAAATGAGCGTCTACGAAGGCATTCCGCACCTGCTGGCGCCGGTGGTCACGGACATGCGCCAGGCCTCCAACGCGCTGAACTGGTGCGTGGGCGAAATGGAAAAACGCTACCGCCTGATGAGCAAGATGGGCGTGCGCAACCTGGCGGGCTACAACACCAAGATCCGCGACGCCATCAAGCGCGAGGAACCCATTCCGAATCCGTTCTCGCTGACCCCGGACGCGCCGGAGCCGCTGTCGCCGCTGCCCACCATCGTGGTGGTCATCGACGAACTTGCCGACCTGATGATGGTGGTGGGCAAGAAGATCGAAGAGCTGATCGCCCGCCTGGCGCAGAAGGCGCGCGCCGCCGGCATCCACCTCATCCTGGCCACGCAGCGTCCCAGCGTGGACGTCATCACCGGCCTGATCAAGGCCAACATCCCGACGCGCATCGCCTTCCAGGTGTCGTCCAAGATCGACTCGCGCACCATTTTGGATCAGATGGGCGCCGAAACCCTGCTGGGCCAGGGCGACATGCTTTACATGCCGCCAGGCACCGGCCTGCCGGTGCGTGTGCACGGCGCGTTCTGCAGTGATGACGAAGTGCATCGCGTGGTGGAAAGCCTCAAGGCGCAGGGCGAACCCAACTACATCGAAGGCCTGCTGGAAGGCGGCCTGGATGGGGACGCGGGCGAAGGCGCCAGCAGCGTCACCGGCATCGGCGGCGACGCCGAATCCGACCCGATGTACGACCAGGCTTGCGAGGTGGTGCTCAAGCACCGCCGCGCGTCCATCTCGCTGGTGCAGCGCCACCTGCGCATTGGTTACAACCGTGCGGCCCGGTTACTGGAGCAGATGGAGCAATCGGGTATGGTGTCGGCGATGCAGTCCAATGGCAACCGCGAGATCCTTGTTCCCGCGGCCGCTGCCGCCCGAGAGGAAGCTTGATGAAGATGTTCCGTCGACTGGCCGCCGTGGCGGCCCTGAGCCTGGCGCCCGCCATGGTGTTCGCCGCCAGCGCGCAGGAGCAGCTGCGCGCTTTCGTGGCTACCGTGACCGCGGCCACGGGCTCGTTTTCGCAATACACGGTGAACAACCAGGGCCGCACGCAGCCCGCCCAGACCGGCGTGTTCTCGTTCCAGCGTCCCGGCAAGTTCAAGTGGGCGGTGCAGAAGCCTTATGAACAGCTGGTGGTGTCGGACGGCCGCCAGGTGTTCCAGTTCGATCCGGACCTGGCCCAGGTGACCGAGCGCAAGGTCGATGCCGCCATCGGCACCTCGCCCGCCGCCATCCTGTTCGGCTCGGGTTCGCTGGAGCAGTCGTTCGACGTTTCGGCCCTGCCGTCCAAGGACGGGATCGATTGGCTGCGCGCCAAGCCGCGCACCGCCGATGCGGGTTTCTCGCGCGTGGACATCGGCATGAAGGACAATCTGCCGGTGCGCGTGGAGCTGCTGGATTCGTTCGGGCAAACCACCCGCGTGGACCTGTCCGGCATTGCCGCCAACCCGCAGCTGCCGGCCAAGGAATTCCAGTTCGTCGCGCCGAAGGGTGTGGATGTAGTGAAGATGTGATGGAAAAAGCCTGGCAACGCCAGGCTTTTTCTTATGTGGCGTCCGCTTAAGGACGTTTGTACGCGATGCAGTCGACCTCGACTTTTGCGTCCACCACCAACGACGACTGCACGCAGGCCCGGGCCGGCGGATTCTCGCCGAAGTATTCCTTGAACACCTTGTTGAACGACGCGAAATCGCGCGCGTCGTCCAGCCATACGCCGCAACGCACGACGTGTTCGGGGCCGTAGCCGGCTTCCTTCAGGATGGCGAGCACCTGCTGGATGGCCTTGTGCGACTGGGTCACGATGCCGCCTTCGACGACTTCGCCGTTGTCCATCGGCACCTGGCCGGACACGTGCAGCCAGCCATCGGCCGCGACCGCGCGGGCGAAGGGCATGTGCGAGCCGCCCTGGCCCGTACCGCCGGCGACGCCGTAGCGGGTGATGCCGTTGCTGTCGGCGGTGGGAGCATTGCTCATGGTTCTCTCCTTGAAATGAATGGCCGGTTTTGCGCCGGGTTTTCGCCCGTTGCTTACTGGAAGTTCTTGCGCAGGTCGCCGCTGCGCGGCAGCCAGCGGCCGGCGCGGTCGCCGGTGGCCTCGCCCTGGCGGTAGGACAGGGCGCCATTGACCCAGACCGCCTCGATGCCGGCGGCGGTCTGCACCGGCGCGGCGAAGGTGGCGCGGTCGATGACCGTGGCCGGATCGAACAGCACCAGGTCCGCGTGGTAGCCCTCGCGCACCAGGCCGCGCTCGGCCAGGCCGAAGCGGGCGGCGGACAGGCCCGTCATCTTGTGCACGGCCTCGGTCAGCGGGAACAGCCCCACATCGCGGCTGTAGTGGCCCAGCACGCGCGGGAACGCGCCCCAGAGCCGCGGGTGCGGCATGGGGTCGTTGGGCAGGCCGTCGGAACCCACCATGGTGAGCCGGTGCGACAGCACGCGGCGCACGTCGTCTTCATGCATGTTGTGGTACACGGCGCCGGCTGGCTGCAGGCGCGCGGCCGCTTCCAGCAAAGTCACGCCCCAGTCGGCGGCGATGTCGGCCAGCTTGCGGCGAGCCTGCTCCGGATGCGGCACCGACCAGGTGATGTCGATGTCGAACTCGTCCGTGACCTGCTTCAGGTCCAGGGTCGACGAACTGGCGGAATAGGGATAGCAGTCGCAACCCACGTGCTGCAGGCGGCCGGCGGTTTCCAGCGCTGACAGCACTTCTTTCGTGCGGCCCCAGTTGCCGGCGCCGGCGCATTTCAGGTGCGACACCACCACCGGCACGCGGGCATGCTGGCCGATGTCGAAGGCTTCCTGCATGGCCTCCAGGATGGCGGCGAACTCGGAGCGCAGGTGGGTGGTGTAGAGCGCGCCGAATTCATCCAGCGCCTCGGCCAGCAGCTTGACCTCTTCGGTGTCCGCGTCGAAGGCGGAGGCATAGGCCAGGCCGGTGCTCAGGCCGATGGCGCCATGGGCCAGCGCGTCGCGCAGCTGCTCGCGCATGGCCAGCACTTCCTCGCGCGTGGCGGCGCGGTCCAGTCGGTCCATGTGGTTGCTGCGCAGCGCGGTATGGCCGACCAGCGCTGCCACGTTCACGGCGGGCCGCGCGGCTTCGATGGCGCGGGTGTAGTCCGCGAAGGTGGGGTAGCTGAAGTCGGCGCGGGCGCCCAGCAGGTTCATCGGGTCCGGCGGTTCGCCGCGCAGGGCCACGGGCGAGGCGCTGATGCCGCAATTGCCCACCACCACGGTGGTCACGCCCTGGGAAAGCTTGGGCAGCATGTCTGGCGTGCGGATGACGTTGGTGTCGTCATGGGTGTGCACGTCGATGAAACCCGGGGCCAGCGCCAGGCGGGTGCCATCGATGATCTGGCGCGCCGCCGCGCCCGGCAGGTCGCCGATGGCGGCGATGCGGCCGTCGGCCAGCGCCACGCTGGCGCGGTAGGCGGGTTCGCCGGTGCCGTCCAGGACCAGCACATTGCCTATGAGGGTGTCGTACATCTTGTGTTCCAGTTCAATCGCCCAGCGGCAGGCGGTTCGGGCCGCCGCGGTGTTCGTCCAGCGCCAGCTTGATGCGGCGCAGGCGCTCCCGGTTTTCTTCCTGGTTCAGCATGGCCAGTTCGGTCGAGAGCAGGTCTATGGCCAGCATCATCGCGTAGCGCGATGCCGAGGGCTTGTAGATGAAGTCGGTTTCGTCGGTGCGGATGGGCAGCACCACGTCGGCCAGTTCGGCCAGGGCGGAGGTCGCGTCGGTGATGGCGACGATGCGCGCCTGGTACTGCTTGACGATGCGGGCCGCGCCCACGATTTCCGGCGTAAGGCCCGAGGCCGACAGGATCAGCACCGCGTCGCGCTCGTCCAGGGTGGCCGCGACCATGCGCAGCAGCACCGCGTCGCTGTACACGGCGATGGGATAGCCCAGGCGCACCAGGCGTGACTGCACTTCCTGCGCCAGCACGGCCGACGCGCCGCCCATGCCGAAGACGTAGATCATGCGCGCGCCGTCGACGATGCCGGCGGCCGCTTCGAACAGCTGCTCGGTGAAGTTGGGCAGGTGGGCGCGCAGCGTGCTTTCGATGTCG
The DNA here is from genome assembly GCF_014490035.1 of Achromobacter xylosoxidans. NCBI lineage: Bacteria > Pseudomonadati > Pseudomonadota > Betaproteobacteria > Burkholderiales > Alcaligenaceae > Achromobacter > Achromobacter xylosoxidans. The sequence continues at coordinate 5,523,087 of NZ_CP061008.1, read as the reverse complement.
GCGTAGATGCGGGCGTAGAAGGTGCTTTCCTCGGTCGGCGCGCTGGGATCGAGGAAGCGGCTGCCCACCGTGCTGGCCTGGGCCAGCTTGAGCTTCAGGTCGCGGGTGTCGTCGCAGCCGACCGTGCGCGCGAAGCGCGAGATGGTGGCGATGCTGACGCCGGCCTTGGCCGCCAGCTGGTCGACGGTGGCGCTGGCGCCCCAGATGATGTCGTCCAGGATGGCGTCGGCGACCTTGCGTTCGGTCACGCTCAGCGAGTCCCGCCGACTGCGTATCTGGAAGACGATGTCGCGGATGATGTTCATGTGGGCTTCCTGGGTCTGTTCTGGACTGGGCGGCTATCAGGCGGCCAGCTCGGCGTCGCCGATGCGCGAACACGCCACATAGTGGCCCGGGCCGACGTTGGCGGCCTGCGCCTCGGTGGTCGCGCAGCTTTCGATGGCGTAGGGGCAGCGGGTGCGGAACACGCAGCCGGAAGGCGGATTGACCGGGCTGGGGATGTCGCCCTTCAACAGGATACGCGAGCGCGGCGCGCGCGGGTCCGGCACCGGCGCGGCGGAGAGCAGCGCGCGGGTATAGGGATGGCGGGGGCGCGCATAGACCTCGCTGGTCGGGCCGCGTTCCATGACGCGGCCCAGGTACATCACCACGACCTCGTCGCACAGGTAGTCCACCACCGCCAGGTCGTGGGCCACGAACAGCATGGTCAGGCCCAGGTCGCGCTGCAGGTCCTGCAGCAGGTTCAGCACCTGCGCCTGCACCGACACGTCCAGCGCGGACACCGGCTCGTCGGCCACGATGAAATCGGGCTCGACCGCCAGCGCGCGGGCGATGCCGATGCGCTGGCGCTGGCCGCCGGAGAACTCGTGCGGATAGCGGCGGCTGTGGTCGGCGTTCAGGCCCACGCGTTCCAGCAGCTCGCCGATGCGGGCCATGCGGCGGTTCTGGGCGAGCTGGTGGGTGTCCAGCGCCTCGCCCAGGATCTCGGCCACCGTCATGCGGGGGTTGAGGCTGGCGTAGGGGTCCTGGAACACGATCTGCATGCGGCGGCGCCAGGGCAGCATCTGCTTTTCGGACAGCGTGGTGATGTCCTGGCCGTCGAACAGGATGCGGCCGGCGGTGGGCGCGAACAGCCGCAGCAGGGCGCGGCCGGTGGTGGTCTTGCCGGAGCCGGATTCACCGACCAGGCCGACGATGGTGTTGCGCGGCACGTCGAAGCTGACGCCGTCCACGGCCTTCACCATCGGGGCGTTGCGCGCCTGCGAAGTGGGGAAGTGGACCTTCAGGTCCTGGATCCGCACCAGCGGCTCTTCGGCGCGGATGGGAATGGGGCTACTCGTCATATCGGATTCACCTTGATGCAGCGCGCGCGGTGGTCGGTCTGCACCGGCAGGAGTTCGGGCACGGCGGCGCGGCAGTCGTCGGCGGCCAGGGGGCAGCGCGGCGCGAAAGTACAGCCGGCCGGCAGCGACAGCACGCTGGGCACGTTGCCCGGAATGGCGCGCAGCCGTTCGCCGGAGGCCAGCAGGGCGGCCGTGGGGATGCAGGACAGCAGGCCGCGGGTGTAGGGGTGCGTGGGCTTTTCGAACAGGTCGTAGACGCCGGCGTCCTCGACCACGCGGCCCGCGTACATGACCGCCACGCGGTGCGCGATCTCGGCCACCACGCCCAGGTTGTGCGTGATGAACAGGATGCTCATGTTCATCTCGGCTTGCAGCCGCCGCAACAGGTCCAGGATCTGCGCCTGCACGGTCACGTCCAGCGCGGTGGTGGGCTCGTCGGCGATCAGCACGGCGGGGTTGCAGGCCAGGGCCAGCGCGATCATCACGCGCTGGCGCATGCCGCCCGACATCTGGTGCGGGTACTCGTTGATGCGCCGCTCGGCCGCCGGGATCTCCACGCGCTCCAGCATTTCACGGGCGCGCCGCATGGCCGCGTCGTGGGAGCCGCCCTCGTGCTGCAGCACGGCTTCGGCGATCTGGTCGCCCACCGTGTACAGCGGATTCAGGCTGGTCATGGGCTCCTGGAAGATCATGGCGATTTCGGCGCCGCGGATCTTGCGCAGGGTGGCGGGCGCGGCCTGGGCCAGGTCGTGCTGGACGCCTTGGCGGTCGCGGAACAGGATCTTGCCGGCCTCGATGCGGCCCGCCGGCTTGGGCAGCAGGCCCATGATGGACAGGCTGGTCACGGACTTGCCGGAGCCGGACTCGCCGACGATGGCCAGCGTTTCGCCGCGGGCCAGATCGAAGGTCACGCCGTCCACGGATTTGGCGATGCCGTCGCGGCTGTGGAACCAGGTCTTCAACCCTTCCACGGAAAGCACGACGTCTCGGGTGCTTGCGGTCATGATTACAGCTCCTTGCGCAGGCGCGGGTCGAGGACGTCGCGCAGGCCGTCGCCGACCAGTTGCAGCGACAGCACGGACAGGACGATGGCGATGCCGGGGAAGATCATGATCCAGTCGGCCGAGCCCATGTACTGCTGGCCGGCGTTGATCATGGTGCCCCAGGTGGGGATGTCGGGCGACACGCCCACGCCCAGGAACGACAGGCCGGCTTCGGCCAGGATCGCGTAGGCGAAGATGAACGTGCCCTGCACCAGGATGGGCGACACCAGGTTGCGCAGCACGTGCACGGTGACGATGCGCCAGGTGGGCACGCCCAGCGCGCGGGCGGCTTCGACGAAGGGCAGTTCGCGGATCACCAGGGTCGAGGCGCGCACGATGCGCGCCAGGCGCGGCGTGTAGACGATGCCCAGCGCGATCACCACGTTGACCAGCGACGGGCCCAGCGCGGCCACCAGCGAAATCGCCAGCAGGATGTCGGGAAAGGCCATCATGGCGTCGATCAAGCGCGACACGAACTTGTCCGCCGTGCGGAAGAAGCCCGCGATCAGACCCAGCGCGATGCCCAGGATGCTGGACACGATCACCACGGAAAAGCCCACCATCAGCGACAGGCGGCCGCCGTGGATGACGCGGCTGAACACGTCGCGGCCGAAGTCATCGGTGCCGAACCAGTGCGCGGCGCCCGGCGCCTTCAGCCGGTTCATGATGGACAGCTTGAACGGATCGTAGGGGCTGATCCAGGGCGCCAGCAGCGCGGCCAGGACCAGCACGACGATCACGATCAGGCTGATCAGTACGGTCTTGCGCGACACCAGCAGGCGCAGGACCTGCCAGCGGTCGGTTCCGGAATTCACGGTAGTCCCGGTTGTCATTTCAATTGCTCCACTTGCGGTGCATCGAATCGGGGCCGCGCGGAGCCGGCTTTGCCGGGCCGCAGGCGGCGCCCCCTTGAGGGGGAAGCGCCACAGGCGCTTCGGGGGTGGGCTTAATCATCAATAACGAACCCGTGGGTCGACCAGCAGGTACAGCAGATCGATGATGAGATTGATCAGGACATAGATGGCCGCGATGATCAGCAGCGCGCCCTGGATGACGGGGTAGTCGCGGCGCAGCACGGCCGACACCACCAGGCTGCCCACGCCGGGCAGGCCGAACACGGTTTCGGTCACGACCGCGCCGCTGATCAGCAGCGCGGTGGTCAGGCCCAGCACCGTCAGGATCGGGATCAGCGCATTGCGCACGGCGTGCTTCAGGATCACCTTGCTTTCCGGCAGGCCCTTGGCGCGCGCGGTGCGCACATAGTCGTCGCGCAGCACGTCCAGCATGCTGGCGCGAATGAAGCGCGTGATCAGCGCCGAGTTCACCAGGCCCAGCACCACGGCGGGCAGGATCAGGTGCGACAGGCGGGTCATGAGGGAGGCGTCGGGGCCGCCATAGCCGGCCACGGGCAGCCATCCCAGCTTGACCGAGAACACCTGCATCAGCAGCAGCCCCAGCCAGAAGCTGGGCACGCTGGAGGTGAACATCGAGAACGACAGCACCGACTGGTCCAGCGTGGTGCCGCGCTTGACCGCGGACAGGATCCCCACCGGTAGCGCGATAGCGCTGGCGATCAGCAGCGACATGAGCGTCAGCAGGATGGTGGGTTCGGCGCGGTCGGCCAGGGCCGACAGCACCGGCTTGTTCATGAAGATGGATTGGCCGAGGTCGCCCTGGGCCAGCTTGCCCAGCCACGACACATATTGCACGGCCATCGGCTGGTCCAGCCCGAGCTGGGTGCGCAGGGCGGCGATGTCCTGCTGGCTGGCCTGCGGACCCAGCATCACGGCGGCGGGGTCGCCCGGCGTGACGCGGATGATCACGAAGACGATGGTCGCGACGATGAACATCACGGCCACCAGCCCGACCAGCCGGTTTAAGAGATAACGCAACACGATGGATGTCCTAAAAAAGCGTCGTATCGTGGGGAGAGGCGGCGCGCTTGTTGGAAGGGCGCGCTCTGCGGGTCATGCGTTGATGCGTGGAACGCGGCAGGAGGTCTTGTGTGGCGCCTTTGTCCTGCCGCGCTACGCCATTACTTGGACTTCCAGGCGTTCCAGAAGTAGGGCCACGGCACGGCCTTGGTGCCTTGCAGCGACGGCGAGCGGGCGGCCTGGGCGTTGAAGTCGCCGACCTTGATGAAGGGCACTTCGTCGTAGACGGCCTGCTGCACGTCAGCCCAGCGCTTGATGCGTTCTTCCTGGTTGCCAGCCTGGTTGAAGGCGTCCAGCGCCTGGTTGCGGCGCGGGGTGTCCCACCAGCCCGGCGCGTCCTTGGACGGGAAGTCGATCAGGGCAGGCTCCGGCAGGAAGGGGCTGTGCGTAATGAAGATGTCCCACAGCGCCGGGTCCTGGCGGCGCTGCGTCAGCGTGGCCCAGTCCACCACCTGCATGTCCACGGTGAAGCCCGCGGCCTTCAGGTATTCGGCGGCCACCAGGGCCATCTTGTAGTGGAACTCGTACTGCTGGCTGGTCAGGATGCGGATCTTGCGGTCCTGCACGTTGGCGCCATCCACCAGCTTCTTGGCGCCGGCGGCGTCGCCCTTGTTGTAGACCTTGCCGCCCAGGGACGTGGCCCAGGGATAGCCCTCGGGATACAGGTCGCCGTTGAGCTTGTAGAAGTTCTTGTCGCCGAAGGCGGCGTACAGCATGTCTTCTTCGTTCAGCGCCAGCTGCACGGCCTGGCGGACGGCCAGGTTCGACATGATGCCCTGCTTGGTGTTGAGCACCAGGCGAGGCCAGCCGAAGGGCTTGAGCATGACGGGGTCGGAGCGGCCGTTCTTGAGCTTGGGCAGCGATTCCACCGGCAGCGAGTCGACGTAGTCGAACTGGCCGGCCACCGCGCTTTCGACGCGGGTGTTGGCGTTGCTGACCGGCACGAAGCGGATCTCGTCCAGGTACTGCTTGCGAGCGCCGCCGAAGCCGTCGGGCTCGCCTTCGCGCTGCTTGTAGCCTTCGAAGCGGACCAGCTGGATGTATTGGTCAGGCACGCGCGCCTTCAGCTGGTAGGGGCCGGTGCCGACGAATTCGGTCAGGGCCGGAGCGATCTTGCCTTTGGGCATGATGACGGCGGCGCTGTTGTTCATGGCCAGCAGCGCGGTCAGGGGCGCATAGGGCTGCTTGAGCGTGATGCGGATGGTGTTGGCGTCCGGCGCTTCGATGCCGGTGATGATCTTGGCGGCCATCTTGCCGCGCGTGGCGGTCTCGGTCCAGCGCTTGAGCGAGGCCAGCACGTCCGACGAGTCCATCTTGGAGCCGTCGTGGAAGGTGATGCCCTGGCGCAGCGGGATCGTGTAGGTCAGCCCGTCGGCCGAGACTTCCGGCAGCTTGTCGGCCAACAGCGGGGTCAGGTTCCACTTGCCGTCGAAGGTGTACAGCGTTTCGAAGAAGTGCTGGGTCAGGATGCCCACCAGGTCGGCCGTGCTGGTCATCGGATCCAGCGTGGGCGGCTCGCCTATGGTGGCAACCGAGATCGTGCCTCCCTTGATCGGCGTGGCACAGAGGGCGGGGGTCGACAATGCGGTCAAGCCAATTGCGCCGGCCAGCAGCAGGCTATTGAGCCCACCGCCTCGCCGGGAGGTACGGAAGTTCATGATTCTCTCTCCAGAGGGTCAAAAACGGGTTTTGCTTGTAGTAATTAGAGGTTTGCGCCGGAATCCCGCGATTCCTCCTGCCCGCCGGGTACCGGCGCGGTGCGGCGGACAGGGCCGTTCAGAAGAAGGTTTCGGCCACGTCGGTGACGCGGTATTGCTCGTCCACCAGCAGCACCTGGCGCCACTTGTCGAAGGTCAGGCAGGGGTGGGAGATATCGAAGGCGATCATGTCGCCGACCTGGATGTCGTCGCCTTCGCCGATCTGCATGAAGGCGTGCTGGTCCATCATCGCGCTCAGCTTCCAGTGGGCAGGAGCCTGGCCCGGCGCGGCGTCGCGGCCGGGGCGGTACAGCGCGGCGGGCGTGGGCAGGCCGGCGTCGAAGGCGGCGTCGCGCTTGCCCATGGCGACGATGGCGCGGCCCGGTTCGGGCAGCGACTGCACGTAGGCCCAGACCTGCAAGGCCGGCTGCAGGCCGGGTTCCATCTTTTGCGCGACCGGATTGTGGGCGTTGATGCGCTCGGCGGCCGAGCGGTAGATGCCGACGTCGTGCGACAGGTAGCAGCCGGGGCGCAGCACGATTTCCAGCGGCGCGCCAATGTCCAGCTGCGAGAATTCCTCGGCCACCACGTCGAACCAGGCGGAGCCGGCGCCGGAGATCAGCGCCGGGCCGTTCTTGCGCAGGCGGCCGGCGGCGGCCAGGCCGCGCAGGGCGTCGGCGGCGCGGCGCAGGAAGGCGCGGATGGCGCTTTCTTCCTGCAGCACGCCTTCGTAGACTTCGATGCCGGCCAGGGCCAGGCCGGGCCATTTGCCGATTTCGTCGACCAGCGCCTGCAACTGGGCGTCGTCGCGCACGCCGGTGCGGCCGCCCTGGGGGCCCAGTTCGATCAGCACCGGCAGGGTCAGGCCCTGTTCGCCGAAGTAGGCGCCCAGCTGCGCCGCGTTGGCGGGGGAGTCCACGATGCAGAAAAAGGTGAAGGCCGGGTCGCGCAGCAGGCGCGCGATGATGGCCATGTTGGCGCGGCCCACCAACTGGTTGGCCATCAGTATCCGGCGTACGCCATGCTGATAGGCGGCCCGGACCTGCGGCGCGGTCGCCAGCGTGATGCCCCAGGCGCCACCCGCGATCTGGCGTTGGAACAGCGCCGGGCTCATGGTGGTCTTGCCGTGGGGCGCCAGCTTGACCTTGTACGCTTCCATGAAGCGCTGCATCCATTGCAGGTTGTGGCGCACGCGGGCTTCGTACAGCACCGCCACGGGCAGGCTGACGTCCTCATTGAGCAGGTTCCAGTTCAGCGCCGCCGCGCCGGCGGTGGTACAGGATTCCGGAAAGGCGCCCAGGCCTTTGCCGTTCATGTCCAGGGGGGCTGCGGGGAAGGAGGAGTTCGTCATGGGGCGCCTGCTATGGAAAATATTTACGTCAAACCTGGTTTTTTTCATTATCCTGAAAAGAATTTACAAGCGGGAGTTAGGAGTTTCCCGTAGTCGGCGCTGGCCGGCGGTTGGCGCGACAATAGGGAAAACCTCCGACACAAGGAAGCGTCATGCTGAAAGTTGCTTTGGGCCAGTTCGCCGTCAGCCGCGTCTGGGAAGAAAACGCCCAGGTCTGCATCGACCTGATGGAACGTGCCCGCGCCGGCGGCGCCGGCCTGCTGGTCTTGCCCGAAGGCATCCTGGCCCGCGACATCACCGATCCGCAGATCGTCCTGAAGGCCGCCCAGCCGCTGGACGGCCCCTTCATGAGCCGCCTGCTGGAAGCCAGCCGCGGTTCGCAACTGGCGACCATGATGTGCGTGCACGTGCCGACCGGGGAAGGGCGGGTCTGGAACACGCTGGTGACGCTGCAAGATGGCAAGATCCTGTCGCAATACCGCAAGCTGCACCTGTACGACGCCTTCAACATGAAGGAATCCACCAACGTCACGCCCGGCGTCGACATCCCGCCGCTGCTGGACATCGGCGGCCTGCGCGTGGGCCTCATGACCTGTTACGACGTGCGCTTCCCCGAACTGGCGCGGCGCCTGGCGCTGGACGGCGCGGACCTGCTGGTGCTGCCTGCCGCCTGGGTGCGCGGTCCGTTGAAGGAAATGCACTGGGAAGTGCTGGTCACGGCGCGCGCGCTGGAGAACACCTGCTATGTGGCGGCCACGGGCGAATGCGGCGAACGCAACATCGGCTGCAGCATGGTGGTGGATCCGCTGGGCGTGGTGACGGCGCGGGCGGGCGAAGCCCCGGCGCTGGTGTTCGCCGATATCGACCCCGAACGCCTGGCGCATGCCCGCAAGGTATTGCCGGTGCTGGCGAACCGGCGCTTCGCGCCGCCGGGACTGGCCTAGGGCCGTGCGGGGGAGGCAGGCCCGCGCCATGGTGTAATGCTGGCTTGAATTACTTGCTGTCTCCCCTCATCTTCTGCCAATGAGCAACGATCTCTTCGCGGCCGATCCTGCGCATCGGCCCTATGTGCCCCTGGCCGAGCGGCTGCGCCCGCGGACGCTGTCCGACGTGGTCGGGCAGTCGCATCTGCTGGGGCCGGACAAGCCCCTGCGCGTCGCCTTCGACTCGGGCCGGCCGCATTCCATGATCTTCTGGGGGCCGCCAGGCGTGGGCAAGACCACGCTGGCGCGCCTGATGGCGGACGGCTTCGACGCGCAGTTCATCGCCATCTCGGCGGTGCTGGGCGGGGTCAAGGACATCCGCGATGCCGTCACGGTGGCGCAGGTGGCGCAGGGCCAGGGACGCCGCACCATCCTCTTCGTCGACGAGGTGCACCGCTTCAACAAGGCGCAGCAGGATGCCTTCCTGCCCTATGTGGAAAGCGGGCTGTTCACCTTCATCGGCGCCACCACCGAAAACCCCTCGTTCGAGGTCAATTCGGCGTTGTTGTCGCGGGCGCGGGTGTACGTGCTGCAATCGCTTACCGCCGAGGAACTGCAGCAACTGGTCGACCGCGCCGTGCAGGCCCTGAACGACGGGCTGGAAGAGGGCGAACGCATCCATGTCGAGGCCGACGCGCGTGAACAACTGGCGGCCTGGGCCGACGGCGACGCGCGCCGCCTGATCAGCGCGGTCGAAGTGGTGGCCGAGTCGGCGCAAGCCGCCGGCCGCGACACGGTGGACGCGGCCTGGCTGGAGATCTCGCTGTCGCAGAACCTGCGCCGCTTCGACAAGGGCGGCGACGCGTTCTACGACCAGATCAGCGCCCTGCACAAGTCGGTGCGCGGCTCCAACCCCGACGCCGCGCTGTACTGGTTCTGCCGCATGATCGACGGCGGCGCCGATCCCAAGTACCTCTCGCGCCGCCTGGTGCGCATGGCGGTGGAGGACATCGGCCTGGCCGATCCCCGCGCCACGGACCTGGCCGTGAACGGCGCCGATATCTATGAACGCCTGGGTTCGCCGGAAGGCGAGCTGGCGCTGGCGCAGGCCGTGGTCTACATGGCCTGCGCGGCCAAGTCGAACGCCGTCTACAACGCCTACAACCAGGCGCGCAAGTTCGCGGCCGAGCACGGCAGCGCGCCGGTGCCGATCCATCTGCGCAACGCGCCTACCAAATTGATGAAGCAGCTGGGCCATGGCAAGGCCTACCGCTACGCGCACGACGAGCCGCACGGCTACGCCGCCGCCGAGCAATATTTCCCCGATGGACTCAATCCCTCCTTCTATCGGCCGACCGATCGCGGCCTGGAGGCTAAAATCCAGCAAAAGCTGGCATTCCTGCGCGAGCTGGACGCGCAGGAACGCGCCAAGAAACGGTAACGGGCGCCGCCCGTTGCTTCACGCAACCTCACCGATATCACCATGCTAGACCCGATACTGCTGCGCAAAGACCTGCAAACCGTCGTAGACCGCCTCAAGAGCCGTGGCGTGTCCTTCGACACGGAACGGTTCAATGAGCTGGAATCCCGCCGCAAGGCCGTCCAGACCGAAACCGAGTCCCTGCAAGCCCGCCGCAACGCGCTGGCCAAGCAGATCGGCCAGCTCAAGGCCAAGGGCGAGGACGCCAGCGCCGTCATGGCCGAATCGCAGGCCGTGCCTGTGCGCCTGAAGCAGCTGGAAGAAGAGCTGGCCGCCTTGCAGCAGCCGCTCAACGAACTGCTGATGTCGGTGCCCAACCTGCCGCACGCCAGCGTGCCGCTGGGCGAATCCGCCGACGACAACGTCGAAGTGCGCCGCTGGCTGCCGGGCGCGGCTGGCGCCGACGGCAATCCGCCGGCCCTGGCCTTCGAGGCCCGCGACCACGTCGCCATCGGCGAACCGCTGGGCCTGGATTTCGACATGGCCGCCAAGCTGTCCGGCGCCCGCTTCTCGTTCATGCGCGGCCCCATCGCCCGCCTGCACCGCGCGCTGTCGCAGTTCATGCTGGACCTGCAGACGGGCACGCACGGTTATACCGAGTGCTACACCCCCTACATCGTCAACGCCTCGACGCTGTACGGCACGGGCCAGCTGCCGAAGTTCAAGGACGACATGTTCGCCGTGTCCAAGGGCGGCGGCGACGACGATCCCAAGGTCGACGATCAGGGCAAGCCGTACGTGCGTGAAGACCAGTACCTGATCTCCACCTCGGAAATCACCTTGACCAGCGTGGCGCGCGACACCATCCAGGCTGCCGCCGACCTGCCGCTCAAGCTTACGGCGCACACGCCGTGCTTCCGCTCGGAAGCCGGCAGCGGCGGCCGCGATACCCGCGGCATGATCCGCCAACACCAGTTCGACAAGGTCGAAATGGTGCAGATCACCCAGCCGGATCAGTCCTACGAGGCGCTGGAAGACATGGTGGGCCACGCCGAGCGCGTGCTGCAGCTGCTGGGCCTGCCGTACCGCGTGGTGCTGCTGTGCACGGGCGACATGGGCTTTGGTTCGGCCAAGACCTATGACCTGGAAGTGTGGCTGCCGGCGCAGAACACCTGGCGCGAGATTTCCTCGGTGTCGAACTGCGAAACTTTCCAGGCCCGCCGCATGCAGGCGCGCTTCCGCAATGCCCAGGGCAAGCCGGAATACGTGCACACGCTCAACGGTTCCGGTCTGGCTGTGGGCCGCGCGCTGGTCGCCGTGCTGGAAAACCACCAGCAAGCCGACGGCAGCGTGCTGATTCCGGAGGCGCTGCAGCCTTACATGGGCGGCCTGACGGTGCTGAATCCGGTGCCGAAAGCCTGACGTTTTTCAGCTGTCCATCCGCCATTTGACGGAGTAAAAGACGGAGCCTTCGGGCTCCGTTTTTTTTTATTATCTGTACATATTCCTGTCGCCTCACGCCATTAAGCTGACCGCGCGAGTGTTTGATTATGATGTGAGCAATTGTGTATTCCAATAAAAGGGCCGGATAGTTACGGCACAATATGCCCCGTGTGCTACACGCTTCATTCACTTAAATAACAAGGAGTTGCCCATGACTTCAAGAATGATTGGAGATTTTCGTGTGAGATGCTCCGTGGCTCAGGAAGACGAGCAGGGCTACCGCGTGCAGATATGGACCCGCCGTGTTGGCGGCACCGCGCCGGAAAAATGCTGGACCGTGCCCGGACAGGCGCCGTTTTCGAGCCTGCACGAAGCCGAGCAGGAAAGCCTGCAACTGTTCCAAGGCATCAACGGCGTGCGTTTCAACGGTGAACCGGAGTTTGCCCATGCGTCCGCATAATGGTTGGTGGCGGTCGTCGAGCGAGCCCCGCCGTTGGATCGATCTCGTTCAGGAAACGCCGCGGTGGAGCGATGGCAAGGCCAGCAAAACCCCGCAGCAACCGGCCGTGCTGGCTGGCAAACCCGTGCAGGCGCCCGCAGCCTGAGGGGTATTTCACCGGGCACCGGACATTGCCCGCAGAAAAAAAGGCCACTCTTGCGAGTGGCCTTTGTCGTTTCCGGGGCAACCGGCCTGCGCTTGACGCGCGGCCCGCAGCTTAATCGTCGTGGTCGTGTCCGCGGCCCCGGCCGCGGTAATAATCGTGTCCATGTCCGCGCCCGCGGCCATAGTAGTAGCCGCGGTCATAGTAGCGGCCGCCGCCGCGGTAATACACCGGCGCCGGATAGACCACCGGCGGTGCGACGTACACCGGCGCGGGGCGGTAATAGACGGGCGGCGGGGGCGGCACGTATACCGGCTGCGGCGCGACGTAGACCGGCGCGGGGTACACGACCCCCGGTATGCCGATCGAGATGCCGACGTCCACCCGAGCCAGGGCGACGCTGGAGATCAGCAGACCAGCGGCACCAGCACCAGCGATAAGCCATTTTTTCATCTTGCACCTGCCTGCCGCGTGACGCAGCAAAGTTGAGTATTCGTTGAGCTTATTTTCGGGCTTTTTGCGCTGGCAGAAGTAAGCGGGCCGGCCTCAATCGCGACAATCCGCAACCGTCCCCGTCCAGGTGGCATGGGGCTTGCTGCCACGCAGCAGCGCAGGTCCGCTCTGACGCGGCCGCGATTGAAATGGATTGAAATCGCCTGGAATCAGGTGAAGCCGGATAGCCAGGTTACAGGCAGTCACCATCCGCCCCTGTTTCCGCGTAACGACGTTGCGCGGGCGCACCAGTTTTTGGGGGCGGGGCTAGGCGTCCTGTTCCCCGTCGACCTGTTGGCGGCGGAATTCGACCACCCAGACCCAGGGGTTCGCAGCCCAGGCATGCGAGCCGTAACGCTCGCACCAGGTCAAGGCGAAGGCGGTTTGCAGCGGCACGCCCGGCAGCAGGGCGGAGCTTTGGTACAGGGCTTGCGTGCCTTCGGCGCGGGCATCGGCTTCGGACAGCGTTTGCAGGCGCTGGACGCGCACCCCCACGATAACGGCGGTGGCGAAGGTATTGCCGGCTTCGTCGGTCAATTCGATGCTGTCGCCGGATTTTCCAAATGGACACCTGACCCAGCTGGAGGTTTTGCGCAATTCGGATGGATGATCCAGCGACGGGCCCATGGCTACCCATCTGCCGGAATCCGCAGCGTCCGCATACCAGACCGTGGTCAGTTTGGTCGGTTGCGGCTTGAGGATGCGCCGGCTCTGCACTTTACGGCCGTCCAAAACAGCTTGTTTAAGCGGCTCGCTGAATTGAAGAGACTGCCTTTTCATACGCTCGCGGTTCCTCCAACGATCAAAGCATATGCGCCAATGCGGCGACAGCCTGGTCGACGCATGCCTACTTTGCGGGCGGTTTGGGCCTGGAATCGGGAAGTATGCCGCCTCAACGCCATCATGTCAGGCATGACCTGGATTTATGTGTCTTTTTGAATACGGCGCGGGGATGTTTGTATACTCGAAACATGACTACGAACCTGCATGATCTCAAGCCGGGTTACTACTGGTACACCATGGCAAACGACCCGCTCGCCATTATTCATATCCATGAGGATGGCGGCGCCACGCTGATGGGTACGGATTACCGCATCGGCGCCGAAGGCGTGGCCGACATGGTCCGCCAGGGTGAACGCTTCTTCTGGATAGAACCGCCCCAAGCCTGAGCTTGATGGCGTGTGCCGCCTGGTCTGCGCAAGGCCGGCCGCCACGCGCGGCGCCTGGAATCCTGCCATGACCGATCTGTTTTTGAAAAATGTCCGCGCCCCGCAAGGCGGCGCGGTGGACGTGCTGGTGCTCGACGGACGTATCCAGAGCATCGGGTTCGGCCTCGCCGCCGCGCCCGGCGTGCCTGTCGAGGACGGCGCCGGCGCCTTGCTGCTGCCCGGCCTGGTCGAAGGCCATACGCACCTGGACAAGACCACCTGGGATTCGCCCTGGTACGTGAACGAAGTGGGCCCGGCGCTGACCGACCGCATCGAGAACGAACGCGTCTGGCGCGCCCGCAGCGGTCATGACGCGGCCAGCCATTCGCGCGCCCTGGCGCTGGCCTTCCTGCGCGAAGGCGCGACCCGCATCCGTACGCACGTGGATATCGATACCGATGCCGGGCTGCGCCACCTGGAGGGCGTGCATGCCACGCGCCAGGAGCTGGCCGGACGTGTCGAGATCCAGACCGTGGCCTTTCCCCAGTCGGGCCTGCTGATCCGGCCCGGTACGGCCGAACTGCTGGACCAGGCGCTGGCGCAGGGCGCGGACGTGCTGGGCGGGTTGGATCCCTCGGCCATAGACCGCGATCCGGCGAGGTCGCTCGACGTGCTGTTCGGCCTGGCGGACAAGCATCACAAGCCTGTCGATATCCATCTGCACGAGCCGGGCGAATTGGGCGCCTTTACCCTGGACCTGATCCTGGACCGCGTCCAGGCGCTGGGCATGCAGGGCAAGGTCGTCATCAGCCACGCCTTCTGTCTGGGCGGCGTGGACGCCAAGCGGCTGGACGGCCTGCTGCGGCGGCTGGCTGCGCTGGATGTGGCCTTGCTGACGACGGCGCCGCCGTCGCGGCCCGTGCCGGCCGTGCGCGCCTGCCGCGAGGCGGGGGTGACGATCTTCGGCGGCAACGACGGCATCCGCGATACCTGGACTCCCTACGGCAGCCCCGACATGCTGGCGCGCGCCATGCTGATCGGCCTGCGCAACGACCTGCGGCGCGACGACGAGGTCGAATGGGCGTTCGATTGCGTGACCGCGGCGGCGGCCCGCGCCTGCGGTTTCGCGGACTATGGCCTGGCGCCGGGTTCGCGCGCGGATCTGGTGCTGGTCGACGCCAGTTGTATTGCGCAAGCCGTGGCGACGCGCGCGCCGCGCCGCCTGGTGGTGTCGGGCGGCGTGGTCGTGGCCCGCGACGGCCGCGACGCAAACGCACAGGACTGATCTTCCGGGCTCAGTCCAGGCCGAGCTGAGTCTCGGCCATTTCCACGAAGGCCTGCATCAGCGCCGAACGCACGCCGGAGCGCAGCCAGATCGCGCCCACGGTGCGCACCGGGCAGGGCGGCGGCAGAGGCCAGCGCCTGACGCGGGCTGACGGTTCTCCGATGGTCGCCCAATCCGGCAGCAGCGCCACGCCCAATCCTTCCGACACCAGCTTGGCAATGGAATCGATTCCATCCAGCTCGAAGCGTACGTGCGGCCGCAGGCTGCGCGCGCGCAGGTAGTCGTCGGCCATCTTGCCGCCCACCACGCTGCGGTCATAGCAGATGTAGGGTTCGCGCGCGATGACTTCCAGCGGATCGCGCACCCTCATATCGGCCGGCGTGACCAGCACCAGCGGCTCTTGCCGCAGGTCGCGCCAGGCGCAGGTCTTGGGGATGGCGAACAAGGGATGCACCAGCAGCGCGCCGTCCAGTTCGCCGGACAGCACCTTGCCGTAGAGCAGGGTGGTGGGCGCCGGTTCTATGTAGATTTCAATATGGGGATGGCGCGCAGTCCAGGCGCGCAGCACGGGCGGCATGATGCCGGTCAGCGCGGTGGGCGTGGCGCCCAGGCGCAGCGGACCGGCCGGCAGTTCGGTGTCGGACGCAGCCGAACGCAGGTCGCGCACGTCGCGCAGGACGGCGCGGGCACGCTCCAGGATCCGCACGCCGGCCTGCGTGGGCTTCACCGTGCGGCCGGAGCGCGCGATCAAGGCGCTGCCCATGTCCGCTTCCAGCGCGCGCAGGCGCTGCTGCACCGTGGCGGGCGTCAGCCCCTGGTGGCGCGCGGCCTGGGCGATGGAGCCCAGTTCCACCACGTGCACATAGGTTTGCAGAAAGCGCGAATCCACGGGCCGGACCCTCCTGAAAAGATGCTTTTTCCATATTCTAAAGATGGATGAAGATAATTGTTGTTTTCTTTGGCCACGGCAAGAATACGGTCAGAGCGTTGAGGCCCCGCATGCCGCGCCGGCCCCGCCCGACCATCCCGATTACCAAGGAGCCAGTTGTGCCCATCATTGAATCCATAGACGTGTGCGCCGCCGCGGTGCCCCTGGACAAGGTCACCTCGTTTTCGAATCGCACCGTGTCGACGCGGCACTACGGCCTGGTGAAGGTCCGTTCCTCCGACGGCGTGGAAGGCATCGGCTTCTGCTACGTGGGCAGCGCCGGCGGCGCCATCTTTGAGGCCGCGGTGCAGAACCTGCTGGGTCCGGTGCTGCTGGGCAAGGATTCGCTCGCCGTCGAAGGCCTGTGGCAGGCGATGTACCAGGAAGCCCTGCTGCAAGGCCGGCAAGGCACGGTGATGCGCGCATTGAGCGCCCTGGATATCGCGCTGTGGGACCTGAACGCCAAGACCGTCGGCCTGCCGCTGCACAAGTATCTGGGCGCGGTCGAACTCGAAACCGTGCCGGCCTATGCCAGCGGCGGCTACTACCTCGACGGCAAGACGCCCCAGCACCTGGGCGAAGAAATGGCGAGCTACGTGGATAAGGGCTTTCGCGCCGTCAAGATGAAGACGGGCCGCCTGTCCCCGGCCGAGGAAGAGGCGCGTCTGAAGGCGGCGCGCGAGGCCATCGGCCCCGACGTCGAGTTGATGATGGACTGCAACAACGCCTGGCAGGACGTGACGCAGGCCATGCAGTACATCCGCCGCTTCGAACAGTACGATCCGTACTTCATCGAAGAACCCTTCGGCCCCGACGACATCGACAGCCACGCCAAGCTGGCGCGCCTGACGCGCCTGCCCATCGCCACCGCCGAGATCGGCTATGGCCGCTGGTATCACAAGGAGTTGCTGGACAAGGGCGCCGCAGGCATCCTGCAGACCGATGCCGCCGTCTGCGGCGGTATCACCGAATGGAAGCGCATCGCCGCCACCGCCGCCAGCTACGGCGTCGTGGTTTGCCCGCACTGGTTCCATGACGTGCATGCGCCGCTGGTCGCCGCGACGCCGAATGCGCGCTACGTCGAATTCTTCTGGGACGATCAGGTCCTGAACTTCCGCAGGCTGGTCGACCGCCAGTTGACGCACAAGCAGGGACGCGTGGTGCTGCATCAGGAGCCCGGCCTGGGCTTCGGTTTCGACGAGCGCATGGTCGAGCGCTACGGCAAGTGGAGCCGGGTCGCTGGCTGAGGGTAGGGGGCGCGGCCTGCCGGCCGCGCGCCGCAGCGCAGGAACATCGCAGCCAGGCCGCGCCAGACGGCCGGCAGCGGTGAGCAGTGACAGTATTCCAAGAACCAGTCGCCGGCCATCGGACCGGCGCGCGAGGAGACAGCAATGCAACGTAGGCAATTCATGACCGGCGCCGCGGCGCTGGGGGCCGCGCTGGTCCTGCCGGCGACGGCGCGGGCGCAAGACCTGCCGCAGGGGCCGGTGAAGATCGTGGTGGGCTTTCCGGCCGGCGGCGGCACCGACGTGCTGGCGCGCCTGCTGGGGCAGAAGCTGGGCGTGATGTGGAATATTCCCGTCATCGTCGAAAACCGCGCGGGCGCGGCCGGCATCATCGCCGCCGAACAGGTGGCGCGCCAGCCCAACGACGGCAATACGCTGTTGATGGCGCACGTCAACAGCCATGGGATCGCGCCGGGCCTGCAGCCCAAGCTGGCCTATTCGGTGGAGCGCGACTTCACGCCGATCGCCCTGGTCGGCAAGACGCCCACCATCTTGCTTGGCGGCGCCTCGCAACCCGCCAAGACGCTGCCCGAGCTGGTTGCGCTGTGCAAGGCGCAGCCGGGCAAGATCGTGTTCGGTTCGGCCGGTAGCGGTTCGGCGCAGCACCTGGCGCTGGAGATCTTCAAGGCCCGCGCGGGGATCGACGTGCTGCACGTGCCCTACAAGGGCTCGGCTCCCTTGATGAATGACCTGCTGGGCGGCCACGTGCAGTACTGCTTCGAAGGCATGACCACCGCCACGCCGCTGGTGCAGTCCGGCAAGGTGATCGCGTTGGCGCAGACCTTGCAGCAGCGCTCCAAGAGCCACCCCAACGTGCCGACCGTGGCCGAACAAGGCTATCCCGGATTCGAGGCCAGCATCTGGTTCGGCATGGTCGGTCCGGGCAAGATGCCCGCCGCCATGGTCCAGCGCATGAACCAGGACATCGACCGGGTGTTGGCGATGCCGGACGTGCAGGAAAAGCTGGCGCAGGTGGGGGCGGAGGACGGCGGCGGCAGCGTCCAGCGCTTTGCCGACTTCATGAAGCAGGAGCAGCAGAAGTACGCCCAGACCATACGCGACGCGAAGATCGTGGCGGAGGGCTGAGGCGGCGCCAGTGAGCGGAAATTGATGGAGACATTGGCCCCCCAAAAAGTGTAAAAAGATATAACCTCGCCAGCCGGCGATCCCAGGGGACGGCCTCGATGCCGCGCAAGCTTGTAATCGGCATCGCCATCGCTCTCGCCGCCGCCGCGGCCCTGTTGCCCATCGGCTTCGCGCTGCACATGTCCTGGTCCCGCGCCGTCGCGGGCGAGCAGCGCTATCTGGACGACCAGGCTCAGCGCATCCTGAGGGACACCCAGGATCTGCTGGACCAGACCGTGGCCACGCTACGCGATCTGGACGAGCTGGCATTCGAGCCCTGTTCGCCCCAGCACATCCGCCATATGCGGGCGCTGGCCCTGCGGGACCGGGCCGTGGACGATCTGGCCTATGTGGCGGGCGGGATCGTCCAGTGCACCACCTGGGGCGTGCCCAGCTACGAAGAGCCGCTGATTCCGGCCCAGGTCGAACTGACCAACGGCGGACGCCTGTTGCTGGATGCGGTGCCCGTCTTGAGTCCCGGCATCAGGATGGTGGCGGTGCGCCACGGCGATTACAGCGCCTTGTTCGAACCCGGCCGGTTCACTGAAAAGGCGCTCACGGACGGCGCGCAACTCGCCGTGGTCCTGCCGGGCGTGGGCATGCTGGGAACCCGCAACGACCCCGATCTCGTGCTGGTGTCGCAGGCGCTGAATGGCGGCAAGCTGGACATCGACGAGGCCTACCTCAGCGCCGTCGCGCGCAATGCGGACCTGGCCGTCGTCCTGCTCGAACCGCAGACCGAAGCGCTGGACATGCTGCCGCGCGAGCGCCTGTTCTGGCTGCCCATGGGGACGCTGGTCGCGGCCGCCATGATCGCGCTGGTCGTCTGGCTGTCGCGCCGGCGCCTGTCGATCGCGGGCGAACTGGCCGCCGGCATCAGGCGGCGGGAATTCGTCGTCCACTACCAGCCCATCATCGACCTGCGCACAGGCCGCTGCATCGGCGCCGAGGCGCTGGTGCGCTGGATCCGGCGCGGCGGCAAGACCCTGAGACCCGACCTGTTCATCTCGATCGCCGAAGACAACGGCCTGATGGCCCGCATCACCGAAGAGGTGTTTCGCCTGGTGATCCGGGATATGGAGGAGCTGCTGGGCGAGGACCGGGGAGCGCACATCTCCGTCAACCTGAGCGCCAGCGATCTCAAGGATGGCGGGGCATTGCGGGTGTTGCAGCGCATGCTGGAAGGCACGGTCATCGATCCGCGGCAGATCTGGCTGGAAGCCACCGAGCGCGGCTTCATGGACGTGGACAAGGCCTGCAGCGTCATCGAACAGGCCCGTGCGCAAGGCCATGCCGTGGCCATCGATGACTTCGGCACGGGCTACTCCAGCCTGTCCTATCTGCAGCGGCTGCCGCTGGACTCGCTGAAGATCGACAAGTCCTTCGTCGACACCATCGGCACCGATTCCGCGACCCACAAGGTCACGGACCACATCATCGACATGGCCAAGTCGCTGAACCTGCTGACCGTGGCCGAAGGCATCGAGCGCCAGGAACAGGAAGACCACCTGAAAGCGCGCGAGGTGGATTTCGGCCAGGGTTGGCTGTACGGCAAGCCCATGCCGGCGCCGGAGTTCATCGCGTACTACAAGAAAAACGTGGCCAGCACGCCGCCGCCCAGTCGGCTGCCCGACGCGCGGAGATGAGGCCGGCAGAAGCGCCTAGCGCGCCTGCGGCTCCACCCAGCCCGCCGTCGCCGAGATCGAGCGCGCCTTCTCGCTGAGCAGTCGCGCGGTATCGGATTGCAGGTCGTCGTCGATGGCGCCCACCGGCCCCATCAGCGTAATGGCGGCCTTCATCTCGCCCAGCATGTCGAATATGGGCGCGGACAGCGACGTGAAGTGCGGCAGCAGCGCGTCGCGGCAACGGCTGAGGTGGTGCTCCAGCACTTCCTCGCGGATGGCCTGCACGTCCTTTTGCGTATAGGACTTGCCGCCGTACCCGTCCGAGCCGGCTGAGGCCATTTCCTGTTCCAGCAGTTCGCGCGTGCTGGCTTCCGGCAGGTGCGCCAGGAAGTTGCGGCCCAGCGCCGAGGACAGCAGCGGCAGCACGCTGCCCACGCGCAGTTCCAGCAGCGGGCGGCTGCGGGCGCCTTCGACGCGGTAGACGATGGTCGGGCCCTTGTTGCCCCACACGCCCAGGAACACGGTGTGGCCGGTGATCGCGGCCACTTCGGCCATGATGGGCCGGGCGGTGGTGAATACGTCGAACTGTTCCAGGGCCGCCAGGCCCAGCCGCAGGGCATAGGGCCCCAGGCCGTAGTGGCCGGTATCCGCGTGCTGCTGCACCACGCCCACCTTCTGGAAGCTGACCAGGTAGTAGTGGACGTTGGGCACCGTCAATTCACAGGCGTCCGCGATTTCCTTCAGGGGCAGGGGACGGCCGGCCTTGCGGATGACGTCCAGGATCCGGAACCCCACTTCGATCGACTGGATGCCCCTGCGCGCGGCGGCAGGCGCCTGTTCCGCGTTCTTTTCCATCTTGCCGGCGGGCCTTGCCATTGCTGCCTCCACTGTTTTTCTGGCGCGAGTGTAGCAGCGGGGCGCCGCGCTTCCGGCCAGGAGGCGCGACTGTCGCGCCGGGTTTTCCCTAGCTTTTTCAGGCCTTGGTTTAAGTTTGATAATAGTTAATGACTACAGCATTATCAATCTAAAGCGATTGGGGAAAGCAGGCATGGAAGCGAATGTGGCAATGCAGCGGATCGACGCCGGTCCGACGCTCAGCAGGAAGGAGGAACGCCAGGTGGTGGTGGCCTCGACCCTGGGCACCTTGTTCGAGTGGTACGACTTTTTCATCTACGGGACCCTGGCCGTCTTCATGAGCCAGGTGCTGTTCCCGCAGGACAACCCCACCGTGGCGCTGCTGGCCGCGCTGGGCGCGTTGGCGGTGGGCTTCATCATCCGGCCCCTGGGCGCGGTGATGTTCGGCTACCTGGGCGACAAGCTGGGCCGCAAGTACACCTTCCTCATCACCGTGGTGATGATGGGCGGCGCGACCGTCCTGATCGGCTGCCTGCCCACCTATGAATCAGCCGGCCACCTGTCGTGGATCCTGCTGCTGACCCTGCGCGTGGTGCAGGGGCTGGCGGTGGGCGGCGAGTACGGCGGCGCGGTCATCTACGTGGCCGAACACTGCGAACCCAAGCGCCGCGGGCTGCTGACGGGCTGGATCCAGATCACCTCGTCGGCGGGCCTGATCCTGTCCTTGATCGTGATCCTGTGCACCCAGGCGTCCATGAGCGCCGGGGATTTCCGCCAGTGGGGCTGGCGCCTGCCGTTCATCCTGTCGATCGTGATGCTGGCGATTTCGATCTACGTGCGCGCCAAGCTGCACGAGTCGCCCGTGTTCACCCGCATGAAGCAGCAGAACCGCCTGTCCAAGAATCCGGTCAAGGAGACCTTCGGCCAATGGTCCAGCCTGCGGCTGGTGCTGCTGGCGCTGATCGGCGTCACCGCCGGCCAGGGCGCCACCTACTTCACCGGCCAGTTCTACGTCATGATCTTCATGCAGCAGGCCGTGCAGCTGGACCAGACCAGCGTCTACACGCTGATCCTGATCGGCTTCATCATCGGCGCGCCGACCTTTGTGCTGTTCGGCTGGTTGTCGGACCGCATCGGCCGCAAGTGGATCATGATGGTCGGCCTGTTCGTTGCCGCCATCGGCTACCACTCCATGTTCGACGTGCTGCTCAAGGCGGGCAACCCGGCCCTGGCGCAAGCCATGCAGAGCACGCCGGTGCGCGTGCATGCCGATACCAGCGGCGGCGCCTGCGACTTCGGGCTGCAGGCCGCCATGATCGGCAGCCATGCCGACCACAAGAAGGTCTGCGTGCAGGCCAAGAAATTCCTGGTGGGCAAGGGCATCAACTTTGAATACGCCGCGCCGCTGCCCGGCCAGAGCATCGCCATGAGCGTGGGCGGCACGACCGTCAACGGCTTTGACCGCGCCGCCTACACCAGCGCGCTGACGGCCGCCGGTTATCCGGAGCGCGCCGATCCCGCGCGCGTCGACCGCACGACCATCATCCTGATCCTGGTGCTGATGACGGCCGTGGTCGCCATGGTCTACGGCCCGGTGGCGTCCTATCTGGTCGAACTGTTCCCAGCCCGCATCCGCTATACGGCGCTATCCTTCCCGTACCACATCGGCGCCGGCATCTTCGGCGGCATCGTGCCCTTTACCGCCACCTATCTGGCCCAGGCCAGCGGCAATATCTTTGGCGGCCTGATGTATCCGGTCGTGGTGACCGCGGTGGTCGGCGTCATCGGCAGCCTGTTCCTGCCGAACACCCGTGCCCGCGCCATCGACGAAGACGCTGCACACTGAGAAAAAAGGAGAGACATGTCCACGCAACAGAGCTTCAAGGCTGCCGTCATCCAGGCGGCGTCCATTCCCACCGACAGCGTCGCCTGCGCCCAGAAAGCGGCATCCCTGATCCGGCAGGCGGCGGAGCAGGGCGCCCGCGTGCTGGTGTTCCCCGAGGCGTTCCTGGGCGGCTACCCCAAGGGCAACTCCTTCGGCGCGCCCATCGGCATGCGCAAGCCTGAAGGCCGGGACGCCTTCGCCAGCTATCACAACCAGGCCATCCGGCTGGACGGCGAGGAAGTCGCGTTGGTGGCCCAGGCCGCGGCCGACACCGACAGCTTCGTGGTCATGGGCTGCATCGAAGCCGACGGCGGCACGCTGTACTGCACCGTGCTGTACTTCAATGGCCGCGAAGGGCTGGCGGGCAAGCACCGCAAGCTCATGCCCACCGCCGGCGAACGCCTGATCTGGGGTTTCGGCGACGGCTCCACCATGCCCGTCTTCGACACCCCCTATGGCAAGATCGGCGCCGTCATCTGCTGGGAAAACTACATGCCCATGCTGCGCATGTACATGTACAGCCAGGGCGTGGCGCTGTATTGCGCGCCGACCGCCGATGACCGCGATTCCTGGATTCCCAGCATGCGCCACATCGCGCTGGAAGGCCGCTGCTACGTCCTCACGGCCTGCCAGCACCTGCGCCGCGATGCCTATCCCGACGATTTCGAATGCGCCTTGGGCGATGCGCCCGATACCGTGCTGATGCGCGGCGGCAGCGCCATCATCGATCCGCTGGGCGAAGTGCTGGCGGGTCCGGATTTTTCCGCCGAAACCATCCTGTACGCCGACATCAATCCCAACCAGATCCTGCGCGGCAAGTATGACTTCGACGTTTCCGGCCACTATGCGCGTCCGGACGTGTTCCAGCTGCAGGTCGACACGCGCGAAAAGCGCGCCGTGTCGGCGCTGAACGCCGGGCAGCAGGAGGCCTGATCCATGCATTTCGATTTCAGCGCCTTGCCGGCGCAGACGGTCTACAACGTGCTGACCTCGACCGTCACCCCGCGCCCGATCGCATGGCTCACCACGGTTTCCGGCAAAGGCGTTGTCAACGCGGCTCCGTTCAGCTTCTTCAACGTCATGGGGCATCAGCCGCCGACGGTCGCCATCGGCCTGATGCGCCATGCCAGCGGAGAACTGAAGGACTCCGGCGCCAACATCATCGAGAACGGCGAGTTCGTGGTGAACCTGGTGCCGGAGTCGCTGGTCGCGCAGATGAACCAGACCTGCGCCGATTACCCGGCGGACGTGGACGAGATGGCCGCGGCCGGCCTGACCGCGCTGCCGGCGTCCCATGTGCGTCCTCCGCTGATCAAGGGCTCCCCGGTGTCGCTGGAATGCGTCAGCCAGGCGACCATCGTGACCGGCCCGCGCCAGCTCGTGGTGATCGGGCGGGTGCTGGGCGCGCATGTCGACGATGCCTATGTGCTGGACGCCGAACGCGGCTACATGGACACGCCGGCCATGGGGCTGATCGCGCGCATGCACGGCGGCGGCTGGTACGCGCGCAGCACGGACCTGTTCCAGCTGGCGCGGCCGACGGCGCCGTTGTGACACGCCAGGATTGCTGAGGAAAATGGCGGCTCTTTTGAGCCGCCTTTTTTTATGGACGACGAGCTGAAAGAGACAGGCTTCCCGGCGGTCCGTTTGCGTGGCGTCAAGGCCGCGCACCGCTAAGGATGCGAGATTGATGGCCGGCAGCCTGGCGCCGGCGACGCAAAGGGAAGAGCTTGCGTCAATTCGCTCTTCATTTCTCCCGATGCGGGCCAAATCCGCGCTGTTAGCATTCCGCCGGCTGTCTCGTCTGCCCTCGCAACAGAGGCTTTCGGCGGCATTTTTCATATACAACGGACATAAATTTGGGGGCGGATATCCAGGGGCTTACGGGCATCTGGCTTGCATTGGCGGCGGGGACTGCCCGGCGCCGAGCTTCTGCCTGGGTGCGTATCCGTGCTTGCCCCGGGAGTAGCCGGGAGCAATATGAACAACATGAAGCTTGGAACCCGTCTTGCGGGTGGATTCGCCATCCTGCTGGCCATGATCATCGTCATGTGCGTGGTGGGTCTGGTCAGTCTGGCCAACATCAACGAATCGGTCGAGACCGTCACGCAGCGTTCCCTGATCAAGGAACGCCTGATCAACGATTGGGCCCGCAACATCCAGTCCGGGGTGACCCGCACCACTGCGATCGCCAAGAGCGCCGATGCGAGTCTGGCCGGCTTCTTCGCGGAAGAAGCGGCGACCTCCACCCGTAATTCCTCGGCGCTGCAGCAGCAGATCGAGCCGCTGATCCAGAGCGATCAGGAAAAGGAGCTGTGGGAAGGCATCCGGAAATCCCGGGCGGACTACCTGCGCACCCGCGACGGCATATTCAAGGCCAAGCAGGAAGGCAATGTGCAGGCGGCCGACACGATTTTCAATCGGGAGTTCCTGCCGGCCACGCGCCAGTTCATCGATCAGATCACGCGTCTGTCCAGTCTGCAGCGCGCGGAAATCGACGCCCGCGCGGCCGACATAGCAGGCGCCTACGGCACGGCCAATCTCTGGATGATCATCATCGGCTCCGTTGCGGTAATCAGCGGGCTGTTGCTGGCAGTCCTGCTGACGCGCAGCATCACGCGCCCGCTGTCCGAGGCGGTGCGCGTGGCGCGCACGGTGGCCGCCAGCGACCTCACCAGTGCCATTAGCGTGACTTCGCGCGACGAGATCGGGCAATTGATGCGGGCGCTGGAATCCATGAACGCCAATCTGGCCGGCACCGTCGCCAGGATACGGGCGGGCGTGGACAGCATTGCGTCCGCTTCCAGCGAGATCGCCGCGGGCAACACCGACCTGTCTTCCCGGACCGAGCAGCAGGCTGCGTCCCTGGAGGAAACCGCCGCGTCCATGGAGCAGCTGTCTTCCACCGTGAAGCTGAACGCCGACCGCGCCGTGCAGGCGAACCAGCTGGCTTCGGCTGCGTCTGAAACCGCGGCGCTGGGCGGCTCCACGGTCACCGAAGTCGTCAGCGCCATGAGCGCGATTTCGGCCAGTTCCGTCAAGATCGCCGACATCGTCTCCGTGATCGAGGGCATCGCCTTCCAGACCAACATCCTGGCCCTGAACGCGGCCGTGGAGGCGGCGCGCGCGGGCGAACAGGGCAAGGGCTTCGCCGTGGTCGCCGCCGAGGTGCGCACCCTGGCGCAACGCAGCGCCCAGGCCGCCAAGGAGATCAAGACCCTGATCGAAGACACCGTGCAGAAGATCGAGCAGGGCTCCGGCAGCGCGGAGCGCGCTGGCTCGACGATGCAGGAGATCGTCGGTGCGGTGCGGCGCGTGACGGACATCATGGGTGAGATCGCCGCGGCCTCCGCCGAGCAGGCCGATGGCATCGGGCACGTCAATCTGGCCGTGTCGCAGATGGACGAGGTGACGCAGCAGAACGCTGCCCTGGTGGAAGAAGCCGCCGCTGCCGCAGGGTCCATGCAGGATCAGACGGCGGAACTGACCCGGGCGGTCAGTGCGTTCAAGTTGCCGGGGAGTAGCCGGGCGGGCGTCGCCGTTGCGGCGCCGGCGGCCTTGCAGCTCGCGGCCTACTAGCCGGGAAACGCGAAAAAAGCCCCTCTCAAGGGGCTGGCGCAGAAAAAACAAAAGCCCCTCGAAAGGGGCTGGCGCAGAAAAACAAAAGCCCCTCGAAAGGGGCTTTTGAGTCGCACTTTTGAGTTCATCATCAGTGCTTGAATACTGGCGGAGAGGGTGGGATTCGAACCCACGGTACGGGGATACCGTACGCCTGATTTCGAGTCAGGTACATTCGACCACTCTGCCACCTCTCCTTGCTGGGTTTCGTAACGGCGGTTGTCCTGGCCGGGTTGCCCCAGAGCCGGGTCTTCCACTAAAGACCCCTGGTCGGAAGGATCTCGTTGTCGAAGCAGCGAAGCCCGCAATTCTACAGGATTTTTTTTGTTTGTGTAAAGGGGCTAGTTGAAAGTCCCCCACAGCGGGTTTCAACTGGCTTTCAGTGGCTGCGATCTTTGCCCAGAATTCCACTTGCCCGGCGTCCCTGCCCGGCACTCTTCTCGTCTCGGTGCTCATCCCGGAACCGCTAGTCCCATGGATCTCATCCTTATCCTTCTGCTTGCGGCCGTGCTGTGCGTGCCCTTGACCCAGCTGCTGGGCCTGGGCGCCATTCCGGGATACCTGCTGGCCGGCGTGCTGGTGGGGCCGTCCTGCCTCAGGCTCGTCACCAATGTGGACACCATGATCAATGTGTCCCAGTGGGGCGTGGTGATGATGTTGTTCATCATCGGGCTGGAGCTTTCGCCCAAACGCCTGTGGGCCATGCGCAACGAAGTCTTCGTGCTGGGTTCCTTGCAGATGCTGGCTTGCGGGCTGCTGCTGGCGGTGGTGTTCGGCGCGGCGCTGCGGCATCTGGCCGGCATGGAGTGGCAGGCGGCGATCCTTTGCGGCCTGTCGCTGGCCCTGTCGTCCACAGCGGTGGCCTTGCGGCTGCTGGACGAACGCGTGCTGACGCGCACGCCGCTGGGCAGGTCGGCGCTGGGAATACTGCTGTTCCAGGACATGGCGGCGATCCCCATGCTGGTGGCGGCGGGCTTGCTGGGCTCCGACGGCACCTCGGCGCCGTCCTTCAAGGAGGCGCTGATCGCCGTGCTGGTGGTCGCCGCCGCTTACCGTCTGCGCCTGCTGGGCTGGGCAGCCAAGGCGCAACTGAACGAATTGTTTACTGCCGCCGCCTTGTTGATGGTGGTGGGCGCTGCCCAATTGTTCGACTTCGCCGGCCTGTCCGCGGGCCTGGGGGGATTCCTGGTGGGCGTGCTGATGGCCGAATCGCGCTACCGGCACGATCTGGAAAAGGCGATCGACCCCTTCAAGGGCTTGTTGCTGGGCCTGTTCTTCGTGGCCATCGGCATGTCCGTGAACTTGAAGGTGGTGGCCAATCACTGGCCGTTCATCGCCGCGGGCGTACTCGCGCTGCTACTGGTCAAGGCCTTGATTCTTTATGGATTTTCCCGCTTTCTCGGGTTGCCGCGCTATCACCGGCTGCTGTTTGCGCTGGCGTTGGCGCAGGGCGGCGAGTTCAGCTTTGCCATCTTCAATGAAGCCTGGGACAACAATCTGGTGAACCTGGAACAGCGCGACGTGCTGTCCGTCATCGTGGCGATTTCGATGGGCGTGGTGCCGATGCTGATCAAGCTGCTGGAACGCATACCCGAAAACCGGGGCGGCATGGCCGATCTGCCAACGGCGGAATCGGCCCAGGACGAGGCGCCGAAACCTCCTGCGCCGCGCGACACTCCACCCGCTGCTTGACCCTGCGGGCCGTGCGGGCATGGCATGATTGCCGTCATGCCGGGCAGCTACACTTGACCCTTGCTTGGCCCGTCCAATGTGCCCGACCACAGGAGAATGCTCATGCTTAAAGGAAAAGTCGCCCTTGTCACCGGTTCCACCAGCGGCATCGGCCTGGGTATCGCCACTGCCTTTGCCCAGCAAGGCGCCGATATCGTCTTGAACGGCTTCGGCGATGCCGCCGAAATCGAAAAGCTCCGCGCCAGCCTGGCTGACAAGCATGGCGTGAAGGTCATCTACGACGGCGCCGACCTGTCCAAGGGCGCGGCCGTGCGCGAGCTGGTCGAGAACGCCGTGCGCCAATTGGGCCGCATCGACATCCTGGTCAACAACGCCGGCATCCAGCACACTGCCTTGATCGAAGATTTCCCCGCCGAAAAATGGGATGCGATCCTGGCGCTGAACCTGTCGGCCGTGTTCCACGGCACCGCAGCAGCCTTGCCGCACATGAAGAAGCAGGGCTTCGGCCGCATCATCAACATCGCCTCGGCCCATGGCCTGGTGGCTTCGGCCAACAAGTCGGCCTACGTGGCCGCCAAGCATGGCGTGGTCGGCTTCACCAAGGTGACCGCGCTGGAAACGGCCGGCCAGGGCATCACCGCCAACGCCATCTGCCCGGGCTGGGTGCGTACGCCGTTGGTTGAAAAGCAGATCACCGCGCTGGCGGAAAAGGATGGCGTCGATCAGGAAACCGCCGCACGCGAACTGCTGAGCGAAAAGCAGCCGTCGCTGCAATTCGTGACGCCGGAGCAACTGGGAGGCACCGCCGTGTTCCTGGCTTCGGATGCCGCCGCGCAAATCACAGGTACGTCCGTCTCGGTCGATGGCGGCTGGACGGCACGCTAAAAAGGAATTCCGGAATGCTGTTTTTGCTTTCTCCCGCCAAGAAGCTGGATTACGACTCGCCGCTGCACATCGAGACGCATACCCAGCCGCTGTTCGTGGACCAGGCCGCCGGCCTCATCAAGGTGCTGAAAACCAAGTCGGCCGAGGATATCTCCGAGCTCATGAGCCTGAGCCCGGCGCTGTCCGAACTCAACGTGCAGCGCTACGCCCACTGGAAGCGCAGCTTCACGCAGGCCAACTCGCGCCAGGCGGTGCTGGCCTTCAACGGCGACGTCTACGAAGGGCTGGAGGCCGCCACCCTGTCGGCCAAGCAGCTGGACTGGGCGCAGGAGCACGTGGCCATCCTGAGCGGCCTGTATGGCGTGCTGCGTCCGCTGGACCTGATGCAGCCGTACCGCCTGGAAATGGGCACGCGCCTGGCCACGCCCAAGGGCAAGAACCTGTACGAGTACTGGGGCCCGGCCATCGCCGACTATCTCAACGAACGGCAGGCCGGCCAGAAGGCGCCCGTGATCGTCAACCTGGCGTCCGAGGAATACTTCAAGTCGGTCGACCTGAAGACGCTGAAGGCGCGCGTCGTGCAATGCGTGTTCCAGGACTGGAAGAACGGCGCCTGGAAGGTCATCAGCTTCCACGCCAAGCGCGCGCGCGGCCTGATGGCGCGCTACGCGATCCTGCACAAGGTGTCCAAGCCCGAAGGCCTGCAGGGGTTTGACCTCGAAGGCTACAAGTTCGACGCCTCCGCCTCGTCGGAAGACAAGCTGGTGTTCCGCCGCAAGGTCTGATCCGGTCCCGGGCCTCGCGCCCGGGTTCTTCCCATTCCGCCAGATCAAGCGGCGGCAGTCACGCAGCCGCCGCCACCGGCGGCGCGTGCGTGGGATCGGCCAGCGCGTGCAGTTCCTGGCGGATCATGTGCGTCGCCTTCAGCATCTGCTTGACCGGATAGACCAGCGCGGCCTGTTCGCCTTCGGTGTCGAACTGGGTCGGCAGACCGGTGGGCGCCTGCGCCCGATTCTCGTCCAGCAGGTCCACCATGCCGGTCAGCGCCCGCTGCACGGCTTCGGGCGTGGCCGGCAGGCCGGCCAGAATGGGGATTGCCGCCGTGATCTGCGAGGCCAGGATGTGGTTCTGGATCAGCAGGTTGTTGAGCTCCGGCACGCTTACCTGATGCGAGGTGGGCTCGCTCATCATGCGGTAGAAAGCCTCGGCGAAATTGCTGAAGGAGATGTGCACGTTCTTGCGCGCCAGCCGCCAGGCCAGGTCGGCGTCCGTGACCGCCGGAGTCTCGCCGGCGGCGGCGCCCACGGGCGCGCCGTGGGCTTGCATGGCCTCGACGTAGCGCAGACCGGCGATCAGGTATTCGCGGTTGGCGCGCGTGGCCGCGGCCGCCAGCGGTTTCAGGTAGCGGGCTTCCCACCAGGGCAGGATGTAGCTGCAGATCAGCGCCAGCGCGCAGCCGATCAGCGTGTCGATGGCGCGTTCGCCGATCACCGACATGGACACCGTGCCCGGCGACACGAAGTGGAACACCAGCACCACGAACAGCGTGTTGAAGGTGGCGCTGGCCATGTAGTTCAGCTGCACCAGGCTGTTGCCCATGATGCAGGCCCCCAGCAGCGCGGCGAACAGCAGTTCGGGCCGGTCGGTCAGGTTGAAGAGCAGCAAGGCCAGGATGCAGCCGATCAGCGTGCCCGTCAGGCGCCAGCTATTGCGCTGTCGCGTCAACGCGAAGCCCGGCTTCATGATGATGACGATCGTCAGCATGATCCAGTAGTTGTGCGCGGAGAACGCCGGCGACAGCCACTGGCTGGCCAGCGTCATCGCGATGGCCGCGGCCGCCGTGACGCGCAGCGCGTAGCGGAAGTGCGGCGAGTCCAGGCGCAGGTTGCTGGTCAGGAGCCCCACGCGGAATTCCTGGCGCGAAATGAAGCGTGTCAGCGACTTGTTGATGCGCAGCACGTCGGTGGGCTTGGCGTCGGGCGAGGCGGCGGTGTGGTCGGCCAGGCGGTCGACGATGCGCGCCGAATTGCGCAGCCGGCGCAGCACCTGGACGATCAGCGCCAGCATCTCGGGCTCGCGTTCGCCCAGGCCCTGCTGCTTGAGCTGTTCGATCTCGTATTCGATGGCGCGCAGTTCGGCCTTGGCGCTGCTGCGGTACTGCACCTTGCGCCCGCGCGACACGTCCAGTGCGATGCGGTTGAGCTCCAGCGACATCTTCACCAGCGCGTCGCGCATGAACATCAGGCAGTCGCTGCCGGCCAGCGCGCGGCGCAGCGCCGCGTAGTCGGTGTGCGTGGCCACCAGCGTGTCGAGCAGCTGCAGCATGTCGACGAACATGTTCCAGATCATCACGCGCTGGCGGTCGCCCAGGCCCTTGCCGCGGGGCAGGGCGCGCAGCACCATGTCGCGCGCCGCCTGGTGCTTTTCCGTCATGACGGATTGGCGCTGGATCAGCTCGCGATAGGCGTCGTCCAGGTCGGCGGTTTCATCGTAGAAAGTGGCGCGCGCCGCCACGTAGTCGGCGGTGGCGAAGAGCGCCACCGACATGGCCTGCTGCTCTTCGCGCAGCCAGAACAGGCGCGAGAAGCCCAGGCTGAATGCGACATAGAACAGCGCCCCGCCCAAGGTCGCCGCGGCGTGCGCCAGCACCTCGTGCGGCGCCAGCGGGGAGTGCATGGTCAGGGTCATCAGCAGCAGGCCGGCAAAGCCGATCAGCCCGCCGCGCTTGCCGAACACCGTGAACATCGAATAGACGAAACACTGCGCGATGACCGCCAGCCAGATCAGCACGGGGTGCGAGGATGCGAAGCCGGTGATGACGACCGTCAGCGTGCCCAGCGCCGCGCCGCCCAGCATCTCGTTGGTGCGGTGGCGCTGCGGCCCGCCCGGCTGGTCGATGATGGCCAGGCATTGCGCGCCGAAGGTCGCGACCAGTCCGGTGGTGTAGTTGCCGAAGAGGCCGCCCAGCACCAGCACGGGCAACAGCATTCCCACTCCCTGACGCACCCCTCCGAAGAAGTAGTGGCTGTAGAGGAAGCGGCGGATGCTGGCAATGCGCAAATCCATGGGCAGGGGCTCGGTTCAGGACGACGAAACAAGTATAGAGAGACTGTCCCATATTTTTTGCCGCCGGGCCGCCCCAAGGCAAAAAACGCCCCCTTGGGGGGCAGCAAGCGCGTAGCGCGCAGCGTGGGGGTTTTTCCGGGGCCAGATGGTTACCGAACCTTCCGCGCAACGCTGCGGGAAAGGTCGATTTGCTACCTTTGACGCAACGCGGTAAATTGCTCCACTTGCATCGGTCTGCCTATCCGAAACCGGTGCGTTGAGGCGGATTGCCAGGGTCACCTCCCAGGCATCCCGCAGCAGTTACACCTGCCGTTGGCCGCGCCACAAGCGTGTGTTGCCAAGGCTTCCATTTCGACCTCCAGCGTCCCCAAGGGGCGTTTGCACTGCGTTCTGTCGAGCGTGTGCCGGGTCGGCAAGGTGTCCGGGTGGCGTGGCTCCGTGAGCCGCAAAGCGCCGGATCATGTTGTCGGGGCCGGTATGGGTTCAGTTGCCGCCGTATCCGGGCGAGCAGCAGTCAGGGTTGCAGGGCCGGTACTGAAAGGAATGACAACATGGAACTGAATGGCGCCGATATCGTCGTGCGCTGCCTGGCCGATGAAGGCGTGGAACACGTTTTCGGCTACCCCGGCGGCGCGGTGCTTTACATCTACGACGCGATTTTCAAGCAAGACAAATTCCAGCATATCCTGGTTCGTCACGAGCAGGCCGCCGTGCACGCCGCCGATGCCTATTCGCGCTCGTCGCAAAAGGTCGGCGTCTGCCTCGTGACCAGCGGACCGGGCGTGACCAATGCCGTCACCGGCATCGCCACCGCCTACATGGATTCCATCCCCATGGTCATCATCAGCGGGCAGGTGCCCACTGCGGCCATCGGCGAGGACGCCTTCCAGGAATGCGACACCGTCGGCATCACGCGTCCCTGCGTCAAGCACAACTTCCTTGTGCGCGACGTCAAGGACCTGGCCGAAACCATGCGCCGCGCGTTCTACATCGCGCGCACCGGCCGTCCCGGCCCGGTGCTGGTGGATATCCCCAAGGACATCACCATCGCGCAGTGCAAGTACACGCCGCCCAAGGGCGAGATCTCGATGCGCTCCTACGCGCCCGTCAACAAGGGCCACCAGGGGCAGATCAAGAAAGCCGTGCAGATGCTGCTGGCCGCCGAGCGGCCCATGATCTACACGGGCGGCGGGGTCATTCTGTCGAACGCCGCGCCCGAGCTGAACAAGCTCGTGTCGCAACTGGGCGCGCCTTGCACCAGCACCCTGATGGGTCTGGGCGGCTACCCGGCCAGCAGCGGCCAGTTCGTCGGCATGCCCGGCATGCACGGCACGTACGAGGCCAATATGGCGATGCAGCACTGCGACGTGCTGCTGGCCATCGGCGCCCGTTTCGATGACCGCGTGATCGGCAACCCCAAGCACTTCGCCCAGAACGCGCGCAAGATCATCCATATCGATATCGATCCCTCGTCGATCTCCAAGCGCGTGCGCGTGGATGTCCCGATCGTCGGTAACGTCAAGGACGTCCTGGCCGACCTCAGCGCGCAGTACGACATTGCTGCAGCCGAGCACAAGCCCGCCCCGATCGCCAAGTGGTGGGAGCAGGTCGAGTCCTGGCGCGGCAAGGAATGCCTGAAGTTCGCCAACTCGGACGAAGTCATCAAGCCGCAGTTCGTGGTGGAAAAGCTCTGGGAAGTGACTGGCGGCGACGCCTTCGTGACTTCCGACGTGGGCCAGCACCAGATGTGGGCCGCGCAGTACTACAAGTTCGACAAGCCGCGCCGCTGGATCAACTCCGGCGGCCTGGGCACCATGGGCGTGGGCCTGCCGTACGCCATGGGCGTGCAGATGGCCAATCCTGGACACGACGTCGCCGTCATCACCGGCGAAGGCTCCATCCAGATGAACATCCAGGAACTGTCGACCTGCCATCAGTACCGCCTGACGCCGAAGATCATCTGCCTGAACAACCGCTTCCTGGGCATGGTCCGGCAGTGGCAGCAGATCGACTACGGTTCGCGTTACTCCGAGTCCTACATGGATTCGCTGCCCGATTTCGTCAAGGTGGCCGAGGCCTATGGCCACGTGGGTCTGCGCATCGAACGCCCGGCGGACGTCGAGCCGGCGCTGCGCGAAGCGTTCAAGAAGCACAAGGATCGCCTGGTGTTCCTGGACTTCATCACCGACCGCACCGAAAACGTGTGGCCGATGGTCAAGGCCGGCCGCGGGCTGACCGAAATGCTGCTTGGCTCTGAAGACCTGTAAGGAGGCCACCCATGAAGCACGTGATTTCCGTCCTCCTCGAAAACGAACCCGGCGCGCTGTCGCGCGTGGTGGGCCTGTTTTCCGCGCGGGGCTACAACATCGAGACCCTGACCGTGGCGCCCACCGAGGACTCCACGCTGTCGCGCATGACCATCGTGACCACCGGTTCCGATGAGATCATCGAGCAGATCACCAAGCACCTGAACCGCCTGGTGGATGTGGTCAAGGTCGTCGACCTGACCGAAGGCGCGCACATCGAGCGCGAGCTGATGCTCGTGAAGGTGCGCGCGGTCGGCAAGGAGCGCGAGGAAATGAAGCGCATGGCGGATATCTTCCGCGGCCGCATCATCGACGTGACCGACAAGTCCTACACCATCGAATTGACCGGGGTGCAGGAAAAAGTACAGGCCTTCCTGGAGGCCCTGGACCGCAGTGCAATCCTTGAAACCGTGCGCACCGGCGTGTCCGGCATCGGACGCGGTGAACGGATTTTGAAGATTTGACCGGCCTTCCAGGCCAAGCCGCACCCTACATCTGAATTAAACAAATATCCAAAATACTGGAATCTGGAGCACAACCATGAAAGTTTTCTACGACAAAGACTGCGATCTCTCCCTGGTCAAGGGCAAGACTGTTGCCATCATCGGCTACGGCTCGCAAGGCCACGCGCACGCGCAGAACCTGCATGAGTCCGGCGTGAAGGTCGTGGTCGGCCTGCGCAAGGGCGGCGCCTCGTGGAACAAGGCCGCCAACGCCGGCCTGGAAGTCAAGGAAGTCGCCGACGCCGTCAAGTCCGCCGACATCGTCATGATGTTGCTGCCCGACGAGAACATCGCCTCGGTCTACAACAAGGAAGTGCACGCCAACATCAAGCCCGGCGCCGCCCTGGCGTTTGCCCACGGCTTCAACGTGCACTACGGCCAAGTCGTGCCGCGTGAAGACATCGACGTCATCATGATCGCCCCGAAGGCCCCGGGCCACACCGTGCGCAACACCTACAAGCAAGGCGGCGGCGTGCCCCATCTGGTGGCCGTGTACCAGGACAAGTCGGGCGCCGCGCGTGACGTGGCCCTGTCGTACGCCAGCGC
Organism: Achromobacter xylosoxidans; assembly: GCF_014490035.1. Taxonomy (NCBI): domain Bacteria; kingdom Pseudomonadati; phylum Pseudomonadota; class Betaproteobacteria; order Burkholderiales; family Alcaligenaceae; genus Achromobacter; species Achromobacter xylosoxidans. The sequence continues at coordinate 5,488,086 of NZ_CP061008.1, read as the reverse complement.
CAACGGCGGCGGCCGTGCCGGCATCATCGAAACCAACTTCCGCGAAGAAACCGAAACCGACCTGTTCGGCGAACAGGCCGTGCTGTGCGGCGGTACCGTCGAACTGATCAAGGCTGGTTTCGACACGCTGGTGGAAGCCGGCTACGCGCCCGAAATGGCGTACTTCGAGTGCCTGCACGAACTGAAGCTGATCGTCGACCTGATCTATGAAGGCGGCATCGCCAACATGAACTACTCGATCTCGAACAACGCCGAGTTCGGCGAGTACGAAACGGGTCCGAAGATCGTCACCGACGAAACCCGCAAGGCCATGCGCCAGTGCCTGACGGACATCCAGACCGGCGAATACGCCAAGAAGTTCATCCTGGAAAACACCGCCGGCGCTCCGACGCTGACCTCGCGCCGCCGCATCAACGCGGAATCGCAGATCGAGCAAGTGGGCGGCAAGCTGCGCGCCATGATGCCCTGGATCGCCGCCAACAAGCTGGTGGACAAGTCCAAGAACTGATCCATGCCACTGCGCGGGGCTTGCCCCGCGCAATCAGGGTCGAAGCGGCATGCCTGCGAGGGCATGCCGCTTTTTTTTGCAGGCTTCCCGTCGATCGGCCGGGCACGCGGCTTGCTTCGCCCCGCAAGCGGGGCCAGATGGGTTAACCTTTCAGTGTTCGTTGTAAGTTATTGAGACCATGCCCAATTTTTCCATGCGCGATTCCGAGAACCGCCACCGCGGCATTTACCTGCTGCCCAACGCGTTCACCACCGCCGCACTGTTCGCGGGGTTCTATGCCGTCGTGCAGGCCATGAACGACCGCTTCGAAGTGGCCGCCATCGCCATTTTCGCGGCCATGGTGCTGGACGGCATGGACGGCCGGGTCGCCCGCCTGACCAACACCCAGTCCGCGTTTGGCGAGCAATACGACTCCCTGTCCGACATGACCTCCTTCGGCGTCGCGCCCGCGCTGGTCATGTACGAATGGATCCTGAACGACCTGGGCCGCTGGGGCTGGCTGGCCGCGTTCGTCTATGTCGCCGGCGCCGCGCTGCGTCTGGCGCGCTTCAACACCAACATCGCCGTGGTCGACAAGCGCTACTTCCAGGGCTTGCCCAGCCCGGCGGCCGGTGCGCTGGTGGCGGGCTTCGTCTGGCTGGCCGTGGACAACAAACTGCCCATCCATGACAGCCTGATGGCCTGGGCGGCGTTCACGCTGACCATGTACGCGGGCATTTCCATGGTGTCGAACGCGCCGTTCTTCAGCGGCAAGAGCTTCGCCCTGGGCCGCAGCGTGCCGTTCTGGGGCATCCTGCTGGTAGTGGCCGTATTCGTTTTCGTGTCCAGCGATCCTCCGGTCGTGCTGTTCGGCCTGTTCGTGCTGTACGGCCTGTCGGGCTGGATCATGTGGGCCTGGCGCTGGAACCGCGCGCGCCGCCTGACGCAGGAACGCCGCAACCAATCTTCGTGATTGGCGGCAATCTTGAAAAACAAAACCCGCCGGATGGCGGGTTTTGTCTTTCAAGGGCGGGGGAATCAGCGCCACATGAACCGGTCGTCGTCGTACATGGGATCCGGGCCGGGATGGAAGTGCGTCAGCCTGTTGCCGTCGCGGCTCATGTACACGTACATCAGCGAGTTCCAGACCCCGTTTTCCTTGTAACGGTACGACCAGACCACCTCGCGCTTCTCGCCCAGGCCGGCTTCCTCGATGCGCGCGGGCGGGCCGAATTCGCAGCGCACGCGGTCGGGACCCCATTCGCCTTCGCTCAGCACCTTGAAATGCGCATCCGTCAGCAGCGGCACCACCTGGCCCACGCGCCCATCGGTGCCGACATTGGTACCCCAGGCATATTGGCCCATGGGCTGCTGCGTCCAGATCACGCGCCGTCCGCCATTGGCTTGCGGGCATTCGAAGTTGGGTTGGCCGAACTGGGTCAGCACGTCGGCGTAGGGCGTGCCGGGAGGAATCTGGGCCATGTTCGCGCAGGCGGCCAGCCCGGCCAACGCGGCGGCGGCCAGCGCCAGGCGGGCGCCTTTGTAATATTTAGACATGTCTTGCTCCTTACGTGGCATCGCGGCCTGCGGCGGGGCAGGCGGCCCTCATTGGGGTAATTCTAGCGAATCAGCTATAATCATCGAGCTTTATCAAGTGTATTGATCTTGCAACATCCTTTGCGCTGGCCGCAGAGCTGGTCCAGGTGCCAGGCCCCGGTGTCGAAACACCGCGTCCACACCCGGGTTCCAGGCTTCTGTTTGAGTCATCAATGGCAGCAGTGAGAAAGCGAATTCCGCCAGGTTCGCGCAAAATTTTTTCCAAACCACGTCAGGGCGCCTCGGCCCTGTCGCATGTCCGAAGAGGTCATAAATGTCTGTAGCTGACATCAAGAAATCCGATATCGTCGCGCAATTCCAACGCGCTCAAGGCGATACCGGCTCCCCCGAAGTTCAGGTGGCTCTGCTCACCGCCCGCATCAACGAACTGACCGGTCACTTCAAAGAACACATGAAGGACCATCACTCGCGCCGCGGTCTGCTCCGTATGGTCAGCCGTCGCCGCAAGCTGCTCGACTATCTCAAGGGCCGCAATCCCGATTCGTACCGCGCACTGATCGAAAAACTCGGTCTGCGCAAGTGATCGACGGGGCTGGCTCCCCATGACGCAACCGTGGTCGGTGCGACGTATGTCGCGACGGCCACGGTTTTTCATTTGTAAGGAATAATCGTCATGTTCAACAAAGTGACAAAATCGTTCCAGTACGGCCAGCACACGGTCGTCCTGGAAACTGGCGAGATCGCTCGCCAGGCCTCCGGCGCCGTTGTGGTGTCGATCGAGGACACCGTCGTCCTGGCCACCGTCGTGGCTTCCAAGAAGGCCAAGCCGGGTCAAACGTTTTTCCCGCTGACCGTTGACTACATCGAGAAGACCTACGCCGCCGGCCGCATCCCGGGTGGCTTCTTCAAGCGCGAAGGCAAGCCCTCCGAGAAGGAAACGCTGACCTCGCGCCTGATCGACCGTCCCCTGCGTCCGCTGTTCCCCGAAGACTTCTACAACGAAGTCCAGGTGGTCATCCATACGCTGTCGGTCAATCCTGAAATCGATCCCGACATCCCCGCCATGATCGGCGCCTCGGCCGCGCTGGCCATCTCGGGCATCCCGTTCAACGGCCCGATCGGCGCCGCGCGCGTGGGCTACATCGATGGCCAGTACGCCATCAACCCGACCGCCTCGCAGCTGAAGTCGTCCAAGCTGGACCTGGTCGTCGCCGGCACCGAAAACGCCGTGCTGATGGTGGAATCGGAAGCCGACCAGCTGTCCGAAGAAATCATGCTGGGCGGCGTGGTCTACGGCCACCAGCAAATGCAGGCCGTCATCAACGCCATTCACGAACTGGTGAAGGACGCCGGCAAGCCCGATTGGGACTGGCAAGCGCCCGCCAAGGACGAAGCCCTGATCGCCGCGGTCACCGCCGCTGCCCAGGAAGGCCTGAACGCCGCCTACCAGATCCGCGAAAAGCAGGCTCGTACCACCAAGCTGCGCGAAGTGTCGGCTGACGTGTCGGCCAAGCTGGTTGCCGCCGCCGCCGAAAAGGGCGAAGCGGCGCCGGACGCCGTTGCTGTCGACAACATCATGTTCTCGCTGGAATCCGCCATCGTGCGCGGCCAGATCCTGAACGGCGAGCCCCGCATCGACGGCCGCGACACCCGCACCGTGCGTCCCATCAGCGTGCGTCTGGGCGTGCTGCCCCGCGCACACGGCAGCGCGCTGTTCACCCGTGGTGAAACCCAGGCGCTGGTCGTGGCCACGCTGGGCACCAAGCAGGATGAGCAGATCATCGACGCGCTCATGGGCGAGTACCGCGACCGCTTCATGCTGCACTACAACATGCCTCCGTTCGCCACCGGCGAAACGGGCCGCATCGGTGTGCCCAAGCGCCGCGAAATCGGCCACGGCCGCCTGGCCAAGCGCGCGCTGATCCCGCTGCTGCCGGCTCCGGAAGACTTCCAGTACACCATCCGGATCGTCTCGGAAATCACCGAGTCCAACGGCTCGTCGTCGATGGCTTCGGTCTGCGGCGGCTCGCTGGCCATGATGGACGCCGGCGTGCCGGTCAAGGATCACGTGGCCGGCGTGGCCATGGGCCTGATCCTGGACGGCGGCAAGTTCGCCGTGCTGACGGACATCCTGGGCGACGAAGATCACCTGGGCGACATGGACTTCAAGGTTGCGGGCACCGAGAACGGCGTCACCGCACTGCAGATGGACATCAAGATCCAGGGCATCACCAAGGAAATCATGCAAGTGGCGCTGGCTCAGGCCCGCGAAGGCCGCCTGCACATCCTGGGCAAGATGAAGGAAGCGCTGGACGGTTCGCGCGGCGAGCTCTCGGCTTTCGCTCCGCGCATGCTGACCATCAAGATCAACCCCGAGAAGATCCGCGACGTGATCGGCAAGGGCGGCGCCACCATCCGCGCGCTGACCGAAGAAACCGGCACGCAGATCGACATCTCCGACGACGGCACGATCGTGATCGCCAGCGTCGACGAAGCGCAGGCCAAGGAAGCCCAGCGCCGCATCGTCGAACTGACCGCCGACGTCGAAGTGGGCCAGATCTACGAAGGCGCCGTGCTGCGCCTGCTGGATTTCGGCGCCATCGTGCAAGTGCTGCCGGGCCGCGACGGCCTGCTGCACATCTCGGAAATCGCCAACTACCGCATCGCCAACATCAACGATGTGCTGAAGGTCGGCCAGCAAGTCCGCGTCAAGGTCATCGAGGCCGACGACAAGGGCCGCCTGCGCCTGTCCATCAAGGCCATCGGCGGCATCGAGCAGCAGCAATCCGCTGCGGCCCCCGAAGCCGCCCCGCAATCGGAACCGCAAGCTGAATAAGCCTGCTTGACCGGTAGTATGAAACGGCGCCTTCGGGCGCCGTTTTTCATGCGCCGGCCTGGGCCGCGACGGCCGGTCCTGATTCATCTTCTTGCTTCTTCAGACCCCGGACATCTCCCAACTGCGCTTACCTTCCTGTAAAGTCTTGCGCGAGAGCGAGGCCCCCCGACCACGGAGGATGGCCCGCGCGACGTGGCAAAGAAGGGGGAAACGGATGGGCAAGGCATGACGGCGTGGGCCAGATCCGCCAGTGCCGCGGCGCTGCTTGCGGCCTTGCTGAGCGGCTGCATGAGCAGCCCCGCGCCGGGCAAGGGCGGTCCCAAGAGCGAAGACATGTCCGCCGACCAGTTCGGCCAGACCGACTTCAACCGCACCGTCACGCTGGAGGTGCGCGACAACCTGGCCAGCCTGTATGTCCTGCTGGACAAGCTCTACCGCCGCAATCCGCGCGAGTGGCGCAAGTCCGGCGCGCCCGATCTGGCCAAGGCGGTGTCGCTGGTCAAGCATTCCATCGAGGTCCGCGTCCCGCCCAAGGACCTGGCGGGGCTGCGCGATATCCAGATCCTGGCCGTGTCCCTGGACCCCAACTATTCCGGCGACCGGGTCGGCGCTTTCATCTACGGCCTGGCCGACACCATCATCGCGGCCCACAACGGCAAAACCCGCCTGTACGCCACCGACGCGCTGGACGGGCAGCGGGTCTACAATGCCGCACGGAACGTCGAGGCAGCCGCCTGGCTGCTGGCGTCGCGCCGCAATACCCAGGGCGAACCCTTGCTGCTGGCCAACGAAATGTCCCAGAACGCCACCAACCTCAGCTTTGAACGCGAATTCGGCGCCATCATCGGCCGCCTGGATCTGATCGCGAATCTGCTGGGCGAGAACACGCGGCGCATCGGGATCAACTACGCGCAGGGCCTGCTGCTGTTCAATTTCCTGCCGGTGCGCTAACAGGATTTCCATCGTGATCGATATCGCCTCCATTCAGACCGCCCGCGAGAACCTGCGCGGCCAGGTGCTGAAGACCCCGTTTACCCTGTCCCGCACGCTGTCCGACATCTTCGGCGCGGAGATCTGGCTGAAGTTCGAGAACCTGCAGTTCACGGCTTCGTTCAAGGAGCGCGGCGCGCTCAACCGCATGCTGACGCTGTCGGAAGAAGAACGCGCCAAGGGCGTGATCGCAGTGTCCGCCGGCAACCACGCGCAGGGCGTGGCCTACCATGCCCAGCGCATGGGCGTGCCGGCCGTGATCGTGATGCCGCGCTTCACCCCCACCGTCAAGATCGCCAACACGCGCCGCTTCGGCGCCGAGGTGGTGCTGGCCGGCGATACCTTCGACGACGCCAAGGCGCGCGGCTACGAGCTGGCGCAGGAGCGCGGCCTGATCATGATCCACCCGTACGACGACGAGGCGGTCATATCCGGGCAGGGCACGGTGGCGCTGGAAATGCTGGAAGACCAACCGCAGCTGGACACCCTGGTCGTCGCCATCGGCGGCGGCGGCCTGATCTCCGGCATCGCCACCGCGGCCAAGGCGCTCAAGCCCGGCATCGAGATCATCGGTGTGCAGACCGAGCGCTTCCCGTCCATGTACGCGGCCGTCAAGGGCGTGTCCATGCCGCAGGGCGCGTACACCATTGCCGAAGGCATCGCGGTGAAGTCGCCGGGCGCGCTGACCCAGCCCATCGTGACGCAATTGGTCGATCGCCTGGAGCTGGTCAGCGAAAGCGATATCGAACACGCCATCGTGGTGCTGCTGGAAATCGAGAAATCGGTGGTCGAAGGCGCAGGCGCCGCAGGCCTGGCCGCGCTGCTGCGCGCGCAGGAAGAGGGCAGCGACCGCTACAAGGGCAAGCGCATCGGCCTGGTGCTGACGGGCGGCAACATCGACCCGCTGATGCTGGGCGAACTGATCGAGCGCGGCATGGTGCGAGCAGGCCGCCTGGCGCGTATCCGCGTGGACCTGCGCGACCTGCCGGGCGCGCTGGCACACGCCACCAAGCTCATCGCCGACGCGCAGGCCAACATCACCGAAGTGCACCACCAGCGCGCGTTCACGTCATTGCCGGTGCGCAATGTCGAGGTGGATTTCGTGCTGCAGACGCGCGGCCACGAGCACATCCAGGAAGTGATCGACATACTGAACGCGGCGGGCTTTGCCGCCAGCAACCACGACCACTGAGCGCGCCGGCGCGGTTCAGGCGGCGCCGTTCTGCGCGGCGTCGCGCGCCAGCAGGTTCTTCAGGCCATACAGGCGCTCGCGGTGTAGCGTCGCCGACAGCGGCTCGGGCTCGCGCCCCAGCGCCACATAGTCCGCGGGCACCTGTGCCGCCGCCGCGCGGATGGCATCGGGCGCGGCCTGCCACCACTGCGTCAGCATGCGGTCGGGGTTGTAGACGTCCAGCCCCTGGCGCCGCAGTTCGGAACGATTGAAATCCTTCAGATTCCAGGTCAGCACCTGCACCACAGGCGGCTGCTGCAGGCCGCAGCGCGCGCGCCGCGCCAGGCCGGCCGCGATCACGTGGAAGTCCTTGGGATCGCTGTAGCGCAAGGACGCCTCGTAGACCTGGGTGTCCGTTTCGCGGGCGCCGGGAAAGCGCGCGTTCATGTCGTCCCAGAGTTCCATCATCACCTCCGGCGGGATCTCCCAGATGCGCGAGGCGTTGCGGCGCCATTCCTCGCCGATGCGGTCGGTCCAGACCGGCGTGTACACGCCGGCCTCGGCCAGCCTGAGCAGCAGGCGGCGCAGGATGCCGGACATGAGGACGCAGGCGTCGAGGACGATGAAGGGCGGGGGGGAGGAAGCGGCGGTCAAGTGGGGTCTGAAGCCCCGCCGGCGCACGGCAGGCAGGGCGGAAACGTGGAAAACGAGGCGCAAGAATAACGTTTTTGGAAGCGACCCGGGGCCGGCTGCCGTGCGCAAGAGGGGCGGCAGGCTCTAACCGAGTTCGGCGCGCACCGCATTGCACAGGCTCACCAGGTTGCGCCGCGACACCAGGCACTGCTTGAGCGGGGTATCGATGGCGTAGAAATAGATATTGGCGAGAAAGCCATAGAGCCCCGCGTCCACGCTGCCCGGATTGGGGCCGAACATGAAGCCGTTGTCGCCCAGCAGGCTGGAGATGGCCTCCAGGTCGGCGATCCCGCGGGCATAGGCGTCTTCGGGGGCATAACGGCCTATGCCTTGGTAGTGATAGCGCTGGAAGTTGTACTGGCGGGCGGCTTCCAGCTGCTCGGGTTTGACGTCCGGATGGGCGTCCAGCAGCGCCTTGCGGAAGATTGGCCAATAGCGGTCGTCGCGCCAGCGCGAATAGGACATGACCCAGTACAGATCGTCCAGCGCGCGGCGCACCAGCAGGTCCTGCCGCTGCTGCTCGGGCGTGAGGGAATCGTCGATGGTCAGTTCGTACTGGCGCTTCAGGTGGGCGATGATGGCGTCGCTGTCGCCGATGCGCAGATCGCCGTCGGCGATATAGGGCAACTGGCCGCGCGGCGCGGACTGCACGTCCAGCGTATGCCGATGGTCGAACGGCAAGCGGCACAGCTTCAGGAAGGCGTAGATCTTCAGGCCGTAGGGGTTGTTGTCTTCCAGCCCATAGAGTCCGGGGTACGAATAGAGGGTGATCATGGCGCGCTCCCTGATTACCGGACTAGATTAGATCGGCGGGGCGAATTTTGCGCGCTTCAGTTTGACGAGGCAGGCGTTCGCCGGTTTGCGACGAAGGGGGGACGCCTGTCCTGTGGCGGGGTGGTGCCCGAGACCGGAATCGAACCGGTACGGCCGCGAGGCCGAGGGATTTTCTTACCACTTCGGCTTTCGCCGCCAGCGCGGATGCGCTGTTCGTGGTCTGGAGCACGCCTTCACCATAGCCTTGCGGCCTTAGGTGCCCGCCGTCTGCTCTCTACACCTTCCCCGGCCATGCGGCCTGGGCTTGGCTCGGCGTTGGCTCGGAACGGGTCCAGGGCATTCGCCGAGTTTGACGGGCTACACCTTTGGAGTTTCCCCCAAAGGGCTCAAATTAGTTCAAGTCCCTTGTGTCTACCAATTTCACCACTCGGGCGTTGCACGGCCCCGGAAGGGCCGGCAGCGGGCGAGACTATACCATCCCGGGGCCAGAGGCCTGGATTACGGACTCCTGGCGACGGGGCGTTCAGGAGACGAAGCGCACGGCGGGGCGCGGGCGTTCGTCCACGGTCAGGGAAAAGACGTCGGGGCGCGAGTAGTGCCCCACCACGTCGAAGTCATAGCGGGCGCGCACCAGTTCCGCCGTATCGACCTGGGCGGTCAGCAGGCCGGCCTTGCCGCGCAGCGGGCCGGCCAGCACGTCGCCCAGCGGACCGACGATGACCGAGCCGCCGTTGATCAGCGGACGGTTGGCGTCCCAGCCTGGCACGTCCTGGCCCAGTTCGGCGGGCGAGGGCTGCACCTGGCAGGCGCTGACCACGAAGCAGCGGCCCTCATGCGCGATGTGGCGCATCGAGCACTGCCAGATGTCGCGCTCGTCCACCGTGGGCGCGCACCAGATTTCCACGCCCTTGGCGTACATGGCGGTGCGCAGCAGCGGCATGTGGTTTTCCCAGCAGATGGCGCCGCCGATGCGGCCGGCTTCGGTGTCGACGACCGGCAGCGTCGAGCCGTCGCCCTGGCCCCATATCAGGCGTTCGGTGCCGGTGGGCATGAGCTTGCGGTGCTTGGCGACGAGGCCGGCCGCAGGTTCGAAGAACAGGGCGGTGCAATACAGCGTGTTGCCGCCCCGTTCGATCACGCCGACCACCAGGCTGGCGCCGGTGCGCTGCGACAGGGCGGCGAGCGCCTCGGTTTCGGGACCGGGCACATCGATGGCGTTGTCGTAATAGCGGGCGTAGGCTTCGCGGCCTTCGGGCAGGCGGTAGCCCAGGCGGGTGCCGAAGATCTCGCCCTTGGGATAGCCGCCCAGCAGCGCTTCGGGCATGACCACGAGCGAGGCGCCAGAGGCGGCGATCTCGCCTTCGTAGGCGAGGATGTTTTCCAGGGTGCGGGCGCGGCCTTCGGGGGAGGAGCCGATCTGCAGGGCGGCGACGATTTTCGTGGTCATGGCGAGGGTCTCGGGAACGTGGCAACGGGGCTTCAGTGTCCGGCCGGCCCTAAAATCAATCAATCCTGGTCAGAGATAAATGATATGAATCAGATTGATATCGAGTCGGCCGACCTCAACCTGCTCAAGGTCTTCGAGGCCATCTATGACGAGGGCGGCGCGGGGCGCGCCGCGCTGCGCCTGGGCGTAACGCAGTCGGCGGTCAGCGCCGCGCTGGGCCGCCTGCGCGCGCTTTACGGCGATCCGCTGTTCACGCGCACCGGCAGAGGGCTGACGCCCAGCCTGCGGGCGCGCGAACTGCGGCCTGTCATCGGCGAAGCCCTGGACAAGTGCCGGCAGAGCCTGTCGCTGGCGTGGCCGGGCGCGGCGGGCTTCGTCGGCCGCTCGGTCACGCTGGGCCTGTCGGACGATTTTGAGATCGCGCTAGGGAGGGACGCGATCCGCGCCCTGGCGGACAGCGCGCCGGGCCTGCGTATCATTTTCCGGCAGACCCACAGCCGCCTGGCCGCCGACATGCTGATGGCGCGCGAGGCCGATCTGGTGATCGCCTCGGGCGGATTGACCACGCAGGCCTTGCAGCGTGTGACGGTCGGACAGGGCGGCTATGCCTGCCTGCTGGACCCCGCCAGCCTGGCGCCGGGCCAGACCTCGCTGTCGCTGGAGGAATTCGTCCGCCGCCAGCACATCCTGGTGTCGTCCGGCGGCTTCATCGGCGTGGTGGATGAAGTACTGCACGGGCTGGGACTGACGCGCAGGGTGCAGGCATCGACCACGCATTTCTCGGCGCTGGCCTTCTTGCTGCCGGGCAGCGATGCCTTGTCGACCTTGCCAGCGCACGCGGCGCGCGGCCTGGCCGCCGCTTCCGGCCTGCGCATGCTGCCTTGCCCGGTCGCCATGCCGGGGTACGCCATCGAAATGGGCTGGCGCGCCGACGCCTTGCGCGACGAGGCGGTGGTCGTGGTCAGGCGCGGGTTGCTGACCTTGCTGAATGGCTATGAATGGGAGCGTGCCGCCTAGGCGCGCGGCCTAATTGCGCCGGAACAACCGGCTCAGCAGGCCGCGCGGCGCGGCGGCGGCCTGCTCCGCGGCCAGGGCGTTGTTCAAGGACAGTTCCTGGTACTGGGGCTTGCCGTTCTGTTGATAGGAGGCGGCAGCCTGGCGATAGGCCATGGCGGATTCCGCGTGGCGCTTCATTTCACTGTAGGTTTGGCCGCGCGAAAATAGCGCCCAGCTGCGATAGTCTGGATCGATCGCGATCAGCCGGTCGCAGGCCGTCAGCGCCTCGTCGTGGCGCTTGGCGGCGATCAGCGCGTTGATCCGTTCTGCGTGCAGGGCGCCGTCGTCCGGCCAGCGCGCCATGGCGCGATCGGCGTCGGCCACGGCCTCGTCCGCGCGGCCCAGATGGGTCAGCGCTTCGATGCGGGCGCGGCGCCACTTCAGCCAGTCCGGATCCAGCGAGATTGCCACTTCGGACAACGGCAGGGCTTCGTCATGGCGTTCCAGTCGGTTCAGCATGTCGGCCGCGTTGCCGGGCAGGAAGTCGTTGTCGGGCGCCAGTTCGTAGCCCTGCAGGTAGTACTCCAGCGCTTCATCCCAGTTGCGCTGGTCGCGTTGCGCGTTGCCGGCCACGAACAGCAGTTGGGCGTCGCCGCAGTTCATTGGGTCCAGTCCTTGCAGCGCGTGTTCGGCCAGCTCCGGATCACCGCTGCGCACGTATTCGCGCGCCTGCTCCCTGCGGCCCTCCCAGCCGCTGTCCGAAAGCGCGTCCAGATGCCGCCATAGCGGCGCGGCTTCGTCCGCGCGGCCCAGCCGGTGCAGGGACCGCGCCTTGCCTTCCAGGGGCCAGTCCCAGTCGGGCTCGCGCCGTAGCAGGCTGGTCCATTCCTCGACGGCATCCGCGTGGCGTTCCAGCGCCTGCAGGCACGAGGCGCGGTTGTGCTGGATGGCGTTCTGCTCGCCCAGGATGGCGCGGGCGCGGTCGAACATTGCGATGGCGTTGTGCAGGTCGCCCAGGCTGCGGTAAGTGTTGCCGGCGTCGTACAGGAACATGCCGTTGCCCGGCGCGAGCGAGGTCGCGCGCCGGAAATGGGGCTCGGCTTCGGCGTGTCGCCCGGCGTTGGCCAGGTTGGACGCGATATAGCAATGCGGCGCGCCGGCGGATGGGCGCAACTGCGCGGCGCGGGTCCAACACTGGATGGCCTGGTCCAGCTGGCGGTCGTTGATCAGCAGATAGGCCTGCGCCATCAGCAGCCCGAAGTGCGAAGGCGTGCGTTGCAGGGCATCGCGCAGGACGCGCCAGGCTTCCTGCCGTTCGCCGGCGTTGTAGCGCGCGGTGGCCTGGACGCGGATGGCGTCGGCGCAATGCGGGTCCAGGGTCAGCGCGCGGTCCAGGTCGGCCTGGCGCGCAGCGTGGGCGCCGCGCTTGTCGTGATAACGGGCGCGCAGCGCCCACAGGAGGGCCGAGGCGGGCTGTTCGCGCAACCCTTGTTCACACAGCGCCAGCATTTGCGCGTGCTCGTCACCGTCATCGGCGCGATGGATGGATTCGATCAGGGCGGACATGCGCGGGATTCCGTGGGGTAGGGCTAGGGCGCCGAGGCGCCGGCTTCGTGGCGGCAGCTGTAGGGACGGTCGGCGCGCGGGATGTCGTCGCTGCCGCACTGCCAGCGGCGGATGCCGCCGCCTTTCTTTTCGGAACGCAGTTCGGGCAGGTAGACGAGATGCTTGCCGCCGAGCGCGGGCGCGTCCGCGGCGCTGGGGGCGCCAGCGATGGTGAAGCGCAGCACGCCGTTGACCGGATTCAGGCTCAGCGCGCTGAAGCCGCTGCTGTTCAACGATTCCGCGGTGACGCCGAGCGCCGCCATGTCCGGCGCGTAGGTTCCCGTGCGTTGGTAATGGTTTTCGGCCAGCATGCGCACGGGTTGCGACACCAGGTCCAGGCGGATCACCTCGGCGCGCAGGGGATTGTCTTCCTGCTTGGGCTCCATGACGATGGCGCCGACGATCATGCCGCCCGCGACCAGCGCCAGCACGCCGAGCACGATGAAGATGAACTTGCCCGCGCCCGTGATGGAGCGGGTCTTGGCGATGGCGGGCCGGATGGCGCGCGGGTCCGCCTGGCTGGAGACCACGTAGGTGCCGGAGATCCAGTTGTGCATGGCGCGTTCGCCGAAGATGGTCCGCTGGATGCGGTAGAAGATGCCGGGCAGCGCGATGTTCAGCACGTACTTCATCAGGTGCCGCCAACTGGCGCGCAGGACGCCAGGGTGATCGCCATTGCGGTTCACGACGCGCAGCTTCAGCACCCGCTTGCCTGGGGATCCGCCGGCCCAGGCGTCCATCAGGGCCGGCAGCATCAGGCCGATGAAACCGGCGGCCATGGCCAGCAGGACGGGGCGCGCAGCGCCGGCCAGGGATTCGTAGGTCAGATTGGCGGCGGTGCTGAATCCGATCATGGCCGCGACCATCACGGCGGCGTCGATCGCGGTGGCGCCAAGCCGCGGCCAGATGCCGGGGAAGACCGGGGCATTGCCGGCGCGGGCCGGGGCGGCCTTGGCGGTCTTCGCAGCCTTCGCGGCAGGCGCGGCCGCTGTGGGGGCGGCCAGCGGCGCATTGCAGCTGAAGCACTGGGTGTTGGAGGCCGGATTCTGCCAGTTGCAGCGGGGGCATTGCATGGGCGGCGGTGGCGGCCTGGAAATGCCGCAAGAGCGTGGGGAGTGCGGATGTTACCGGGAAAACCCCGATCCCAGGACGCTGCCACTAAGCACGACACTTCCCGCCATGAAGCCCGTCCAGCCCCTTTCGCCGCATCCTCGCGATATCGATCCCGTCTCCCTGCGCCTGTTCCTCGCGGCGCTGGAGGAGGGCAGCCTGGCGCGCGCCGCCGCCCGCGAGAACATCGTCCCTTCCGCCGTCAGCAAACGCATGTCGGAAATGGAGGACGCCTTCGGCGTGCCACTGCTGGAGCGTGGGGTCAAAGGCGTGCAGCCCACGCCCGCGGGCAATGCCCTGGCCACGCACGTGCGCATGGTGCTGCAGAGCATGGACCGCATGCGCCGCGAAATGGCGGGCTTTGCGACCGGCGTGCGCGGCAGCATCCGGCTGGCGGTCAGCGTGGCGGCGCTGTCCGGCGAACTGCCGGCGCAGATCCAGTCCTTTCGCCGCGCCTATCCCCAGATCGATATCTCGCTGGAAGAAGGCACCACGCAGGAGGTGTTCCGCGCGGTGCTGGACGGTCAGGCCGACGTGGCGGTGGGTTCCGATTTCGGCCATGACGGTTTGCAGGTCTTCAATTGCGGCCGCTGCGACCTGGCGGCGGTGGTGCCTGGCCAGCATCTGCTGGCCGATCGCGACACGCTGGACTACGCGCAGCTGCTGCCCTTCGAGCAGATCGAACTGAACCGCGACAACGGCATCAGCGCGGTGTTCGAGCAGGCGGCGCAGGATGCGGGCGTGGCGCGGCGCATCAGCGCGCGGGTCAGCTCGCACGAAACCATCTGCATGCTGGTGGCGCGCGGCATGGGCGTGGCCGTGGTGCCCATGTACCTCAAGGCGCGCCACGCCAACCTGGACATCCGCTTCATTCCGCTTTCTGGAGCCTGGTCCAGCACTTCCTTGTGCATCGCCGTGCTGGGGGTGGACGCCTTGCCGCCCGCGGCCCGCGTGCTGTTGGCCCATCTGGGCGTGGCGGACGCCGCCTGAAACGACAGGGCTCAGGGCTTTCCCGGACGTTCCCAAACGAGAATGCCCCCGTGCTGAAAGAGCGCTACCCGCTGATCCGGCTTGCCGCCGATGATGGGGGCATGGGGCGGCGGCATGCATCGATCTTGCCACCGCCTGTTTTTCAGCGCATCAGGCCCGAGGATATGCAGATGGCAGCAACACCGGCTTCACCCTTTATGGACCACTCCGAGTTGCCGCTGCGCGGCATCAAGGTGCTGGAGTTGTCCCACATGATCATGGGCCCGGCGGCCGGCCTGGCGCTGGCGGACCTGGGAGCCGAAGTCATCAAGGTGGAGCCGATCGAAGGCGACCGCACCCGGCGCCTGAAAGGCTCGGGCAGCGGCTACTTTCCGGTCTTCAACCGCAACAAGCAAAGCCTGGCGATCGACCTGAAGGCAAGCGCAGGGCAGACCGTGGTGCGCCAGCTGGCCTTGCAGGCGGACATGGTGGTGGAGAATTTTCGCGACGGCAGCCTGGCCCAGTACGGGCTGGACTATGAGTCGCTGTCGGCCGAGAACCCCGGGCTGATCTACGTATCGCTCAAGGGCTTTCTGTCCGGTCCCTACAAGCAGCGCACCGCGCTCGACGAAGTGGTGCAGATGATGGGCGGGCTGGCCTACATCAACGGCGGCGCGGACTCGCCCCAGCGCGTGGCGGCCTCGGTCAACGACATCCTGGGCGGCACCTTCGGCGTGGTGGGCGCGCTGGCGGCGCTGCACGACCGCCACGCCACGGGGCGCGGCAGGCACGTGCGCTCCGGCCTGTTCGAGAACAATCTGCTGCTGGTCGCGCAGTTCATCGCGCAGTACCAGCTGACGGGCGCCGCGCCCAAGCCCATGGGGGCGGAACGCCGGCCGCCCTGGGGCGTGTACGACGTGTTCGAGACCGCCGACGGCCGCGTGTTCGTCGCCGTGGTGGGCGATGCGCAATGGCGCAACTTCGCGCAGAAATTCCTGCCGCCCGAATGGGCCGCCGATCCGCGCCTGGCCACCGCCGTCGACCGCGAGGCGGCGCGGCCCTGGCTGGTGCCGGGCGTGGGCGAGATCCTGAAGACCTGGAAGACCGACGAACTGTGCGCGGCCTTGGAAGCCGCCGGCCTGTCGTACGGCCCGATACGCCAGCCGCACGACCTGCTGGACGACGCGCATCTGAACGCCGGCGGCGCGCTGTTGAAGACCCGGCTGCCGGACGGCGGGGAGATATCCGCGGCGGCGTTGCCTATCGAGTTCGACGGCCTGAAGGCCGGCAAGCGTTCCGATCCGCCGCGGCAGGGCGGCGACACGCAGGCCATCCTGCAGGGTCTGGGCTGGGATGCCGCGCGCATCGAGGCCCTGCGCAGCGCAGGCGTCATTGCATGAACGGGCGGTAGCGCCCGATATCGGTCGAGGCGGCGCAGACCGCCAAGACTTCCATCGAAGAGGAGACAAGATGATCCGCAAACTGTTCGCGGTGGCCGCGCTGGCCGCCGCCTGTGCCGCACACGCCCAGGACTATCCCAGCAAGCCCATCCGCATCATCATCCCGTCCACGCCGGGAGGGGGCACCGACTACATCGGTCGCCTGATGAGCACCAAGTTGCATGAACTCAACGGCTGGTCCGTCATCCCCGAGAACAAGCCGGGCGCGGGCACGGCGCTGGGCCTGGCCGAAGCGGCGCGTTCGCCTGCCCAGGGTTACGACCTGGTGATCGGCCAGTCCGACAACGTCACCCTGATTCCGCTGCTGATGAAGGTGTCGTACGACCCGGTCAAGGACCTGGCCCCGGTGGCGTTGGTGGCCACCACGCCGATGGTGCTGCTGGTGTCGGACAGCTCGCCCTACAAGACGCTGCCCGAAGTGATCGACGCCGCCAAGAAGGATCCGAACAAGATCTCCTATGGCACCTCGGGCACGGGCGGCGGCGTGCACATCGCCATCGAAATGCTGCAGCACGCGGCCGGCTTCAAGATGCAGCACGTGCCGTACAAGGGCTCGGCGCCGGCGCTGGCGGACCTGATGGGCGGGCATCTGCAGTTTGCGGGCTCTTCGATCTCGTCGGCGGCCACGCTGATCAAGTCCGGCAAGGTGCGCGCGCTGGCGGTCACCTCGCCCAAGCGCAATCCGGCGCTGCCGGAGGTGCCCACGGTCGCGGAGCTGGGCTACAAGGATTTCAGCGTGGTGACCTACTACGGCGTGCTGGCTCCGGCCAAGACGCCGCCCGCCATCGTGTCGCGCCTGAACAGCGACTTCAACAAGCTGCTGGCGCGCAAGGACGTGCAGGAGGCGCTGGCCGCGCAAGGCCTGGAAACCGATCCGGTGTCCACCGAACGGTTTGCCGCGCTGATCAATTCGGATATCGCCAAGGCGCGCCAGACCATCGAAAGCGCGGGCATCGTGGTGCAGCAGTAGGCGGGCCGGGAAAAGGACAGCACATGAACCAGGAAATCAGGCTTTGCGAAGTGGGTCCGCGCGACGGGCTGCAGATGGCCAAGGGCATGATGTCCGCGGCCGATAAGCTGCGCTGGATCCGGCAACTGGCCGATGCCGGCCTGCGCGAGATCGAGGCGGGCAGCTTCGTGTCGCCGCGGTTGGTGCCGCAGATGGCCGATACGGGCGCCGTCCTGCCCGAGGTCCTGAAGATCGACGGGCTGACCGTCGTCGCTCTGGTCTGCAACCTCAAGGGCGCCATTGCCGCCTACGAGGCTGGCGCGCACGCGCTGTCGTTTCCCGTCTCGGTCAGCGACACGCATAGCCGCGCCAACGTGGGCAAGGGCACCGACGCGCAGGTGGAGGTGCTGGCCGCCATTGTCGATTGGGCGCGGGCACAGCCGCGGCCCATGCGCATCGATGCGGCGGTCGCCACCGCCTTCGGCTGTTCGCTCGAAGGCGCGGTGCCGGTGCGCCGTGTCGCGCAGGTGGCCGCCGCCGCCGCGTTGGCAGGCGCAGACGAGATCGCGCTGGCAGACACCGTGGGCTATGCCCATCCGGCGCTGGTGCGCGATGCGGTGCGCGCCGCGCAGGACGCCGTGGGCGCGCGGCTGGTCAAGCTGCATCTGCACGACACGATGGGACTGGGCCTGGCCAATGCGCTGGCCGGGCTGGACGAGGGCATCCGCGCCTTCGATTCCTGCCTGGGCGGCTTGGGCGGCTGCCCCTTCGCGCCTGGCGCGTCGGGCAACATCGTTACCGAAGACCTGGTCTTCATGCTGGAAAGCATGGGCTACCGCACGGGCGTGGATCTGTCGCGGCTGTTGCAGGCGCGGCCCTTGCTGGCCCAGGCGCTGCCGCAGGAAAGCCTGCGCAGCGGCGTGGCCGCCGCTGGCATACCGAAGACCTACCGGGCGCGCGTCCCGGCCTAGCGCAAGTCCGGGAAAGGGGGCGGCGCTAGCGGTAGACGATCACCGGCAGCGTCGAATGCGCCATCACCTTCTGCGTCTGGCTGCCCAGCAGCACGGCCGCCAGCCCGCCATGGCCGCGCGAGGCCATGGCGATCAGGTCGCAGCCTTGCGTCATGGCGATATCGATGATGGTCTGCGCCGGGTTATTGCTTTCGCGCATTTCGGTGGTGCAGGACACGCCCGCGGCGGTGGCCTGCGCGGCCGCTTGCGACAGGTACGACCTGGCGAGCTCCTTGGCCTCGCGCTCATACTCCGTATGCACCCCTTCCAGATGCACCGTTTCCATGGAAGTGGGGCGGTAGGCGCTGTACACCGTCAGCACCGTGACGCTTGCACCCAGGGCGCTGGCCAGGCCCAGTCCTTGCGCCAGGCCGGCATATGAGCGTTCGGATCCGTCGATGGGGATGAGTATGTGCTTGTACATGACTACCTCCTGAGGGTGGGGAGGGCGGCGCGAGTGCGCGCGGCCCTAGGAGCGTGAACAGCGGCTGTCCTCATACTACGCCTTGTGGCGGCTCTCGGCGAATCGCGAGGAAAATACGCTGGGCGCGGCCGGCGCACCCATGGCGGCGGCACGGACCGTACCTACTGCGTCGTCATCCCGCTACCTACACTTCCTCCTGAAGCCTTATTTGCGCAGCGCGGCTGCAAGGGAGGGAGTAGTGAGCGGAACGGTTTACCTGGTTGGCGCCGGTCCGGGCGATCCCGAGCTGCTGACGGTGCGCGCCTTGCGGCTGTTGCAGCAGGCCGATGCCGTGGTCTGTGACCGGCTGGTGGGCGCCGGCATTCTGCCCCTCATCAATCCCGCCGCACAATTCCATGACGTCGGCAAGATGGTGGGCGACTGCCGGCATCGGCAGGAAGACATCCATCAGTTGCTGTTGGCGCTGGCGGGGTCTTGCTCCCGCGTCGTGCGCTTGAAGGGCGGTGATCCGTTCATTTTCGGCCGGGGCGGCGAAGAACTGCTGTTCCTGTCCCGGCATGGCGTACCGGTTGAGGTCGTGCCGGGCATCAGCGCCGCCAATGGCTGCGCGGCAGCGTTGGGCATTCCTTTGACGCATCGGGGCGTGGCGGCCAGCGTGCGTTTCATCACGGGCCATCTGCGGGACGATGCTGGTCTTGAACTGGACTGGAGTTCGCTGGTCGATCCCACCTGTACCCTGGTGTTCTACATGGGGGTTGCCAACGCCGCCGAGATCGTCGCGTCCTTGCAGCGGCATGGGCGTGGCGGCGATACGCCGGCCGCGCTGGTTCATTCCGGCACCACCGAAGCCCAGGACTGGACGGTGGCCCCCTTGCGCCAGATTCCGCAGCTGGTGGCCGGCTTCAAGCCGCCCACGCTGCTGGTGGTCGGCGACGTGGTACGTCTGGCGCAGCGGGCATGGTCCGCCGCCGCGGCGGGACAGCTGCTGTTGCGTGACACGGCCGAGCCATGCGCCCCGGTCGCGGCCTGACATGCCTGGCGCTGGCCTGTTGCACGGGGCTGGGCGCGGCGGCGGGCCAGGTGCAGGCGGCGCCGGACCTCGATCCCGCCGATCGGCAGCGGCTCATCCACCTGGTGCGGCAGGACTGCGGCTCCTGCCATGGATTGCGCCTGAGTGGCGGCCTGGGGCCGGCGCTGACGCCGCAAGCGCTTGCCGGCAAGCCGCCGGCCTATCTCGAACAGGCGATTCTGCACGGGCTGCCCGGCACCGCCATGCCCGGGTGGCGCGGCATGCTTGCGCCCGACGAAGCCGCCTGGATCGCCGCGCGCCTGCTCCAAGGCTTTCCTGAGGAATAGAAGGTTCATGAAACTGCGACTCCTGCTTGTCCTGGCCGCCGTTGCGCTGGCCGGCTGCGCAGCGGCTACCGACCCGCGCGGCACCAACGACCTGGGCATGGTGATCGAGCGTGCCGATGGCGCCGTCTCCATCGTCGAAACCAGCGGACAGACCCGGCTGGCGCGGGTCGAAGGGCTGGGCGATCTTTCCCACGCGCACATCGCCTATTCCCGCGATGGCCGCTACGGCTACGTCTTCGGCCGCGACGGCGGGCTGAGCAAGGTGGATCTGCTGCGGAGGCGCGTGGACCGCCGCATCATCCAGTCCGGCAATGCAATCGGCGGCGCCATTTCGCAGGACGGCCGGCTGATCGTGGTGCAGAACTACACGCCTGGCGGCATCAAGGTATTCGATGCCCAGACCTTGCGCCAGATCAGCGAAGTGCCGGCCGAGTATGCGCCGGGCAAGCGTTCCAAAGTGGTCGGCCTGGCGGACCTGCCCGGACAGAAGTTCGCCTACGCGCTGTTCGACGCGGGCGAGATCTGGATCACCGATCTGTCGGACCCCGCCCGCCCGGCCACGCAGCGCTATGAGGCCGGCCGTCAACCCTACGATGCGCTCGTCACCCCTGACGGCCGCTATTACATCGCCGGGCTGTTTGGCGAGGATGCGCTGGCCATGATGGACCTCTGGCATCCGGAGGCTGGCGTGCGCAAGATCCTGCAGGGCTATGGGCGCGGCGAGGAAGCGCTGCCGGTCTACAAGATGCCCCATCTGCGAGGCTGGAGCGCGGCGGGCGGCCGGCTGTTCCTGCCCGCCATCGGCAGGCACGAGGTGCTGGTGGTGGATACCGCCACCTGGCAGGAAACCGGCCGCATCGCCACGTTGGGCCAGCCGGTGTTCGTCATGGCGCAGCCCGATGGCCGCCGTGTCTGGGTCAACTTCGCGGTGCCCGACAACGGCCAGGTGGAGGTCATCGACACCGACACCCTGGCCGTGGTCCGGACGCTGGCGCCGGGCCGCGGCGTGCTGCACATGGAGTTCACGCCGCGCGGAGAGGCGGTATGGCTGTCGGCACGCGACGATGACCGGGTCGTGGTGTACGACACCCGGACGCTGCAACGCGGCGCCACGCTCGACATTCCCAAGCCCAGCGGCATTTTCTTCACCAACAGGAGCGGCCGCATTGGATTCTGAGCTGTCCGCTACAGATTTGCGTCTGCTCGATGGCTGGCAGCGCGACTTCCCGCTGGTCTCGCGCCCCTACGCCTTGCTGGCCGAGCGCGTCGGCCTGGATGAAGACACGGTGCTGGCGCGCTTTCGCCTGTGGCAGCGAGCGGGCGTGGTGAGCCGGATCGGCCCGGTGCTGCACCAGTCCTGTTTCGCCAGCGCGCTGGTCGGCATGCGGGTGCCGGCCGGCCGCGTGGATCAGGTCGCCGCCTACGTCAGCAGTCTGCCGCAGGTCAATCACAACTACGAGCGCGAGCATGCGCTGAACCTGTGGTTTGTGGCCGCCAGCCGCACGCCTGGCGCGTTGGCGCGCTTGCTGGCGCGGATCGGGCAAGATACCGGCTGCGAGCCGCTGGCCTTGCCCATGGAGGCCGAGTACCACATCGACTTGGGTTTCAGCCTGAGTACGCCACAACAACGCGCAGCGCCGCAGCGCGGCGGCAGTCCAGCCGCGCTGCCGCCCGCCGGCAGCGCGCAAGAGGTCTTGCTCCACGCCGTGCAGAATGGGTTGGACCTTTGCGCGCAACCCTATCGCCGGTTGGGGCTGCCGACGGGGCTGGATGAAGACGAGACGCTGCGCCTGCTGGAGCGCTGGCTGCGCGCAGGCCTGTTCCGTCGCTTCGGCGTGGTGCTCAGGCATCGCCAGCTGGGTTTTCGCGCCAATGCGATGTGCGTCTGGAACGTGGACGACGCGCGGGTGGATGCGCTGGGGGAGCGGCTGGGTGCCGAGCCCGGCGTCACACTCTGCTACCGGCGCACGCGGCGCTTGCCGCAGTGGCCCTACAACCTCTTCTGCATGATCCACGGCAAGGAGCGGGAAGCGGTGCGGGCGCTGCGCGATGCCATCGCCGGCCGGCTCGGATTGGATGCCTGGCCGCATGCGGTGCTGTTTTCGACCAGGTGCTTCAAGCAGCGCGGCGCGAGGTTCGTGCCGGAAGAGGCGGCGCATGGTTAGGCCCAAGAACATTGCCGCGAGCGTGCCGCTGGCGCTGGACGCTGCCGACCGCAAGCTGATCAACCGCCTGCAGGGCGGCTTTCCCATCAGCCCGCGTCCGTTCGCGGACGTCGCGCGGGCGCTGGGGCTGGACGAAGACGCCGTGATCGCGCGCGTGGCCCGCTTGCGCGAGTGCGGCGCGTTGAGCCGTTTCGGTCCGCTGTTCCAGATCGAGCGCGCTGGCGGTGCCTACTGCCTGGCGGCGATGGCCGTACCGCAGGCGCAATGGGAGCGGGTCGTGGCCCTGGTCAACCGCCGGATCGAGGTTGCGCACAACTACCGCCGCGAGCATGCGCTGAACATGTGGTTCGTGCTGGCGGCGGCTGATCCCGCCGATGTGGCTGCCTGTTTGCGCGCCATCGAACAGGAGACGGGCCTGCCCGTGCTGGCGTTTCCGAAGGAACGAGAGTACTTCCTTGAAATGAAGCTGGAGGTCTGAGATGGACGCAGCCGGCCTGACTCCGTTCGAACTGTCCCTGGTCCAAGCCACGCAGGACGGGCTGCCGATCCGGCGGGATCCGTACCGGGCCGTGGCCGAGCGGCTGGGCGTCACCGAAGCCGAGGTGATGGCGCATTTGCGCGACATGCTCGCGCGCGGCGTGATACGGCGCATCGGCGTGGTGCCCAACCACTACGCGCTGGGATTCGTGGCCAACGGCATGACGGTCTGGGATGTGGACGACGGCCAGATCGACGCCGTGGGAGCCTGGCTGGGCCAGCGTGCGGAAGTAAGCCATTGCTACCGGCGTCCCCGGCATCCGCCGCTGTGGCGCTACAACCTCTACGCCATGCTGCACGGCGCCGACCGCGCGGCGGTGCTGGCGCGCATCGATGAAGTCGCCGAGGCCTTGGAAGCGCGCTTTCCGGACGCCCTGCGTGCGCGCGACGTGCTGTTTTCCTCGGCCATCCTGAAAAAGACCGGCCTGCGCCTGAAAGACGGCCGTGGGCCGGACGCATAGCGAGGAATTCCGCATGTTCCGCATCTCTGCCTTCGTCTCCGAACTGCTGCGCCCCACGCCGCTCGCGCCTCGCCGGGGGGCGGCCGGACCCGTGGTGATCTGGAACCTGATCCGGCGCTGCAATCTGCATTGCCGGCATTGCTACTCCGCTTCGGTCGACAGGGACTTTGCCGGCGAACTGGACTACGCCGAGGTCTGCGCGGTCATGGACGATCTGCATGCCCACGGCGTCAGGGCGCTGATCCTGTCTGGCGGCGAACCGCTGCTGCGGCCGGACATTTTCGAGATTGCGCGCCGGGCCAAGGCCATGGGCTTTTACGTAGGCCTGTCGTCCAACGGCACCCTGATAGACCGGCGCAACATCGAGTCCATCGCCGGCTGCGGCTTCGACTACGTGGGCATTTCACTGGATGGCCTGGGCGCGACGCACGACCGCTTCCGGGGCGAGGCGGGTGCGTTCGATGCCTCGCTGGCAGGCATCCGGCTGTGCCGGGACCGCGGCCTGAAGGTCGGCATCCGCTACACCATGACCCAGGGCAACGCCGACGATCTTCCTGGGCTGCTGGCATTGCTGGACGCCGAGAATGTCGACCGCTTCTACTTTTCACACCTGAACTACGCGGGCCGCGGCGGCCGCAACCGGGGCGAGGACAGTCACCACCGCATGACGCGGGCGGCCATGGAGCGGATCTTCGAGACCTGCCTGGAACATGCCGTGGCCGGCAAACCCCGTGAGTTCACGTCCGGCAACAACGATGCCGACGGCGTGTTCTTCCTGCACTGGGTGCGTCGACGGTACCCGCAGCGCGCGCCGCATATCGAGGCCAGGCTGCGCCTGTGGGGCGGCAACGCCAGCGGCATGAACGTCGCCAACATCGACAACCGCGGCAATGTCCACGCCGACACCATGTGGTGGCACTACACTCTGGGAAACGTGCGCCTGCGGCCCTTCTCGGAGATCTGGTCGGATCCCGCCGAACCCTTGCTCAAGCTGCTGCGGCTGCGGCCGCGGCCCGTCAAGGGGCGCTGCGCCGGCTGCGCCTACCTGGACATCTGCAACGGCAACACCCGCATCCGTGCGCAGAAGCAGTCGGGCGACCTCTGGGCCGAGGATCCCGGCTGTTATCTGACCGAAGACGAGACAGGAGTGTGAATGGAATTCCCGCCCAACCCGGTGAATGCGGAAGACGCATCGCTGCAACGCGCCTGGCAACTGTTCGATGGGTACAACCGGCGCGATCCCAATCTGGTCGCCTGGAATGGCGGGATGCAGCCGCGCGAATGGCTGCACGCCCAATTCCTCCAGGGCTGGGTGGCGAAGCTGGCCCCGCGGGCCGGCGCTGCCTTGCGCCTGGCCGCCCGCTGCCAGCACATCGGCCGCTGGGAGGTCCCGCGCGAGGCCTGTCCGGCCGGCAGGACAGGCTATCTGCAATGGCGCAATACGCTCAAGGAACATCACGCGGACGTCGCTGCCAGGCTGCTTGCCAGCGCCGGCCATGACGCGCAAACCATACAGGCAGTGCTGAAGATCATCCGCAAGCAGGGCATCAAGCGCGATGCCGACGTGCAATGCATGGAGAACGCGCTGTGCTTGGTGTTTTTGGAGCACCAGTACGAGGAATTCTGCGAGCGTTATCCGGACAAGGTCGTCGCGGTGCTGCAGAAGACCTGGCACAAGATGGACGAAGCCGGCCGGCAGGCGGCCGCGTCGCTGTCCTTCAGCGAGCGGGGCCAGGCTTATCTGGCGGCTGCGCTGGCGGGCGGCGAGGAGGCCGGGAACGCAAGTTCCTGATCGCGGCGCTGGTCTGGGGCCGGATGGCTACAGTACGCTGCATGCCACGCCGCAAGCCAGCATTCGTCGCACCAGCAGCTTCGGGTCATGCGCGGTTCCCAGCAGCAGGACGGTGCGTTGGCCCGCCCGCACCTGACGGGCCAGCCAGTCCAGTCCCGTGCCCGTGGCTACGGTCGCGTCGGGCTGCAGGCCCAGACCTTTCAACTCGATCCTCGTCGCGTCCCGCCGCGCCTTGTCCAGGATGGCCGGATTGACCGCCGGCACGTGCGCAACCAGGTCGGCCTGGTTCAACAGGCGCAAGGCGCGCAGGGTCAACAGGTCGGCGGGGCCGTCGGCGGCCGCCAGTATCGTCGCGCTGCCTGCGCGGGGCAGGGTATCGGCCTGCATCGCGGCTTCCAGGGCCAGACCGGCCTGCCTGCCGTCTCCCGCCGCCAGCAACGAGGGCAGCGGACCGTCCAGCATCCAATCGTAGAAGTCGCGGCGTTGGTCCAGGTTGCGGAAGCGCGCAACGATGCGGTTGCGGTAGCGCGCCGCAAGCCGGGCCAGATCTCCAGTGCTTTCGTCGAGCAAGGCTTCCAGCCGTTCGCGGATGCGCCGCGCCAGCACGGGCGCACAGCCCCCTGACGAAATCGCCACCACCAGCGGGGAGCGGTCCAGGATGGCGGGCACTTGTATCGTCGACAGAACGGGGTCGTCGACCACGTTGCAGGGAATGCGGCGCGCAACCGCCGCCGCGGCAACCGCCTGGTTCGTGCCGCCGTGATCGGTCGCGGCCACCGCCAGCCAGGCGCCGTCCAGGCAGGCCGGCGAGAAGACCTCCGGCACATGCTGGAACTGGTCCTGGTCCGCGGCTGCACGCAGCCAGGACGTCAGGGCCGGCGCCGCCACGGCAACGGCGGCGCCGGCGCTGAGCAGCAGCCTGATCTTGCGTTCGGCCACCGCCCCGCCGCCCACCACGACCACCCGCCGGCCGGCCAGGTTGAAGTACACCGGGAAGAGCATCGCGGATGGCGTATTCATGGCGCTCTGCTCCCTTACTTGCGGCTGGAGAAGTACTGGGCCAGCTCCTGGATGGCTTCGGGACTCAAGGGCTCTGCCATGGAACTCATGACCGGGTCATTACGTTCCCGGGTCTTGAAGGCATTGAGCTGTTTAACCAGATACTCGGTTTTCTGCCCCGCAAGATTGGGGTACAGGCCGACGGCGCTGATGCCGTCCGCGCCATGGCAGGAGGCGCATAACGGCAGCATGGCGGAGACGCGGGGCGAGAGCGTGTCAGGATTGCCGCCGGCGACCAGGGCGGGCTGCCCGTCGGCGGCCAGCGCGTGCGCGGCGGCCTGGGACAGCAGCAGCGCCGTGAGTATGCGGAATAGCGTTTTCATGTGTCGGTTCCTCGGCTCAGAATTTGCGCGTTTCGGACAGGCCGATGGTCAGCCAGCGGGTGCGGGCGCGGGAGAAAATGCCCGAGGGGCTTTCCATCTTGTGCTCTGCCACCAGTTCCAGGGTCTTGCTGTCGTAGATCTTGATGCGGTCGCCCCAGTAGCCCGAGCTGACATAGAGGTAATTGCCGGTGCGGTTGTAGTCCGGGAAGAAGGCATGTCCGCCCACGTCCAGGGTCTTGGCCACTTCCAGCGTGTTCTTGTCGATCAGCTGGATCCAGGCCGCGCGCTTGTCCTTGTCGACGATGTCCACCGCCACGTAGGGCGCGTTTGGATGGGCGGCGGGCGATTCGGTGGCCCCCGCCACCGGGATCTGCTTGACCACGGAAAAGTCCTTGGTGTCCCACACGGTGACCACGGAGCCCTTGTCGCAGGTGCCGATGTTGGTGCCGAAGGCCAGGAAGCGTCCGTTGACTTCGGTCACCGCGCCCGAGCCGACGTGAGGTTGGCAGCCGGCGGGTATGTCGCGCACCACCTTGTCGTCCTTGAAGTCGATCGCGACGATCTTGTTGTCGTCATAGGACGCGACCATGGAGTAGCGCCCGTCGGGCGTGAGGAAGGTGTCATGCAGCATGCGGCCGACCTTGGTCAGCTTGGTCACGGGCATGTCGGGCTTGTCGGGGTCGATGATCCAGATCTGGCCCGCCTGGCGCAGCGTCAGGGCGAACTTGTTGTTGATCCGGCTGCCGATGACGGGCCCGCCGGCCGATTTGACGAATTTGCCGTCCGGATCCTCGCCCTCCAGATCCATGTACTTGACCGGTTCCAGCGTGTCCGCCTTCAGGATGGCGACGCTCTTGGGCACGAACGAACTGATGGCCAGCCACTTGCCGTCGTTGGACAGGGCGATGCCGGGTCCGGTCAGGCCGACCTTGGCCTTACGCACGATCTGCAGCGAGTACAGGTCGATCTTGTAGACCATGCCGTCGTCGCTCTTGAGCCAGGCCCAGCGTTCCGCCACGGGGCTGAAATCCATGATGTGCGGCGCCACCGGCGTGGCGATCTCGCCGACCACCTTGTTGGTCTTGCCGTCCAGGAACACGGTGCGCGCATTGTTGCCCGTATCGCCCCGCCCATAGCGCCCGCGCGCCATGACCACCATCAGGTCGTAGACGGTGTCGATGGCGTAGTTCGGCTTGGCGGGCAGGGTGGCTTCATCGACCACCACCTGCACGCTGGCGCGGATCTGGTCCAGCCCCCATTTTGGATCGTCTGCCGTCTGCGTTTTGATGAGGCGGGCCAACGCACGGATCTCTTCGTCGGACAGGCGGCCCACGAAGGGCGGCATCAGCGTGTCGGGGATGCCGGTCATGATGGTGCCGCGCAGCGCCGCCTCGCTTTGGACCAGGCGGTCGCTGGTCAGGCCCGGCGCGATGTAGCCGCCGCGGTCGGCGCCATGACAGACGGCGCAGTTCTGCTGGAACAGCTGATTCGCCTTGAGGTACTCCTCGGTCGGCGCACTCCAGGCGGCGCCGGCCGAGACGAACAGCAAGGCCGCGCTCAATAGCTTGGTGTGCATGTCGATCTCTCCCGTAAAGTTCTTGCCGAAACTGCGGCACATGCACTGTGTCATCGCGGCACTGGGCCGATAAGGCACGGCTCACGCCTGCGCGATGGTTACGGTCCAATTTGTTTTTTGACATAGGACAAAGTAATGATGTGGCCAAAGCACTACTGTGATAGCAAACGGAGCGCGGCCGGCCCGCGCCGCTTCGAAAGGCCGGCGCCATTTTTGTCCTGTGGTTGTCCGCCATGTTTTCACTCCCGCTTTCCCTATCCCGCCAGGATGCAAAACCCTACAAGCAGCAGATCGCCGACCAGATCGAGGCGCTGATACGCGCCGGACGGCTGCAGGAAGGAGACAGGCTGCCGGCGATCAACCGCATGTCATCGCTGCTGCAGGTATCGAAGAACACCGTGCTGGGCGCGTATGAACTGCTGATCGATTCCAGCCTGATCCAGAGCAAGCCCAGCCGCGGCTATTTCGTGACGTTGAACCGCAGCCTGGTCATCAATCCGCGCTGTCCCGATTTCGTCCAGGACCGTCCGCCGGTCTACGCCGACGCCGTCAGCCAGGCCCTCTCCAGCGGCGTCTGCGGCCAGTCGCCGCCCATGCCGCCGCGCTATGACTTCAAGGTCGGCCGTCCCTCGGTCCACGCCTTTCCGTTGCGCCAGTTCATCATGCTGTCGAACCAGCTGCTACGGCATGCGGGCTGCGCCATGGCCGAATATGCGCCGCCCGCCGGCCTGTGGGGCTTGCGCGTGCAGATTGCCGATTACCTGTCGGCCGCCAAGGCGCTGAAGGTCGAGCCCGAACAGGTGCTGATCACCGCCGGCAGCCAGGAGGCTTTGAGCCTGATCGCCTCGCATTTCCTGGACCGCCACGGCCGGGCGGTGTTCGAGTCGCCCTGTTATGCGGGGTTCAGGAATCTGGTGCGGCGGCATGGCGCGCAGGAGGCGCCGGTTCCGGTGGACGGGCAGGGACTGCGCACCGACCTGTTGCCGGAAGGCCCGGCCAGGCTGGCTTATGTGACGCCCTCGCACCAGTACCCCCTGGGCTACGCCATGTCCCTGTCCCGGCGCCGGCAATTGCTCGAATGGGCGGCCCGCAGCGGCGCGCTGATCATCGAGGACGACTACGACGGCGACTTTTGCTATGAGTCCGTGCTGCCCATGCCGCTGGCCGCGATGAGTCCGCGGCAGGTCGTGTACCTGGGGACGTTCTCCAAGACGCTGGGGCCCGGCTTGAGGCTGGGATACATGGTCTGCCCGCTTGAGCTGGTCGACGATTTTGCCGAACGCAAGGCCTTGCTCAACAACGGCAGCCCATGGCTGACGCAGGCCGTGCTGGCGCGCTACTTCGATGAGAACTGTTTCGCCCGCCACCTGCAGACCTTGCGGCGGCGCTACCAGGCGCAGCGCGACGAACTGCTGCGTGGCATCCGTAAAGTCTGGGGCGGACGCGGCCGGATCAGCGGACAGAATTCGGGGATGCACCTGGCCTTTGAACTGCCGGCGGACAGCCCCGGCGCCGACGCGGTCGCCGCGGCCGCACTGGCGCAGGGCGTGAGGCTGTATCCGCTGGCCCAGGCCGCCGCCAGCGCGGCCGAGGGCGTCGAGTCCCGGCATCTGCTGTTTGGCTACGCCGGCCTGGAAACCGGAGAAATCGCCCTGGCCATGGCGCGCGTGCACGCGGCCTGCAGGCAATTGCAGGAATCCTGTCCGGAGCGGATAGCGTCCCGCCTGTCCCTGGACGAAGCGCGCTGCGCGGGCGTCTAGCACGGTTGCCGCGTTTCCGGTAGGGATGGCGGCGCAGCGTGGGGGCTGGCGCCGTCGCTATGCAGCGCGGACGCGTCGTTCTTAGAATGAATTTGTCCTATGACAAAATAAGATTCGTTCGGCCTGCGGGCAACCTGGGCCGCACGGTTACGCATGGAGATGCCGCGATGCCGCTTACCGCCACCGGGTCCGTCCCGCCGACTTGCCGCCGGTCCGTGTCGGACGTTTCGAATGCCGCTGCCCGGACCGGCAGGCGCTTGAACCCGACCGACGCCGGGTTCCTGCTGATCTGTCTTGCCGGCTGCGCCTATGCACTGGGGGAGTTCGGCCAGTTCCTGAACGGCTACGAGCAAGCGATGCTGATCGGCGCGGTGCCTGCCCTGGCCTGGCTGGGATGGCTGTGGCGCCCCTTGCGGCCTCTGTTCTTGGCCAGCGGCGCCAGCGCGCTGCTGGCCGCGTGGTTGTACGCGGGCGGGGCAGGGCTGCTGCAGGGCAACCTGGGGCGCGCCGAAAACGTCTTCCTGCTCAAGTATCTGCTGTCGTCGCAGTCGGCCATACTCTGGATGAGCTGCCTGTTCGTGCTGGGCACGCTTTGCTATTGGGCGGGGCTGGCCCGGCCCGCGATCGCCTGGCTGGGCACGGTCCTGACCTGGGGCGGGGTATGGGCGGGGCTGACCGGCCTGCTGGTGCGCTGGCGCGAAGGACATTTGCTGGGACCGGATGTCGGACACATTCCGGTCAGCAACCTGTACGAGGTGTTCGTTTTTTTTGCACTGGTCACGGCGCTGTTCTACCTCTACTACGAGGCCCGCTACGCCACGCGAGCGCTGGGCGGCTTCGTCATGCTGGTGGTTGCCTCGATGGTCCTGTTCCTGTCCTGGTATTCGCTCACGCGCGGCGCCCATCAGATCCAGCCGCTGGTGCCCGCACTGCAAAGCTGGTGGATGAAGCTGCACGTGCCGGCCAATTTCGTGGGCTATGGCACGTTCTCGCTGGCGGGTGCGGTGGGCTTCGCCTACCTGGTCAAGCTGCACGGGCAGAGCGCAGCGGGCAAGCGCCTGATTCCAGTTTTCCTGCTGGGCGCGCTGCTATGCGCCGAGCCGATGATCTTCGGCTCGCGGCGGCTGTCGCCTGTGTGGATGCTGTATTTCGGCGGGGGCGCCATGGTCGTGGGCGCGGTGCTGGCGCTGCGCCGTCCCATTGCCCGCCGGCTGCCGTCCCTGGAGGTGCTGGAGGACATCATGTACCGGGCCATCGCGCTGGGTTTCGCCTTTTTCACCGTGGCCACCGTGCTGGGCGCGTTGTGGGCCGCCGACGCCTGGGGCGCGTATTGGCAATGGGATCCCAAGGAGACCTGGGCGCTGATCGTATGGCTGAACTATGCCGCCTGGCTACACATGCGGCTGCTCAAGGGGCTGCGAGGAGAGGTGGCGGCCTACTGGGCGCTCGCCGGGTTGGTGGTGACGAGCTTCGCCTTTCTGGGGGTGAACATGTTTCTGTCGGGGCTGCATTCGTACGGCAGCCTGTAGCCCCATGCCGCCTTGCGGGCGGCGATGCGCGCTGGCATCGGGTGTCTTGGCGGAAGCGGTGAGATTCGAACTCACGAACGGTTGCCCGTTGCCGGTTTTCAAGACCGGTGCAATCGACCACTCTGCCACGCTTCCTGGTATTGCGTATATTCCGGCGATCCGGCCATCAGGCAAACAATCTGCCGGGCCGGGAACACGATACGCCGTAAAGGGCGCAATAATAATCCATTTGCTGCAAAGGAGGCACGCGATGCACGCCGTAGAAATCTCTCGCCCTGGTGGCCCCGAGGTCCTGGTCCCCGTGGAGCGCCCCACGCCGGAAGCCGGCGCGGGTGAAGTCCTGATCAAAGTGAGCGCCGCGGGCGTCAACCGTCCCGACGTGTTCCAGCGCAAGGGCAACTACGCGCCGCCGCGCGGCGCCTCGGACCTGCCGGGCCTGGAAGTGGCCGGCGAGATCGTCGGCGGCGACCTGGCCGGCAGCGGTTTTGTCTTGGGCGACAAGGTCTGCGCCCTGGTGGCGGGCGGCGGCTACGCGGAATACTGCGTAGCGCCCGCGGCGCAATGCCTGCCGATTCCCAAGGGCCTGTCCGACATCGAGGCCGCCGGCCTGCCGGAAACCTATTTCACGGTCTGGAGCAACGTATTCGACCGCGGCCGCCTGTCCGAAGGCGAGGCATTGCTGGTGCATGGCGGCGCCAGCGGCATCGGCACCACGGCCATCCAGCTGGCCCGCGCCATGGGCCACAAGGTCTATGCCACCGTCGGCAGCGACGACCGGGCCCGCGCCGTGGAAGCGCTGGGCGCCGAGCGCGGCATCAACTACAAGACCCAGGATTTCGTGAAGGAAGTGCTGGACGCCACCGGCGGACGCGGCGTGGACGTGATCCTGGACATGGTGGCCGGCGATTACATCGGCCGCGACATGCAGTGCCTGGCCGACGACGGCCGCATCGTCATCATCGCCCAGCTGGGCGGTTCCCACGCCAATGTGGATACGGCCCAGGTCATGCGCCGCCGCCTGACCATCACCGGCTCGACCTTGCGTCCCCGTCCGGTCGCCTTCAAGGGCGCCATCGCGCGCGCCCTGCGCGAGCAGGCCTGGCCCCTGCTGGAAAAAGGGGCCATCAAGCCCATCGTGCACGCCACCTTCCCGCTGGCCGAGGCCTCGCGCGCCCATGCCATGATGGAAAGCGGTGAAAACATCGGCAAAATCATCCTGACCATGTAAGAAATGGGGGGCGCTCGGCGTAGCGTCCCGCAACAGGATACAATCACGGGTTTCGCCTGGAATTTTTTCCAGGCAGGCCCGTGGGCGGTTGCTACGCAGCCCTTGGCTCGCCCCAGTCCAACCGATACAGATACCTCGCCATGACTTCAGTCGAAAACCGCGCCCGCCTCGTGCTGGGCAACTGGAAGATGCACGGCAACCTGGCCGAGAACGCCGCGTTGCTGACCGAGCTGCGCGCCGCGGATGCTGCGAGCCACTGCGAAATCGGCATCTGTGTGCCGTTCCCCTACCTCGCGCAAGCGGCGTCGGCCCTGACCGGCAGCAGCGTGTCCTGGGGTGCGCAAGACGTCAGCGCCCATGAAAAGGGCGCCTACACCGGGGAAGTCTCCGGCGCCATGCTGAAGGAATTCGGCTGCCGCTGGGCCCTGGCCGGCCACTCCGAGCGCCGCGTGCTGCACGGCGAGACCGACGAGGCCGTGGCCGCCAAGGCCCAGGCCGCGCTGGCTGCCGGCCTGACCCCGGTGGTGTGCGTGGGCGAATCCCTGGCCGACCGCGAAGCCGGCAACACGCTGGCCGTGATCGAACGCCAATTGAAGCCCGTGCTGGCGCTGGGCGCCGAGGCGGTTTCGCGCATGGTCCTGGCCTATGAGCCCGTCTGGGCCATCGGCACCGGCCGCACCGCCAGCCCCGAGCAGGCGCAGGAAGTCCATGGCGCCATCCGCGCCGCCCTGCGCGCGCTGGGCGCGGCGCAGGTGCAAGTGTTGTACGGCGGTAGCGTCAAAGCTGCCAATGCCGCCAGTTTGTTCGCCATGACTGATATCGACGGTGCCCTGGTCGGCGGCGCGTCGCTCGTGGCCGAAGAATTTTTGCGAATCGCCGCTATCTAAGTTTCCGTTCCGGAGTCTGTAATGCCCTTGATGCTCAAAATCCTGCTGGCCGTCCAAGTGATCTCGGCGCTGGCTATCATCGTCCTGGTCCTGCTTCAGCAGGGCAAAGGCGCCGACATGGGGTCCGCCTTCGGCAGTGGCTCGGCCGGCAGCCTGTTCGGCGCCACCGGCGCGGCGAACTTCCTGTCGCGCGCGACCAAGTGGGCCGCCGTGGTCTTCTTCGCGTCCACCGCCGGCCTGGCTTATGTCAGCCACAAGGGCAATAGCGGCCCTGCCGTCGACTCCGGCGTGATGCAAAGCTTCCCGGCCGACCGTTCGGTGCCGCAAGTGCCGGGCGCAGCGCCCGCTCCCGCTGGTTCGTCGGTTCCCGGCGCGGGTTCGGTGCCCGCCGCTCCGGCCAAGCCCGACGCGTCGGTGCCCTCGGTCCCGGCCGCACCCGCCACCCCGGCCGCACCGGCCGCAGGCGACAAGCCCGCCGAAACGCCCGCGGCGCCGGCGAAGTAAGCCACAGCAAACGGAAAGGCCGGCACATGCCGGCCTTTTTCATGGGCGGCTTGCGGCTGCCCGGATATCCTGTCATCGGCGGCCGTTAGCATGCGCCGTCGCCGCGCCGGCAGCGGGTAGGGTATCGTTGCCTGCGCATCCGGTTCCTGTTCCTCGATCTCCGCCATGGCCACATCCAAACGCACTCCCCGAACCCCGACCGCCGCCGATCAGCAGCGGGGCTCGCCGCAGGCCATGCTGGCGCGCATCCAGAGCCTGCTGCCCTCGATGGGGGCGGCCTCGCAGCGCATCGGCGAGTTCGTCATACGCAACCCGGCCGAGGTGGTGCACATGTCGGTCAGCGAAGTGGCCGAGCGCACCCAGTGCAGCGAAGGCAGCGTGGTGGGCTTTTGCAAGCTGCTGGGCGCCACGGGCTTTCAACAGCTGAAGATCGCGCTGGCGCAGCAGATCGTGCAGCCGGTGCAGTACATCCATGAAGACCTGGCTGCCCAGGACACGCCCGAGCAGGTCGTCAGCAAGATCTTCCACAGCAATATCCAGACCCTGCAGGAAACGGAATCGGTGCTGGACGTGGCCGCGCTGTCGGCGGCCGTGGAACTGATCCGCGGCGCCCGCCGCGTGGAAATCTACGGCATCGGC